>JAWWPF010000072.1:0-6247 GCA_033850795.1 Nocardioidaceae bacterium | reverse complement strand
GTCGGGGGCTGTGCCGTGCTTGTGCGCCGGCGGTGGGTTGCCGGCTTAGTAGCGCGAGTCGTCCTCGTACACGCGACGCTCCTCGACCACGGCGCCCGGCCGGCCGACCACGCGACGCCGCGGGGCGAACACGATCAGGTCCAGCAGGATGCCGACGGCCCCGGCGGCCATCAGGATCCAGCCCACGGCAGAGATGTCCACGTTGTTCGCCGAGTAGTCCACGGCGAAAGCCAGGATTGCCCCCACAGCGATCAGGAAAATGCCGACACCAATACCCATATCGGCCCCCTCTCCGTCAATTGCCGCTCGGAGCGAGCGGCGTACGGAGAGTTTCTGCCCGCGCCGGGGAGACGGAAACACGCGATGGGCGCTCTATTCGCGCAACGCGTCGGTCTGCAGCGCGAGACTCCGGGCGTGAGACCTGGAGCACAACCCGGGGGTGTGGACGGTGGCGCAGGTCGATCACCAGCAGCTCCTGTCCGGCGTGTACGCACCGCAGCGCGCTTGTCGCCGAGGGCGAACGAGCCCGCGCTCAGCGTTGCGGGCCAAGGGCTGCCGGGCAGGCGGATCCCCGCGCACCGCGAAAGGTCACCCGGGCCGCGGTGCGGTCGTGACGACCTCGACCGTCCTGGTGACGATCCGTCAGTCTCGAGGGAACTTCACTCCGGTCTCGGAGTGGCAGTCGTAGCCGTGGGGGACCTTGAAGAGGTACTGCTGGTGGTAGTCCTCGGCGAAGTAGAACTCGCCGGCCGGGGCGATCTCGGTGGTGATCGGACCAAGGCCGGCCTTGGTGAGTGCGCCCTGGTAGATATCGGCCGACTCCTGGGCGATCTTGGCCTGCTCCTCGGTCGTGGTGTAGATGCCGGACCGGTACTGGGTCCCGATGTCGTTGCCCTGCCGGTTCGGGGTGGTGGGGTCGTGCATCTCCCAGAACTTCACCAGGAGGTCGGCGTAGGAGACCTGTGACGGGTCGAAGGCGACGAGCACGGCTTCGGTGTGGCCGGTACGCGCAGTGCAGGTCTCCTCGTACGTGGGGTTCGGGGTGAACCCGCCGGTGTACCCGGCAGCGGTGACCCAGACGCCGTCGGTCTGCCAGAACTTGCGCTCCGCGCCCCAGAAGCAGCCCAGGCCGAAGATCGCGACCTCGATCCCGTCCGGATACGGCCCCTCGAGCGGGTTGCCGTTGACCGCGTGCCGCTCCGGCACCGGATAGGGACGCGAAGCCCGGCCGGGCAGCGCGTCCTCGGGCGTGACCATCGTCTGCTTCGCGCCGCGACCGAACAGCATGCTGACCTCCTCGAGGAGTCGGAAGGATCCGACGCCGGGGTCAACTCTGCCCGGTTCGGCGCTGTTCCGCCCGCGCCGGTTACGGGGGGCTTACGTCCCCGGCCCACGGTTGTTCCGCGGCGCCGCGAACGTGCCCTGCGCCTTCGCGATCCGACCGGGCCGGCCATTCTGTGCCGGCGATCGGTGCCCGCGTCATGAGAGGTGCGCCGCGAGCGCTGGAGAGGCGCCCCTTCGTGACGGCCGAAGTCACGACGATGGCGCGACGACGCGGTGAGAACCCCAACAGGTCCAACCGGATGACGACGCCGCCAGTTGCCATCAGGATCCAGCCCACGACCGAGATGTCGAGGGTCCCCCCCGGGTGGTTCACGGCGAACGCCAGGATCGCTCCTACGGCTACGAGGACGATTCCCCCGCCGAGATTCATGGGCGGCCCTCCGTGTCGCGGCCGCCCCACTGGGCGGCGTTCACCTCAGGCCTGCCCACCTCAAACGCGGGCAAACGGCGGGCAAAGGGAGGTTTACCGCGGCGCCGGCCGGGCGGTGGTCGACGCGGCCACTGTTGGCCGCGGCGCGGTGCAGAGGTCGTCGCCGCTTCCCTCGTGGTCCACGTCCCCGGCGGCTGCGGGACCCGCGGTGCTCAGAGCGGCGAGTCGCGGCGCACTAGCGTGGCGCGCATGGCTGACTCTGCTGACCAGTGGGCCGACTCCGGCTTCGCGACCCGCGCCATCCACGCCGGGCAGGAACCCGACCCGAGCACCGGCGCGGTGGTGCCGCCGATCTACGCGGTCTCCACCTACAAGCAGGACGGGGTCGGCGGGCTGCGCGGGGGCTACGAGTACAGCCGCAGCGCCAACCCGACCCGCACCGCGCTCGAGGAGTGCCTCGCCGCACTGGAGGGCGGCTCGCGGGGGATGGCGTTCGCCTCCGGCCTGGCGGCCACCGACACGTTGCTCCGCACCGTGTGCGGCCCCGGTGACCACGTGCTGATCCCGGGCGACGCCTACGGCGGCACCTATCGCCTCTTCGCTCGGGTGCACGCCCGCTGGGGGCTGGAGTACACCCCGGTGCCGCTGGGCAACCTGGACGCGGTCCGCGCCGCGATGCGGCCCACCACCAAGCTGATCTGGTGCGAGACCCCGACCAATCCGCTGCTGGGCATCGCGGACATCGCCGCCCTCGCCGAACTCGCCCACGACGCGGGCGCCATCCTGGCCGTCGACAACACCTTCGCTTCGCCCTATCTGCAGCAGCCACTCGCGCTCGGCGCGGACATCGTCATGCACTCGACGACGAAATACCTGGGCGGGCACTCCGACGTGGTCGGCGGGGCGTTGGTGGCCGCCGACGCCGGGCTGGGCGAGGAGCTGGCCTACCACCAGAACGCGATCGGCGGGGTGGCCGGACCGTTCGACGCGTGGTTGGTGCTGCGCGGCATCAAGACCCTCGCGGTGCGGATGGAACGGCACTGCGCGAACGCGGCCGCCCTCGTCGAGCTGCTGAGGGGGCACCGCAACGTGACCCACGTGTTCTACCCAGGCCTGCCCGAGCACCCCGGGCACGAAATCGCCGCCAAGCAGATGCGCGACTTCGGCGGCATGATCTCCTTCCGCGTCGTCGGCGGGGAGTCCGATGCGCTCGCGGTCTGCGAACGGGCGAAGCTGTTCACCCTCGGGGAATCCCTCGGCGGGGTGGAGTCGCTGATCGAACACCCGGGCCGGATGACCCACGCGTCGGTCGCGGGCTCGCCGCTTGAGGTGCCGTCAGATCTCGTGCGGTTGTCCGTCGGGATCGAGGACGTCGATGATCTTCTCGCCGACCTGCGCCGGGCGCTGGGCTGAGTCCCGCGCCGCCCAGGCCCTGGCGAGAACGATCGTGGACTACTGGACCGCTGAGTCGTTGCGGACCTCCGCCTCGGCGGAGTTCGGCGGCCCGTCCGGCTGACCCTCGCTCGGCCCCGTTTCGCGCAGATCCAGCTTGGCGTTGCCGCGGTGCACGGTCTCGGGCATCCGCAGCGCCATCGCAAAGCCGATGCTGAGCACCAACGCGGTCGAGAGAAACGCCGCCCGGAACGAGACGTGCTCGGCCAGCGCTCCGGCGACGATCGGGCCGATCACCGCGCCGAGATCACTCGCCATCCCGAAGGTGGACACGACGGTTCCGCCGCGCCCCTGCACCACGTCACCGACGACCGCCGATGGGCCCACGGACAGGCACGACGAGGCCGCGCCGATGATCGCCATCGCGAGCAGGTAGGCGGGCAGGTGCGGGGCGAACGCGAGCAGGAGCGCGCCCGTGCCGCCCAGCGCCGTACCGGCGAGCAGCATCGGACGGCGACCGATCGAGTCCGAGAGCTTCCCGGTCTTCTGCAGCAGGATCACGTCGGTGATCGAGCCGACCAGCAGGCCCAGACCGACCCAGAGCGTGCCGCGGTGCAGCGCCTCGACGACGAACAGCGGGATCAACGAGCTGCGGATGCCGAAGATGGCCCACCCGGTTCCGCCGTTGACGGCGAGGGCGGCCTGGTAGGCCTTGTCCTTCAGGGCCGTCCGCAGCGTGGTCACCGGGACGATCTCGGTCGCGGTCGTCTCCGTCCGCTCCGAGCGGTGCAGGAACACCATGGCGATGGTCCCGGCGACGGTGAGCGTGCCCGCGTAGAGGAAGAAGGGCAGCCGCAGGGAAATTCCGCCGAGCACCCCGCCCAGCGCCGGACCGGTGAGGCCGCCGAGCAGGAACCCGCCGTAGTACCGGCTGCTGGCCTGCCCGCGCATGCTCGTCGGGACCGAGCGCAGCATCAGGCTCTGCGCCGAGACGCTGAACATCACCGAGCCGACGCCGCCGACGCCGCGCAGCGCCAGCATCTGCTCGTAGTTCTGCGCCAACCCGGTGAGAAAACTGGAGACCGCGACGATCCCGATGCCGGTCGCCATGATCACGCGCTCGCCGAACCGGTTGACCAGGGCGCCGCCGGCCGGGCTGAAGCACAACCGCATGAACGCGAACGCGGAGATGACGAATCCGGCGGCCGTCTCGCCGACGCCGAAGTGCCGGGCGAAGATCGGGATGACGGGGGCGACGATGCCGAACCCGAGGGCCACCGAGAACGCAACGGCCGCGAGCACCCACACCTCGCGGGGCAGCTCGGACGCGGCCGCCCGCCGACGGATCAGAGCTCGCATCGCGGCGTCATGCTCGCACGGTTCCGGGACACTCCGGGGCAACCCCGTCACCCGGTGGGATCTTCCCCTCCGCGCCGTCCGGCGCCACGCCCTAGACTTGGACGTTCTGCTCGCACGGGCAGGTCCGGTCGACGAAGGGGTGGCGTGGCAGGAGAACGCGCGGTCGCGGAGGTCGAGGTCGCCAAGGAGCAGGCGTACGTCTCGATGCTCTACGACCGCCTCGAGGAGGTGCGCGACGACGCCGCCAACCGCCGTCGCGCCGTCGAGCGCAAAGCGGGCAACACGCCGCAGGCCGCGGTCGAGCGGGACGCCTTCAACGCCCTGCACGCGCAGCGGCTCGCGGCGCTGGACGCGGCCGCCCGCGGGCTGTGCTTCGGCCGGCTCGACCTGACCGAGGGTCCGACGCGCTACGTCGGACGGGTCGGCCTGCAGCACCCCGAGGGCGCCGTCGAGGAACCGCTGCTGCTCGACTGGCGCGCCCCCGCCGCCCAGCCGTTCTATCTCGCGACCGCCGTCGAGCCGGGCGGCGTCGGCCGGCGCCGCCGGATCGCCACCTCGGGCCGCACTGTGACCAGCGTCTCGGACGAGATCTTCGACGCCGACGCCGCGGAACGCTGGACCGGCGAACTGGTCGGCGAGGCCGCGCTGCTGTCCGCGCTGTCCGCGGCCCGCACCGGGCGGATGGGAGACGTGGTCGAGACCATCCAGGCCGAGCAGGACCGGATCATCCGCGCCGAGCGGCAGGGTGTGCTCGTCGTGGCCGGCGGGCCCGGCACCGGCAAGACGGCGGTCGCCCTGCACCGCGCGGCCTACCTGCTCTACGCGCACCGCGAGGTGCTGGCCCGCCGCGTCGTGCTGGTGATCGGGCCCAGCCCGACCTTCTGCGACTACATCGGCCAGGTGCTGCCCAGCCTCGGGGAGACCGACGTCCTGCTGCGCAGCATCGGTGGCCTGATCCCGGACCTCGAGCCGACGCTGACCGAGAGCCCCGCGGCCGCCGAGCTGAAGGGCCGGCGGGAGATGGCCGCCGTGGTGGCCGCCGCGCTGCGCGGGCGGCAGGAGCCCCAGGCGGAGGGGCTGCGGGTGCGTCACCTCGGCTACGACCTGACGGTCGACGCGCGCACGTGCCGCCGGATCGCCGACTCGGCCCGGCGCGGCGGACGGCTGCACAACGAGGCCCGACCCGGGGTCCAGCGCCGGCTCATCGACGCCCTGGCCAAGCACTACGTGGCCCAGGTCGGCGCGGACCCCCGCGGCGGTCAGAACCTGCTCGATGAGCACGACCAGGCCGATCTGCGCCGCGAGCTGGCCGAGGAGCCGGCGGTGCTCGCCGCGGTCGAGTCCGTCTGGCCCTGGCTGACGCCGGAGGAACTGATCGGCGGGCTGTTCGCCGACCCGGACCGGATCGCGGCCGCCGCGCCGGAGCTTCCCGGGGCCGAACTGGCGCTGCTGGTGCGGACGCGGGGGACGGGCTGGAGCGACGCCGACGTGCCGTTGCTCGACGAGGCCGCCGAACTGCTCGGGTACCTGCCGGACTACGCCGCCGAAGCGCTGGCGCGGGCGGCCGAGGCCGAGCGGCTCGAGCTGGAGGACTACGCCGCCGGTGTGCTCGCGATCGCGCAGGGGTCGCGGTCGACCGACATCGAGGATGAGACGGGCTCCGACGAGGCCGCGGAAGTGCTCAGCGTCTTCGACGTCGTGTCCGGGCGCGGTCTGGCCGGCCGGATGGAGGAGATCGACGACCGGACCCCGGTGGAGCGCGCCGCGGCGGACCGGACCTGG
>JAWWPF010000069.1:0-14699 GCA_033850795.1 Nocardioidaceae bacterium | reverse complement strand
CCTCAGAGGGGCAGCAGCCGCTCGCACTCGGCCACCAGCCGCGAGCGCAGGGGGGCGCTGCGCTCGGCGAAGGAGCGCTGCGCCTCGACGTACTGCTGCCGGCCCCGGACGGTCTCGATCTCGACCGGGTCGTAGCCCAGGCCCGACAGGTCGTACGGCGAGGCGCGCATGTCGAGGACCCGGATCTCGCGCGCCAGCTCGAAGCAGTCCGCGACCAGCTCGGAGCCGACGAGGGGCACGAGCCGGTAGGCGTGCTTGTAGAGGTCCATCCCGGCGTGCAGGCAACCGGGCTGCTCGAGAGCCGGCCGGTCGTCGCTGCGCGGCTGCAGGCTGTTGCGCGGGCGCGCCGCCTCGGTGAAGAACCGGAAGGCGTCGAAGTGCGAGCAGGTGATCCGGTGCGACTCGACGACGCGGTCGGTGCCGGCGGCGCCCAGGCGCAGCGCCCACGAGCGGTGCCGGAGGTCCTGGGGGGCCTGGCGGTAGACCATCGCCCACTCGTGGAGCCCGAGGCAGCCCAGCTGCGCGGGCCGCGCCGCCGTCGCCGACAGGAGGTCGTGCACGGCGCTGACCAGTGGACGCTTGGCTTCGAGGTGCTCGCGGGTCACCGCTGCCACCTGCCGCACGCCGTCCGCGACGGAGTACCCCCTGCGGCCGGCGTACTCAGGTCCGCCGGCCAGCCCGACGCCGTAGCCGGGATGCCAGCGGCGCAGCGCCGTCGGGCTGTGGGAGTAGTAGGTGAACAGGAAGTCCTCGACCGGGTGCGCGACGCCGCCCCGACGCCGCTCCAGGTGCGCTCGCACCCACGGCTCCACGCGCTGCTCGTGGGCCACCCGCCTCGCGGTCCAGGTCGCCTCGTCGAGGATGACGGCCTCCTCGCGCGCGGTTCCCACAGGCACCAGGGTAGGCACCGGTGGGGTGCCTGGGCGCCGGTAGGCTCCAGAGGTGCGCATCGCGAGGTTCACGACCGGGGACGAACCGCAGTACGGCGTCGTGACCGGTGACGTCGACGAGCTCGGCATCCCCGCCGACGACGCGCGGATCGTGGCGCTCGCCGGCGACCCGCTCTACGTCGGCGTCCAGCTCACCGACACCGAGGTCGCCCTGGCGGATGTGCGGCTGCTGGCACCGGTCCTGCCACGCAGCAAGGTCGTCGGGATCGGCAAGAACTACGTCGCCCACGCGGCAGAGATGGGCGGAGACGTGCCAGAGGAGCCGCTGATGTTCCTCAAGCCGAACACGTCCGTGGTCGGGCCGGGGGACCCGGTGTTCCACCCGCGGCAGTCCTCGGAGGTGCACTACGAGGGCGAGCTCGCGGTGGTCATCGGCAGGATCTGCCGCGACGTGCCGGTCGAGCGGGTCGCGGACGTCGTCTACGGCTACACGGTCGCCAACGACGTGACCGCCCGGGACCTGCAGCGCCACGACGTGCAGTTCACCCGGGCCAAGGGCTTCGACTCGTTCTGCCCGCTCGGGCCGTGGATCGAGACGGAGCTGGACACCTCGGACCTGGCGGTCACCACCCACCTCAACGGCGACCTGGTGCAGGACGGGACCACCAAGGACATGGTGTTCGACGTGCCTACGCTGGTGTCCTACGTCTCCGGGGTGATGACCCTGCTCCCCGGCGACGTGATCCTGACCGGCACCCCCGAAGGAGTCGGCCCGATGCGGGTGGGCGACGAGGTCGAGGTCACCGTGGCGGGCATCGGCTCCCTGACGAACAAGGTGGTCTCGCGTGACTGACCCAGTGGTGGACCGAGACCTGGACCCAGTGCTGGACCCCGTTCTGGACAGCGTTCTGGGCGACCTCGAGCCGTCCGCCGTCCGCGTCCGCTTCCCGCCCTCGCCGACCGGCAACCTCCACGTCGGCAACGTGCGGAGCGCCTTGTTCAACTGGGCGTTCGCCCGGCACTACGGCGGCGTCCTCGTGCTGCGCATCGAGGACACCGACCTCGCCCGCAACACTCCCGAGGGGCTCGCCTCGGTCCTGGACTCCCTGCACTGGCTGGGCATCGACTGGGACGAGGGCCCCGAGAGGGGTGGCCCCTACGCGCCGTACCTCCAGTCCGAGCGGTTCGACATCTACGCCGGGATAGCCACCAGGCTGCGCGAGTCCGCTCACGCGTACGACTGCTTCTGCACGCCGGAGGAGGTCGAGGCCCGGCGCGCCACGGCCACGAACCAACGCGCCAGCGGGTACGACGGGCACTGCCGGAACCTCGCGCCGGAGCAGGTCGAGGCATTCCGGGCCGAGGGGCGCGCGCCCGTGCTGCGGATGCGGATGCCCGACGAGCCGATCGTCTTCGACGACCTCGTCCGCGGGCGGATCACCTTCCTGCCCGAGCACGTGCCGGACTTCGTGATGGTCCGTGCCAACGGGCAGCCGCTGTACACCCTGGTCAACCCCGTCGACGACGCACTGATGGAGATCACCCACGTGCTGCGCGGCGAGGACCTGCTGCCCTCCACCCCACGGCAGATCGCGCTCTACCGCGCCCTGGCCGAGCTGGGGATCGGCACCGGGGAGCCACGGTTCGGGCACCTCCCGATCGTGATGGGGGAGGGGAACAAGCGCCTCTCGAAGCGGGACCGCGGGTCGGGCCTGGCCGAGTACATCGAGCGGGGGTTCCTTCCGGAGGGCGTGCTCAACTACCTGGCGCTGCTCGGCTGGGGCATCGCGGAGGACCGTGACGTCTTCTCCATGCAGGAGATGGCCGCGGCCTTCGACATCCGCCGGGTCAACCCCAACCCCGCACGCTTCGACCTCAAGAAGTGCGAGGCGATCAACGCCGCCCACCTCCGCCTGCTCGACGTCGCGGACCTCGCCGAGCGGATGGTCCCCTACCTCCAGTCGGCCGGGGTCCTCCCGGCGACGGTGAGCCCGGAGCAGCGGACGCTCCTCGCGCGGGCCGCGCCGCTGGTGCACGAGCGGATGATCACCTTGGGCGAGTCGGTCGAGATGCTGGGGTTCCTCTTCGTGGACGAGGCGGCCTTCGAGCGCGACGCCGCGGACGCAGCCAAGCTGCTCGACGAGGACGGTCGCCGGGTGGTCAAGACCGCGCACGACGCGCTCGCCGACCTGGCGACCTGGGACACCGCCGGCATCGAGCAGGCGCTGCGGACCGCGCTCGTGGACGGCCTCGGGCTCAAGCCGCGCAACGCCTTCGGGCCGGTGCGTGTCGCGATCACCGGTCGCCGGGTGTCGCCACCGCTGTTCGAGTCCATGGAGCTGCTTGGGCGGGAGCGTTCGCTGGCCCGGCTGGCCTCGGCCCAGGGCGGCTGAGGTGAGCCAGCAGGACCCGTGGCGCTCGCCCTCCTCCGAGCCGTCCGGACACTCACCTGGACACTCCGCTGGACACTCCTCTGGACACTCCTCTGGGCGGCCTCCCGCCTGGAGCTTCCCGCACGAGCGGCCGACGCCGTACCACCTGATGTTGCGCACCTGGACCTACGCGTCGTGGCGCCCGGTCGTCGGGATCCTGACCGCCGTCATCGCCTTCTTCATCGGCGCCTCGCTGGTCTTCCTCGTCGTGGCCGCGTTGCACGCGCTGTTCCAGGGTGGGGCGTGGGCCGACGACTTCCGCCACGACGCCAGCACGACCACCGTGGGGCCGGCCGGGCTGCTGGGCGTCAACCTGGGGATCGCGTCGATGATCCCGGTCACGTGGGCGATCATGCGGCTCGTGCACCGGATGCGGCCGCGGTGGCTGGCGTCCGTCGTACCCCGGATGCGGTGGCGGTTCTTCGCCGCCTGTATCGGCATCGCGGTCGTCGCCCTGCTCGCGCAGGTGGTCGTCGGGGCCCTGCTGCCGAGGAGCACCGGCGGCGACGTGAGCGGCTCGCTCAACCACTTCACGCTGAGCACGGCGCTCAGTGCCGTCGTCGTGCTGCTGACCACCCCGCTCCAGGCCGCCGGTGAGGAGTACCTGTTCCGCGGCTACCTGCTGCAGGCGTTCGGGTCTCTGTTCAACAGCCGCTGGGTGGCGATCCTCGCCACCGCGACCCTCTTCGCGCTGGCCCACGGAGGGCAGAACCCCCCGCTCTTCTTCGACCGGTTCGCCTTCGGCCTCATCGCCGGCTGGCTGGTGACCCGGACGGGAGGACTGGAGGCCGGCATCGCGCTGCACATCCTCAACAACTTCCTGGCCTTCGGGGTGGCGCTCGCCTTCGGAGACCTCAGCTCGACACTGCAGGTGTCCTCGGTGAGCTGGTGGAACATCGTGCTGACGGTCACCCAGTCGGGCGTCTACACCGGCCTGGTCGTGCTGGTGGCCCGCAGGATGGACCTGCAGAACCGCACCCGGCCTCCCGGCTTCGACCCCGCGACAGCGGTCGGCACGGCGACGGCCAACGCCTGAGCCGGGACGATCCGGGCGTTTTGGTGGCCCGGTGAACCGACGTGTATCCTCGTCCGGGCTTCGCAAGGAGCCACCCATGGGGTATGGGGTAATTGGCAGCCCGACTGGTTCTGGTCCAGTTAGTCTAGGTTCGAGTCCTAGTACCCCAGCGAGGAACCGTGACCAGGTGACGCCGGGTCCCGATTGGACGCTGCTCGGCACGCTTCGCTAGAGTCTCGTCCGCCTCGCCCCCGTTGTGTAGTGGCCTAGCACGCCGCCCTCTCAAGGCGGTAGCGCCGGTTCGAATCCGGTCGGGGGTACCAGCACCATCACCCTCGGCGGCACCCTCGGAGGCACCCCTGAGGCCCGCCGCCCTCGACGTCCGAATCCCGCTAGCACGAGGCTCCCCGGTGCGGCAGGATCGGGGCATGGACATCGAGGCCTGCTACCGGGCGGTGCAGAGCAGGGACCGCCGCTTCGACGGGGTCTTCTACACCGCGGTGACCTCGACGGGCATCTACTGCCGGCCGTCCTGCCCCGCCATCACGCCCCGCCGGCGCAACGTCACCTTCCACCGCTCAGCTGCGGCCGCGCAGGCCGCCGGGTTCCGCGCCTGCAAGCGCTGCCGCCCGGACGCGACACCGGGGTCCCCGGACTGGGACGTGGCCGCGGACGTCGCGGGGCGTGCGATGCGGCTGATCTGCGACGGCGTCGTGGAGCGCGAGGGTGTGGACGGCCTCGCCACCCGAGTCGGCTACACCTCCCGCCACCTGCACCGGCTGCTGCGGTCGGAGCTGGGAGCCGGTCCTCTCGCCCTGGCCCGCGCCCGTCGGGCGCAGAACGCCCGCATCCTGATCGAGACGACCCCGATGTCGTTCGCGGACGTGGCCTTCGCCGCCGGGTTCTCGAGCATCAGGCAGTTCAACGACACGGTCCGCGAGGTCTACGCCTGCACCCCTACGCAGCTGCGCGGCGGGACGGCGGCCACCGGTCCGGTCCCGGGTCTCCTGGAGCTCCGCCTGCCGGTGCGGGCGCCGTACGACGGCGCTCAGGTGCTGCGGTTCCTGGCGGCCCACCTGGTGCCAGGCGTCGAGGTGACCGGCGAGGACTGGTTCGAGCGCACCCTTCGCCTCCCGCACGGCTGCGGCCGGGTCCGACTGACCTTCCCGGCCGGCACGCCCGCCGGCGACACCACGTCGGTCGCCTGCCGCCTCCAGGTGCGCGACCTGCGCGACGTCGGGTCCGCGGTCGAACGGTGCCGCCGGCTGCTCGACGCGGACTGCGACCCGGTCGCCGTGGACGCGGCGCTCGCCACGGATACGCTCCTGGCGCCGGAGGTGGCGCGACGCCCGGGGCTGCGGGTCCCGGGCACCGTCGACGGTGACGAGCTGGCGATCCGCGCGGTGCTCGGTCAGCAGATCTCCCTGGCCGGGGCGAGCTCCCTGGCCGCCAAGCTCGTGCACGCCTACGGCGATCAGGTTCCGGACGAGGCGCCGTACGACGGACCCGATCGTCTCTTCCCGACCGCCGAGGCGCTCTCGCGGGTGGACCCCGAGGACCTGCCGATGCCTCGGGCGCGGGCGCGGGCCCTGGTCGGGCTGTGCTGCGCCCTGGCCGCCGGCAACATGGCCCTGGACCGCAGCAGGGACCGTGACGACGTGCGCGAGCGGCTGCTGGCGCTGCCGGGCATCGGTCCGTGGACTGCGGACTACATCGCGATGCGCGCCCTGGGCGACCCGGACGTGTTCCTGCCGACCGACGTCGGCGCCCGCCGCGCCTTGGCCGCCCTCACCGACGACTCGTCGGCCGCGGAGGCTCACAGCCGCCAGTGGCGCCCCTGGCGCTCGTACGCGCTGATGCACCTGTGGTCGACGCTGGACCTGCCGACCCTGCAACGATGACCGACACCAACGAGGAGACTGACATGTGGACCACACTCGACTCACCCGCCGGCCCCATCCGGGTCGTCGCCGACCACGACGCGGTGACCTCGATCGAGTTCACCGGCCCGATAGCCGAGAACGCGTCCCCACGGTCCTCGATCCGGGTCGCCGCGGACCGCTCGGAAGGTCGTGACGCGGGCGACCGGGACGACGCCGACCCGCTGCTGGCGGAGGCCGTCCGGCAGCTGAGCGCCTACTTCGCCCGGGAGCTCAAGGAGTTCGACCTCCCGCTCCGACCGGGCGGGACCGCCTTCCAGGAGAGGGTCTGGGCCGAGCTCCGCAGGATCGGCTACGGCGAGACGGCCTCCTACGGGCAGATCGCCACCCGGCTCGGAATGGCGGCCGGCGCCTCTCGCGCTGTCGGTATGGCGAACGGCCGCAACCCGATCGGCATCGTGATCCCGTGCCACCGGGTCGTCGGAGCGAAGGGATCGCTCAGCGGGTACGCGGGCGGCGTCGAGAGGAAGCACCTGCTCCTCGAGCTCGAGCAGAGCGGGCTGTTCTAGACCGCCCGGAGCCGAGGGACCGCCGGCCTACTCCGCGGCCCGGCGCAGCGACTCGGAGAGCCGTTCCGCCGCAGCGAGCACTGCCGGCGCGTGCATGCGCCCGGGCTGCCGGGACAGGCGCTCGAGCGGACCCGAGACGGAGACCGCGGCGATGATCTTGCCCGAGGGCGAGCGGATCGGTGCGGACACGGAGGCCACGCCCTGCTCGCGCTCTCCCACGGACTGCGCCCACCCGCGGCGCCGGATCCCGGCGAGCGCGGTGGCGGAGAAGGCGGCGTTCTGCAGGCCGCGGTGCATCCGCTCGGGGTCCTCCCAGGCCAGCAGGATCTGCGCGGCGGACCCGGCGCGCATGGTGAGCTGGGAGCCCACGGGGATGGTGTCGCGCAGACCCGAGGGCCGCTCCGCCGCGGCCACGCAGACCCGGTAGTCGCCCTGTCTGCGCCACATCTGCGCGGACTCCCCGGTGATGTCGCGCAACCGGGCCAGCACCGGGCCGGCGGCAGCCAGCAGCCGGTCCTCCCCGGCGGCTGCGGAGAGCTCGGCGAGCCGAGGGCCCAGGATGAACCTGCCCTGCATGTCGCGGGCCACGAGACGGTGGTGCTCGAGGGCAACAGCGAGCCGGTGTGCGGTCGGGCGGGCCAGCCCGGTTCCGGCCACCAGGCCGGCGAGGGTGGCCGGTCCGGCCTCCAGCGCCGACAGCACCAGGGCAGCTTTGTCGAGGACGCCTACCCCGCTAGAGTTGTCCATACTCTGATAATGCCGTCTCACAATATGGATTGCAAATCGGACTGAACCAGTGGTTGGACGAGCCTGGAGTCCCGGCAGCCGACCGGTCGACACGGCAGAAACCGAGCAGTAGGAGAGGTCATGGGTAGGACCCTGAGCGAGAAGGTATGGGACGAGCACGTCGTCAGGAGCGCACCCGGAGAGCCGGACCTCCTCTACATCGACCTCCACCTGATCCACGAGGTCACGTCGCCACAGGCCTTCGACGGTCTGCGCCTGGCCGGTCGAGCGATACGCCGGCCGGACCTCACGCTGGCCACCGAGGACCACAACGTGCCCACCCTCGACCTCGACAAACCCATCGCCGACCCCGTGTCCCGGAGGCAGGTCGAGACGCTGCGCAAGAACGCCGCCGAGTTCGGGGTCCGGCTCCACCCGCTCGGCGACGTCGAGCAGGGCATCGTGCACGTCGTCGGACCGCAGCTCGGACTCACCCAACCCGGCATGACGATCGTGTGCGGCGACTCCCACACCTCGACGCACGGTGCCTTCGGTGCGATCGCGTTCGGCATCGGGACCAGCGAGGTGGAGCATGTGCTGGCCACGCAGACCCTCATGCAGGCAAGGCCGAGGACGATGGCCGTCACCGTCAACGGGTCGCTCCCCGAAGGTGTGACCGCCAAGGACCTCGTGCTCACCCTGATCGCACACGCCGGCACGGGTGGCGGCCAGGGCTACATCGTGGAGTACCGCGGATCCGCCATCGAGCAGCTCTCGATGGAGGCACGTATGACGATCTGCAACATGTCGATCGAGTGGGGCGCCAAAGCCGGGCTGATCGCTCCCGACCAGACGACCTTCGACTACATCGAGGGACGTCCCGAGGCGCCGACCGGCGAGGACTGGCATGCCGCAGTCGAGCACTGGAAGACGCTGGTGACCGACGAGGATGCCTCCTTCGACAAGGAGATCGTCCTGGACGCCAGCGAGATGGCCCCGTTCGTCACCTGGGGAACGAACCCCGGGCAGGGGGTCCCGCTGTCGGCCGCCGTTCCCGACCCTGCCGACTTCGAGGGCGAGGGCGACCAGGTCACGGCGCAGAAAGCCCTGGAATACATGGGGCTGCAGGCGGGAACGCCGATGCGCGAGGTCGCGGTGGACACCGTCTTCGTCGGCTCGTGCACCAACGGACGCATCGAGGACCTGCGTGCCGCCGCGACCGTGCTCAAGGGCCGTCACGTCGCCGAGCACACGAGGCTCCTGGTGGTGCCGGGATCCGTGCGGGTGCGTCTCCAGGCCGAGGCCGAAGGGCTGGACCTGGTGTTCAAGGAGGCCGGAGGGGAGTGGCGCGGAGCCGGGTGCTCGATGTGCCTCGGCATGAACCCCGACCAGCTCCAGCCGGGGGAGCGCAGCGCCTCCACCTCCAACCGGAACTTCGAAGGCCGGCAGGGCAAAGGCGGCCGGACCCACCTCGTGTCCCCGCTCGTGGCGGCCGCGACCGCGGTCACCGGGAAGCTGGCCTCGCCGGCCGATCTGAGCCCCGTCGAGAGCCAGGTGGTCTGACATGGACAAGTTCACCCGGCACGCCGGCACCGGACTTCCGCTGCGCCGCAGCAACGTCGACACCGACCAGATCATCCCTGCGGTCTACCTCAAGCGGGTCACCCGCACCGGCTTCGAGGACGGTCTCTTCGCGGCCTGGCGCAAGGATCCCGAGTTCGTGGTCAACAGGCCTGAGTACGCCGGCGCCACGGTGCTCGTTGCCGGCCCCGACTTCGGGACCGGCTCCTCGAGAGAGCATGCGGTGTGGGCCCTGATGGACTTCGGCTTCAAGGTCGTGCTCTCCAGCAGGTTCGCCGACATCTTCCGAGGCAACTCCGGAAAGGCCGGTCTCGTTGCCGCGCAGGTCGGTCAGGACGTCATCGAGCAGCTGTGGAAGCTGATCGAGACGGATCCGACCACGCAGATCGTCGTCGACCTCGAGGAGCGCACCATCCAGGCGGACGCCCTCACGGCGCCGTTCCAGATCGACGACTACACGCGTTGGCGGCTTCTCGAGGGGCTCGACGACATCGGAATCACCTTGTCCCACGAGGAAAATGTGGCGGAGTACGAAGCCGCTCGACCGGCCTGGAAACCCACTACTTTGTAGCTCCGCAGCGAGAAAAGGGGCCTTTGAGGGCTGTTTTTCCACTAATGCAAGGCAAAACAGCGTGTAGTCATTGTGAGGACGGCTACTTTTCCCTAGCGTGCAAACAGTAGTCGGGCAACGGCTCGACCCTGGAACGTTCACGGAAGGGAAGCTTGTGAACAAGAGTCAGCTGATCGAGAAGCTCGCCTCGCGCTACGAAGGCAACCGCAAGCAGGCTGCTCACGCCTTGGAGACGGTGATCGACACGATCACTCGCGAGGTGGCGAGCCTCCCGGAGGGCGAGAAGGTCGCCATCACCGGCTTCGGCTCCTTCGAGAAGAAGAAGCGGGACGCGCGCATGGTCCGCAACCCGCGGACCGGCGAGCGGCTTCGCAAGAAGAAGACCTTCGTCCCGCGGTTCAGCGCGGGCGCGGAGCTGAAGGCGGTCGTCTCCGGCGCCAAGAAGCTGCCGAAGCTCGCGACGTCCACCACCGCCAAGAAGGCCACCGCGACGAAGGCCACCGCGACGAAGACCGCCGCGACGAAGACCGCCGCGACGAAGACCGCCGCGACGGCCGGGAAGAAGGCCGCGGCCAGCGGGACCACCGCCAGCAGGACCACGGCCAAGACCGCAGCCAGCAGGACCACGGCCAAGTCGACCGCCTCCGGCACGGCGGCCAAGAAGGCCACGGCCAAGAGCACCGCCGCCAAGACCACCACGTCGAAGGCGACCACCGCGAAGGCTCCCGCCAAGAAGACGACGGCGAAGAGCACCGCCGCCAGGAGCACGGCGTCGAAGACCGCCGCGAGCAGCGCTCCCGCCAAGAAGACGACGGCCAAGAGCACCGCCGCCAAGAAGGCCACGGCGACGACGACCGCCGCGAAGACGACCGCCGCCAAGACGACGACGTCGAGGGCCACGGCCAGCAAGGCTCCTGCCAAGAAGACGACGGCCAACAGCACCGCCACCAAGGCGCCGGCCAAGAAGACCGCGACCCGGAAGGCCACCGCCAAGAAGTCCTGACCCGCAGACCGCACCCGAAGGGCCCACCGCCGACGCGGTGGGCCCTTCGCTGTGCCGGCCGGTGCGGCACGGCCTGCCCTGCAAGGCAGCGACGAGGAGGAACGGTCAGTGCAGGGTGAGGATCTGCACCGCCAGGATGCGCCTGGTGCCTTCCTCCACTACGGTCTCGAGGCGCACCCGCTGCCCCGGCCGCAGCAGCCTGAGGGCGCTTCCCTCCAGTGCGGCGGCCTCGAACCGGAGCTCGACGCCGTCGTCGAGCAGCACCCGTCCCGCGCGGGTGCCCTCGTCGAACGCGGACACCGTGCCCTGCATGGCAGCACGGCCCGAGGCAGCGAACAGGCGGTGGGTGGCGGCCACTGCCGAGGTGTGTGGTCCGACACCGAGCCTCAACGCATCGGCCAGCGCTGTCGGGTCGTCGACGTCGCGCCGCAAGGTCGGTACCTCGATCGCTATCTCCCCTGCTCCTGCCTCGAGGTGACGGCCACGGGAGCCGGCCCCGAAGGAGGGCCGGAAGCTCTCGAGGGTCGGGGCGACCACCATCGTCGTACCCACCCTCTGTGCGTCGGCCACGAAGGACATCCGTGCCGGGTCGGCCGCGCGGAGGGCCAGGGCCAGGTCGTCGGGGCGCAGCGCCGGAAGGTCCGCACAGAGCGCTGCCAGGCCGAGGTCCTGGTGCCGGCGATGTGCCTCCGCGGCGGCCTGGAGCAGGGTCCCGTTGAGGTCGGACGTCCCATCGGGGACGACCTCGGCGCCCTGTCCGCGCAAGGCAGCGGCGAGCCGATGATCGTCCGTGACGACGAGGACGAGGCCCACGAGCGGGCAGGCCAGCGCGGCCGCGACGGTGTCCGCGGCGAAGGAAGCGGCGAGCCCACGACGGGTGTCGTCCCCGAGGCCGGCGAGGCGGGACTTCGCGACCGCGGTCTGCTTGACGGGCACCAGGACGGCGAAGCGCGGGGGAGCGGGCGAGGACGCGGACATCGCCACCGATCCTGCCAGGGCGCGTCGGCCGGCCCACGGCCGCGGGTCCACGGAGCGGCACGGGTGATGCGGCATGCTGTGCGCAGGTACCCTCGCCTGGACGTCGGGCCGGGCGACGAGGACGAGATGAGGGATCCGTGCCGAAGCCACGCAGCTTGCAGGAGCCCAAGGGCTGGGCCTTCGGCTTCTGCGTGGCAGTGCTGGAGCCGCTGCTCCTGGTCTTCACCAGACGACGCTGGCGCGGCGGTGAGAACATTCCCGCGAAGGACGGATGCGTCCTCGCCGTCAACCACATCTCGCACCTCGACCCGCTCACCTGCGCACACTTCGTGTACTCCTACGGCAGGATCGTGCGCTTCCTGGCCAAGGCGGAGATCTTCGAGGTCCCGGTGGTTGGCCGGATCGTTCGGAGCGCCAAGCAGATCCCGGTGTACCGGCTCACCAGGGACGCCTCGGCGTCCTTCACCGCCGCAGTCGCCGCAGTGCAGTCGGGGGAGTGCGTGATCGTCTACCCAGAAGGGACCATCACCCGGGAGCCCGACCTGTGGCCGATGTCGGGCAAGACGGGCGCCGCGCGGATCGCCCTCTCCTGCGGTGCACCTGTGGTGCCGGTGGCGCAGTGGGGTGCACAGCACATCCTCGCGCCGTACACCAAGCGGCCCCGGTTGCTGCCCCGCAAGACGATCTGGATGACCGCGGGGACACCGGTGCCGCTCGACGACCTGCGGGAAAGGCCGCAGACCCCCGAGGTGCTCCGCGAGGCCACGAACCGGATCATGGACGAGATAACCCGCCTGCTCGAGGACATCCGCGGGGAGCACGCGCCCGGACCGCGCTACGACCCGCGGACCGCCGGCGTCCGGCAGATCGGCAACCCGCACCCACGCACCAGACACCCACGCACCAGACACCCGGGCGACAGGAGACGTTGATGAGCAAGGTGGCTGTCTTCGGAGCAGGCTCCTGGGGCACGGCGTTCTCGGTGGTCCTCGCCGACGCGGGCAACGACATCACGTTGTGGGCACGCCGCGAGGAGGTCTGCTCGACGATCAACGACAAGCGCGAGAACACCGACTACCTGCCGGGGGTCGACCTCCCGGACAGCGTTCGCGCCACCCACGACCCCGCACGGGCGCTGGCCGGGGCCGAGTTCGTCGTCCTCGCCGTGCCCTCCCAGACGCTGCGGGCGAACCTCGTCGAGTGGGTCGACGACATCCCGCGCGATGCGATGCTCGTGTCGCTCATGAAGGGCGTCGAGGTCGGGTCGCTGAAGCGGATGAGCGAGGTGATCGCGGAGGTCACCGGTGCGGCGCCGGAGCGCATCGGCGTGGTCAGCGGACCCAACCTGGCCAAGGAGATCGCCGGCCGCGAGCCGGCAGCCAGCGTGGTGGCCTGCGTCGACGAGGAGAACGTGACGCGGCTCCGGACGCTGTGCCACTCGGCAGCCTTCCGTCCCTACTCCAGCACCGACGTGGTGGGCTGCGAGCTCGGCGGGGCGTACAAGAACGTCATCGCGCTCAGCGTGGGAATGGCGATCGGGCTCGGCTTCGGCGACAACACCACGGCCTCGGTGATCACCCGGGGGCTCGCCGAGATCGCCAGGCTGGCCGTGGGTCTCGGGGCGGACCCGATGACGCTGATGGGCCTGGCCGGGCTCGGGGACCTGGTGGCGTCCTGCTCATCCCCGCTCTCCCGCAACAGGTCCTTCGGCGAGAAGCTCGGACAGGGCATGACCACGCAGGAGATCACCGCGTCGACCCGCCAGGTGGCGGAGGGGGTCAAGTCCTGCTCGTCGCTGCTGGCGCTGGCCCAGCAGGCCGACGTCTACGCACCGATCGTCGAGGCCGTGCACGCCGTCGTCGAGGGACAGACGACGGCGGCGGACATGCTGACCGCGCTGATCTCCCGGGAGACCAAGCACGAACGGGACTAGCCCTGCTCCCCGGTGACGTCGTCCAGGGCGGCGGCCAGGTCGCTCCACAGGTCGTCGACGTCCTCGATGCCGACCGACAGCCGCACCAGGCCGTCGGGGATGGTGGCCGGCTCGCTGCGCCACCGCCGGCGCCGCTCGAAGGTCGACTCGACCCCGCCCAGGCTGGTGGCGTGCACCCACAGCGTCGTCTTGTGGGTCAGCAGGTCCGCGGCCAACGCACCCTGGGCCATCACCACCGAGACCACGGCACCGAAGCCGGGGTAGCGAACCTCGCCGACCGCCGGGTGCTCGCCGAGCCGCCGGACCAGCTCCTGCGCGTTGGACTGGGCCCGTTCGAGCCGCACATGCAGCGTGCGCAGCCCCCGCAGGGCGAGCCAGGTCTCGAAGGTCCCCGGGGTCGCCCCGAGCATGTCCCGACGCTTCTTGAGCACGTCGTACAGCCCGTCGTCGCCGGTCACGACCGCGCCCAGGAGCACGTCGCTGTGGCCCGCGATGAACTTGGTCGCCGAGTGGAGGACCAGGTCGGCGCCGGAGGACAGCGGCTGCTGCAGCAGCGGTGTGGCAAAGGTGTTGTCCACGACCACGTAGGCGCCGGCGTCGTGCGCGGCGGCCGCGATCGTGGCGATGTCGGCCACCTCCAGCGCGGGGTTCGTCGGCGACTCCAACCAGACGAGCGCGGCGTCCTGGCACGCCTTCACCACCGCCTCGGTGTCGGTGACGTCCACCAGCACCGCGGTGAGCCGGCCGCGGGCCTCGAGGTCGGCGAGCTGCATCACACTGCCGTTGTAGGCGTGCCGCGGTGCGACCACCGTCGCGCCGTTGCCGACCAGGTCCAGGAGCGTGGCGACCGCGGCCAGCCCGGTCGAGAAGGCGAGGCACCGGCCGCCCTCCAGGTCCCCGAGGGCCGACTCGAACGCCGACCAGGTCGGGTTCCCATAGCGGCCGTACTCGACGTCCCCGCCCGCGACGTAGGTCGACGCCATCGTCAGGGGCGCGTTCAGCGGGTTGTCGGGGACGTGCGGCGGCCGGCCGGAGGTGACGGCGACGGTGGCGGGGCGGTACGGCGGACGGGCGCCCGGCGAGCCGGAGGAGGGCGGGGACGACATGCCTCCAGACTAAGG
>JAWWPF010000028.1:0-20857 GCA_033850795.1 Nocardioidaceae bacterium | reverse complement strand
GGGGACCCGCAGGGCCGGGGTCGCCGTACGCGGGAAGTAGTCGCCCCACTCCCTGGAGAAGCTCGGCACGGTGGTCGAGGCGCGGGAGAAGCGACGCATCAGGTCGACCGGGCTCTCGTTGAACCTGAAGTTGTTCACCGCCCCGGTCACCTCGCCGTCCTCCACGAGGTAGACCCCGTCCCGGGTGAGACCCGTCAGCAGCAGCGTCTGCGGGTCCACCTCGCGGATGTACCACAGGCAGGTCAGCAGCAGCCCTCGCTCGACGCCGGCGACCAGGTCCTGCGTGCTGCCGCTCGCGCCGTCGACCTCCACGACCAGGTTGTCGATGTACGGCGTGACGGGCTGGCCGGTCAGACCCGCCGAGTACCTGTTCTGCAGCAGCGCGCTCAGCGTGCCGTCCTTGACCCAGTCCGTGCGCGAGAGCGGCAGGCCGTTGTCGAAGACGCTCTCGATCTCGTTGCTGGTGGTGGCGCTGACGAAGGGGGCCGCCTGCAGCCGGTCGTAGCCCGGGTCGGAGTAGACCTGCAGCGGCTTGTCCGAGAGCCGCTCGCCGATCCGGGTGCCGCCGCCGCGCCGCGAGAAGACTGTGCGGCCCTCGTGGGCCTCACGCGCGGAGGCCGTCCAGTACGCGTAGATCATCAGGTCCGAGACGGCCGTGGGCGGCAGCACCGTGTCGTAGCGGCCGGCCTCGAGGTCCACCCGGCGTGCGGCCCAGCCGAGCCGCTGGTTCAGCTCGGCCTCCAGGACCTGCGGGTCGACGTCCTTGAAGTCCCGGGTCGCGCCACCGACCCACGCGCTCGTCGACAGGTCCGTCGGCTTGGCCGTGCACCCGTAGTGGCCCGTGGGCTGCACGTGCCGCAGCCGGATCCCGGTGCTGGTCCCGAGGTACGTCGTGGTGACGTCGTGGTCCACGAACCCGTAGAGGATCCGCCCCTCGCCGCTCGCGCGGCCGAACGCCTCACCGAGGGCAGGGGCGAAGTCGGCGTAGACGTCGATGGACGTCTCCCCGGAGGGATCTCCCCAGTCCTCGTCGACGCCCCCTTCCGGCAGGTCCGCGGCGTCCTCAGCGGGGGTTCCGGCACTGGCGGCCGCGTCGGCCGCCTCGACGATCCGGTCCACCTGGTCGGTCGAGGCGGCGCTCGCCGAGACCGACCCGGCAGCGGTTCCCTGACCGGTCCCGTGCAGCGACACGACAGTGACCCGGACGCCGTGCATCACGCCGTTGGTGGTCAGCGTGTTGTTGGCCCAGCGCAGGTTCGCGCTGATGGAGTCGTGCACGATGACGACGCAGTGATCGGACCTCGAGACGCTGAGCGCGTGCTCGACGAGGTCCTGCGGGCTGGTGGCGGTCATGGTCCGTCCTCTGGGTCAGTTGCCGGCTTCGGCGGTGGTGTTCAGGACGTTCACGTCGCGGAACAGCGAGCTCGGGCAGCCGTGCGAGACGGCGGCCACCTGACCGGGCTGCGCCTTCCCGCAGTTGAAGGCGCCGCCGAGCTCCCAGGTCTCCGGACCGCCGACGGCCTCCATGGAGTTCCAGAAGTCGGTGGTCGTGGCCTGGTAGGCGACGTCGCGGACCTGTCCCGCGAGCCTGCCGTTCTCGATCCGGTAGAACCGCTGTCCGGTGAACTGGAAGTTGTAGCGCTGCATGTCGATCGACCAGGACTTGTCCCCGACCACGAAGATGCCGCGCTCCACCCGCCCGATGAGCTCCTCGAGGCTCGGGCCGCCCTCGACCGGCTGCAGGGACACGTTCGCCATCCGCTGGATCGGGATGTGACCCGGGGAGTCGGCGTAGGCGCAGCCGTTCGACCGTCCACCGTTCAGCTCCGGCATCATCTGCGCCATCGACCGGTCGAGCTGGTAGCCGACCAGCACGCCGTCCTTGATGATGTCCCAGCTCTGCGTCTTGACCCCCTCGTCGTCGTACCCGACGGTGGCGAGGCCGTGCGGCTGGGTGCGGTCACCGACGACGTTCATCACCGGAGAGCCGTACTGGAGCGCATTGAGCTTGTCCACGGTGGCGAACGAGGTACCGGCGTAGTTGGCCTCGTAGCCCAGGGCCCTGTCCAGCTCGGTGGCGTGGCCGATCGACTCGTGGATCGTCAGCCACAGGTTGGAGGGGTGGATCACCAGGTCGTAGCGGCCGGCCTGCACCGGGGGAGCGACCAGCTTCTCGGCGAGCAGCTCGGGGAGCTCGCCCAGCGCGGTGTCCCAGTCGTAGCCGTCCTGCAGGTACTCCCAGCCGCGTCCTACGGGCGGCGCGATCGTGCGCATCGAGTCGAACAGGCCGGTGTCGTCGTTGGTCCCGTGCACCTCGAGGTCCGGCTGCAGCCGCACCCGCTGCTGGGTCGTGGTGGTCCCGGCGAGGTCGGTGTAGAACTTGTTCTCGACGACCTGCTGCAGGGCCCCCGAGCTGTGCTGCACCCCGGGCGCGGCCAGGAGTCTCGCCGACCAGTCCGAGAGCACCTCGACCTTGTCGGCCAGCGGCACGGACAGCGGGTCGATCTCGTAGGCGGAGACCCACTCCACGTCGTCGTACGTCGGCTCGCCGGCCAGCTCCACGGGCCGGGCCGTCATCGCGGCGGCCACCTGAGCGGTTCGGACCGCCGTCTCGGCCACCTGCACCGCGGACTCCGTGCTCAGGACCACCCCGGAGGCGAAGCCCCAGGCGCCGTTGAGCACGACCCGGACCGAGAAGCCGATGTCCTCGTTGTCCGAGGCGCCCTGCAGCCGGCCGTCCCGGACCCGGATGTCCTGCGAGCGGATGCGCTCGAACCGGAAGTCCGCGTGACTGACGTGGAAGTCCTGCGCGCGGGTCAGCGCCGCCTGCGCCATGCTCCGGTAGGGGAGGGCGGTGAAGGAGCCGTCGATCTCGTGGCCGGTCGTCATGCGCCAGAGGCTATCCGGACTCGGGGGGATCCGTGGGCAGGCAGGCCACTCAGGTGCGGCCCTCACGCTCCTGGGCCTCCCGCAGCGCCGAGTGCTCGCCCATCCAGGTCGCGGGGAGTACGTCGAACCCGGCCTGTCGCGCCTCGTGGAGGACCCGCGGGTCGTCGTCGACGAGGACCACGACGGTGCGGTCCTTCGCCAACCGGCGCAGCGCCTGGACCTTGAACGCGCTCGACGGGCGGAAGTCGTCGGGAGGACGCAGGGTCAACGGGCCGGGCGGCAGGTCGTAGCGGCGCAACCAGGCCTCCGTGACCTCGCGGAGCCGCTCGGGGCGCCCGGACAGGTACGCGATGTCGTAGACCTCGGCGAGCCGGCGCACGGTCTCGGCGCCCTCCTCGAGAAGCGGGTCCTCGGCGGCCGCGGCGAAGAAGGCTCGCCAGTCCTTCGGGTGTCTGGTGACATGACGCAGCCGGTGGCGGACGTCGGCTACGACGCCGTCGATGTCGATGACCGCGAGCATGCGGATGTCGGTCGAGCCCATGCCCAGATGATGCCTGCCCCGCACGCCCTCCCGGGTCACTGCCTCCAGCCTGCGAACCGCGCCCGTCACCCGACCAGCGTGCGGACCGAGACCGTCGATCCGGAGCGACCCTTCGTGACGTGCACCTGGGTGGGGATCCGGCTGCGCATCTCGGTCACGTGGCTGACCACCCCGACGATCCGGCCACCGGCACGCAGGCCGTCGAGCCGGTCCATGACGTCGTCGAGCGTGTCGGCGTCCAGGCTCCCGAAGCCTTCGTCGACGAACAGCGTCTCCACCTCCGTGCCGCCGGCCTCGTGGGTGACGACGTCGGCGAGCCCTAGCGCCAGGGACAGGGAGACGACGAAGGTCTCTCCGCCGGAGAGCGTCGAGGGGGCGCGAACGTCGCCCGTCCACTGGTCGACGACCTCGAGCCCGAGCCCGGCCTGGGACCCCCGGCGCTCGGCACGTCCGGTGCGCTGGAGGAGGTACCGCTGGTCACGCATGTGCCCGAGTCGTTCGTTCGCCGCCGCCACCACCTGGTCGAGCCGCGTGGCGAGCACGTAGGCGGACAGCCGCATCTGGAGCTGGTTGTCGTGTCCGGTGCCGCGGACCAGCCGCGAGATGGCCTCGGCGCGCAGCGATCGGTCTCTGACCGGCGCCCACGACTCCAGCGCCGCGCTCAGACGGTCCGCCTGGAGCCGCAGGGACCGGACCTCGTCCTCACGTAGCGCCGAAGCCCGGCCGAGCTCGTCCGCGAGCGCCTCGGCCTCGGCGACCGCGGACGCCAGGGCGGGCAGGTCCTCGGGTGCCTCGTCGGCGTCGTGCGGGGCATCGGCACCGGCCAGCCCCGGGTCGTCCAGCACCGCGCGGGCCCGCGCCTCCTCGTCGGCACGGGCTCGCAGGCTGCTGTCCAGGCGGTCCCGGACGTCCTCGCCCAGGAGTGCGTTCCGCACCTCGTCGAGCGTCGCGAACCCGTGCTCCGCACTCGCTGTCGCCGCCTCCACGGTGAGCGACTCCAGCCGCTGCGCCGCGTCGTCCAGGGCGCCGGACGCCTCCTGGGCGGCGCGGACCAGGTCGCACCATCGCCTCAGCGAGGCCACGGTGCCGGCCAGCGACCCGGCGGCCGATGACCCGGCGCCGGCCCACGTCACCTCGCCCAGGGCCTGGGCGACCTCGTCGGAGACCACGGCCACGGTCCGCTCCTGCGCCGCGATGGACTCGCGCAGGCGGGCCACCGACGCGGCCGCCGCCGACTCCCTGGCCCCGAGCTCGGCCTGCTCCTCCCGCAGGCGGCGCAGGTCACCCTGGAGCAGCTCGTGCTCCTCCTGCGCGCGCTCCGCCTCCGCGAGCCGGCCCTGCAGCTCGGCGATGCGGTCCGCGGCCTCCTCACAGCCCAGGCCGCCGCACAGCGCCGCCAACGTGTCGTGCCGGCCCTGCAGGTCCCGGAGCCGGCCCTGCTCTTCGTCGAGAGCGGCGGCGGCCTCGGCCAGCGCGCGGTCGGCGAGGTCGTGGTCGCGGTCGGTGACCGCGTCCTCGGCAGCGGTCGCGACAGCGGGATGCTCCAGGCTCCCGCAGACCTGGCAGGCGACGCCGTCCACGAGGTCGCCGGCGAGCTCGGCCGCCATCCCGGCGAGACGACGCGCCACCAGGTCCTGCAGCCGTTCCCGGGCGTCCTGGGCGCGGTCGCGGGCGTCGCGGTGCCGGTCCTGCTGGGCCACGAGGCGGCCGCGGACCTCGAGGAGCTCCACCGCTGCGGCGTGTCGTTCGCGCGCGGCGTCCAGGGCGTCGGCGAGCGTCCCCCGCTGCGCGGCGCCCGATGCGGCAGCCGTCAGGGTGGCGGTATGGCGCTCGACCAGCTCGGGGATCTCCACAACCCGGGCCAGGGCCTCCTGCTGTGCCTGCTCGGCGGCTTCCATCAGCTGCCGGTCCCCTCGAAGGCGCCGCTGCGCAGCGAGCGCCTCCTGCTCCCGCGGGAGCAGGGCCTCGAGACGGGCGGCATGGTCGCGGGCCGTCTGCACCAGCGCCGACAGGGCCTCGGTGGTCACCGGCGAGGGGAGCCCGAGCCCCGGCACGGACGGCACGGGGATGGCGGTCAGCTCCGCCACCGCCGAGTCGCGGGCGACGGCGGAGCGCTCGTGTGCCTCGGCGGCACGCGTCTGCAGCTCCAGCACCGGTCGGCACCGGGCCGCCCGGTCGTGTGCGGCGAGCCGAGCGCGCGCGTCCTCCGCCTCGGACGCGGAGGTCTCCAGCCTCGCCAGGGCGGCGTGCGCGACCGCGGCTCGGCGCCGCCGCTCCGTCCGGCTCTCGGCGTCCCGGTGCCGGTCGCGAGCCGCCTCGAGGGCCTGCCGGGCCGCCTGCTGCTGCTTCGCCGCCAGCGCGGCTTCACGTTCCGCCCGCTGGAGCGTCTCGGCCACCCAGGCGCTCACGCGGCCGTCGGCGGCCGCCGCCGCCAGCCCGTCGCCGGTGAGGTCCTCAGGGGTCGGCGCCCCGGCGCGCTCCGCGACCGTGTCCAGGATCCGTTGCACGCCGGCTCGCCCGGCGCCGGCCTCGTCCTTCAGGCGTCGGCTGTGGTCGCCGACCCAGTCCTCGATCCGCGCGAACCGGTCGGTGCGGAACAGGTGCTGGAGAACCGCGTGCCGGTCCTGCGAGGAGGCCCGCAGGAAGGTCTGGAACCCGCCCTGCGGGAGCAGCGCCACCTGGACGAACTGCGCGGCGGTCATCCCCATCAGGTCGTTGACCAGCAGCCCCACCTCGGCGGCCCGCGCGGACAGCAGGTGCTCGGTGCCGGTGGTGATCTCCATGATCGAGGCCGAGGCCTTCTCGGCCAGCACCCCGGAGCCCCGCTTCTTGGGACGGGTCCACTCCGGTGTGCGGCGTACGACGAACCGGCGACCCTGCACGCCGAAATCGAGCACCACCTCCGGCTTCGTGTCGGCGGGGGAGTGCTGGGACTTCAGCGCCTTGACCCCGCGCACACCCGGCACCGTGCCGTAGAGGGCGAAGCACACGGCGTCGAGGAGGCTGCTCTTGCCCGCGCCGGTCGATCCGGTCAGCAGGAACAACCCCGCCTCGTTGAGCTCGTCGAAGTCCACCTCCTCCGTGCCGGCGAAGGGGCCGAAGGCGGTGACGGTGAGCCGGTGCAGCCGCATCAGCCCACGGCCCGGTCCTGGAGGGCGGACACCTGGAAGTCGGCGTCGCGGTCCTCGTTGATCCGGCACGAGTCGCAGGCCAGCTGCAGGAGGAGCTCCTCCTCCGTCGTGGCCTCGAGGTCGCGGACCTCGGCGACGAAGCCGAGTGCGATGTCGAGGTCGCTGCGACCGTCGACGCGGGGCATGACGGGGCCGTGACCGCGCGTCCCTCCCTCGGGCTCGAAGCCCAGGACGAGGGTGTGCGGGAACCTGGCGCGCAGCCGGTCCATGGCATGCGCGGGTCGGTGCCGGTCGGTGAGCGTGACCTGCAGCCAGGCGTCCTCCAGCTCCGCGTGGCGGGTCTCCGTCAGGAGGTCCTCGATCCGGCCCCGGACCGTCGCGAGCCGGCGCGGCGCCGGCGCCGGCAGGAAGGTGGCATCCGCGACGCCCTCGGGACCCAGGTCGACGAGCCAGGAGCCCTTGGTCTGCCCGGCCTCCGAGAAGGAGTAGGCCAACGGCGAGCCGCTGTAGCGCACCGTCTCGGTGAGGGCCGCAGCGCCGTGCAGGTGGCCCAGCGCGGCGTAGTCGACCCCGGTGAACAGCCGCGTCGGAGCGATCTGGATGCCGCCCACGGAGATGTCGCGCTCGCTGTCGGAGGACATGCGCCCGGCAGCGTCGGGACTGCCGGCCACGAAGGCGTGCGCGAGGACGACCGAGCGGGTCCCGCCGCGGCCGGCGAGGTCGGCGTCGACCCGGGCCATGGCGGCAGTGAGCGCCGCCTCGTGGCTGCGCTCGGAAAGCGCCCAGGCGGCGCGCACCGCGTCCGGCTCCAGGTAGGGGATCGCGTGCACCGCGACCGTCCCGTGCTCGTCCTCGAGCAGCACCGGCGTCCCGACGTCCTGCCAGCGGGTGCGCAGGTGCACCCCGGCCGCGTCGGCCAGCCGGGCGTTGAAGCCGAGCCGCGCGGGGGAGTCGTGGTTCCCGCTCGAGACCACCACCGCGGCCCGGGACGCGGCGAGCCGCGCGAACGTCTCGTCGGCGAGCTCCACCGCGTCGACCGGCGGCAGCGCCCGGTCGTAGACGTCCCCGCTGACCAGCACCAGGTCGACGTGCTCGGAGGTCACCACATCGAGCAGGTGGTCGACGTACGCCGCCTGGGCGCCGAGCATCCCGACCCCGTGGAACGAGCGTCCCAGGTGCCAGTCGGAGGTGTGGAGGATTCGCACGCCCCGACCGTAGGACGGGCCGCCGACAGAATCGGCCCTCACACGCCGAGGCGCTCCGGTGCCGAGTAGACGACGTACCTCTGATCCCTCACGAAGCCCGCCGTGCACAGCCCCGCGCCCGCCGCCAGGTGTACGGCGAGGCTGGAGGGCGCACCCACCGCGGCGAGCACCCCGATGTCCGCGACGACGGCCTTCTGGACGATCTCGAACCCGATCCGGCCGCTGACGCACAGCAGCGGCGCGGCCGGTGAGGCGCCGGCGAGAACGCGCGACCCCACCACCTTGTCCACCGCGTTGTGGCGCCCGATGTCCTCGCGGACGACGGACGGGGTGCCGGCCTCGTCGAACAGGCCCGCCGCGTGCAGTCCCCCGGTCGAGTCGAAGACCCGCTGCTCGGCCCGAAGCCGCGCCGGGAGGCCGAGCAGCACGTCCGGGCGCACCCGCAGGTCCGCCCACCGCGCCGCGCGAGCACCCTGGTCGCCGACGTGGCACAGCGCGAGGACGTCGTCGATGCTCTCGGTGCCGCAGACCCCGCAGGCCGAGGAGGCCGCGGACAGACCGGCGTACCGCTCCGCCGGAGGCCGCCGCGGAGGCCGGGACAGCTCGACGGTCACCACGTTGAACTCCTGCTCCGGCGAGAGGGCGACGTCCGTGCAGTACGCGACCGTGCGCAGGTCGTCGGCGGAGGACAGCACCCCCTCGCCGTACAGGAAGCCGGTCGCGAGCTCGAAGTCGTGCCCCGGCGTGCGCATGGTCACCGCGACCCGCTCCGCAGGGCGTCCGGGCCAGGCCAGGCGGATCTCCAGCGGCTCCTCGGTCGCCAACCGGTCCTCGTGCCTGCGTACCGCACCCTCGGGTCCGGTGGTGACCTCGTGCACCCGGACCCGGGTGCTCGGTCCCGGCCGGCGGTTCGGGCTCATGGGGTTCACCCTATATTTGGCAAGGGAACCCATCACCCCGGTCGTCGCGGTCCTCCGCGGGCGCGTCCGGGTGCGGCAGGAGGAGGTTGCATGCGTCGTCGTCACGATGCAGCCGCTCCGGACGACGGATGGACCTCGGAGGTCTCCTCCTCGCTGGCCCTTGCCGGGTTCCTGTCCCTCGTCTTCGTCGGGTTCACGCTGCTGGCCATGGGGCCCCTGATCTCGCTGGACGCGTACTTCAACCTGGCGCCGCCGCCACACGGCTGGCTCCCGGCCCTGCACGTCATGGACCGCATCGGGCAGCGGGCGGTCGCCCTGCCCGTGCTCACCGTCGCCACCCTGGCCTGCTGCCGGGCCAGACGTTCGTGGCGCCCGGCGTGGCTCGTCGCGGCGTCCGTGTTCTCCCTCAACCTGCTCATGCTGATCCTGAAGGTCGGCCTCGGCCGGGGCCAGCCGGAGGCCGCGAACCCGTCCTTCTTCGTCGGGGGTATGGCGTACCCCTCCGGACACACCGGCAACATCGTGCTGGTCTACGGCCTCGCGGTGTACCTCGTGGGCCGCTACCGCCGGTCGGGGCACGTCACGCGGTTCCTCCTCTGGGGCCTGGTCACCCTGCTGTCGGTGACCATGGTGGTCACCTCCCTGACCCTCAACTGGCACTGGTTCGCCGACCTCATCGCCGGGCTGCTGGTGGGGGGAGTGGTCCTCGAGCTCACCATCGCCGCCGACGCGGCGCTGCCGGAGGACGCGCTGCACGCGGGCCCGTGGCAGGTGGCGCGGCGGGTACGGCGGTGGCTGACCGGGCTACGGCGGCCGGCGCGGCCCCGGCGCACCTCCGCGCTCGAGGCCACGCCGGTGCCGGACCCGCCGGTGCGCGAGGACGTGCCGCTGCTCGACGTCGCGCCGGACCTCGAACCGGACCTCGAAGCGGGCCTGCGCGAGCCCGTACCTCCGGCGCCGAGGTACCGGGACCTGACCTGACCCGGTGAGCCGACCGCCGCAGTGACGGCGGCTGCTGAGAGCCTGGACCCGTGGAGCACGACCTGCACCTGCCCGGACCCGTGGTGTCCCTGGTCCCGCTGGGTGCCGAGCACGCCGAATCCCTCGCCGGCCTGGGCGACGAGGCCGCCTTCGCCTGGCACACCTCGCCCCCGCCGCTGACGGCAGCCGCGGCCGCGGCCGAGATCACCGGACTGGTCGCCAACCCGACCGTCCTGGCCTTCGCGGTCGAGTCCACCGGCGACGGCTCCCTGCGCGGCATCACGTCGTTCTACGAGCACGTCGCCTGGGTTCCGAGGGTGGAGATCGGCCACACCTTCTACGGCCGGCGGTTCTGGGGCGGCGAGACGAACCCGCACACCAAGCTGCTGATGCTGGCGCACGCGTTCGACGCCTGGTCCTGCGAGCGGGTGGCGCTGCGCTGCGACGCGGCCAACGGACGGTCCGCACGCGCGATCGAGCGGCTGGGTGCACGACCCGAGGGCGTCCTGCGAGGGCACCGGCGCCGCCACGACGGGACGGTGGCGGACACGGCGTACTTCTCGGTCCTGCGCACCGAGTGGCCGGAGGTCCGGCGCGGCCTACTGGCTCGGGTTGGGCGACCGGGCTGAAGGGCCGTCAGCCGATGTCGTCGGGGGTCCGCGGCCGCCGTACCGACCTCACCTGGGCGTGCACGCCCCACTCCTCCTTGCCGAGCCGGGCCAGCGGGTCGAGGAGGTCGTACTCGGGGTGTCCGTCCACCAGCACGGCGTCGGCGACCGTGATCACCTCGACCAGGCCGAACACGACCGTCGAGTTGCCGAGCTCCACGGTGCTGTGCAGCCGGCACTCGATGGACGCGGGGGAGTCCTTCACGCGCGGCGGCTTCACGGCGACGCTGGGCTCCATGGTGATCCCGAGCGCGTCGGGCTCGCTCTCGTCGGGGGAGAAGGCCGCCGAGCTGTTGTTGACCGCCTCCAGCAGCGGGCCGTACGCCAGGTTGACCACGAACTCGCCGGTGTCCACCGCGTTGCGCAGCGTGTCCTTGGCGCCGACGGACGTGAACTGCACGATCGGGGGCCGGGAGCAGGCGACCGTGTAGAAGGAGTGCGGCGCCAGGTTCACCACCCCGTCGGTCGACAGCGAGGTGACCCACGCGATCGGCCGGGGTACGACGACCGCGGTCAGCAGCCGGTAGGGGTTGACGTGCTCGTCGTCGGTGCGGAAGACGGTGCGCTCGTCGAAGGACATGGCCCGATCGTATGGCGGACAGGATGCTGCATCGGACGAGGCCGAGGGGGTACCACCACCGCTACCAGGAGGAGGTTCAGCAGCGGCCCCCCTCGGTACCGGCACCCAAGGGATTGCGACGTGGAACCCGTCCCGGAGACCTCCGAGGCCCTCGCCCAGCTCGCCGAGGGCGGCGGCACTGCAGCGGCGACCGCGCTGGCCCACATGGGGCAGGCGGTCAGGGAGGTGGTGCCTGCCTGCGTCGGGCTGAGCCTTGGCCTCTTCGAGGACCACCTGACCTTCACCCTGGTCTCCTCCGACCAGGACATCGCCGCGCTCGACGCGGTGCAGTACCTCGACGGGGGACCGTGCGTCGACGCCGCGCATCTGGAGCGCAGCATGGCCTACCACAGCGCCGATCCGCTCAACGAGGACCGCTGGCGCCTCTTCGCCCAGGCCAGCGCCGCGGCCGGGATCGCCTCGACGCTGTCGCTGCCGATCATCCGCGAGGAACGGGTGGTGGGCACCGTCAACCTGTACGCCGCCACCCCCCAGGCCTTCGACCACCACCACAAGGAGCTGGCCGCGGTCACCGGCAGCCGGGCCGAGGGTGCGGTGACCAACGCGGACCTGCCCTTCCGGACCCGGCTCGCGGCCGCCGAGACCTCGGAGAAGCTGCGCGGCCGGGACTCGGTCGACCTCGCCCTCGGGGTGATCGTGGAGTCCCAGCGGGTCAGCTTCCCGATCGCCGCCGAGCGGCTGCGTGAGGCCGCCGCCCGGGCCGGCATCACCGAGGCCCAGGCGGCCCGGGCGATCAGCCGGATCCTCCTCGGGGACGACTGAGCGCCCGGTCGCCCGCGACCGTCCTCGCCAGTGCCGCCGCGCGCTGCGAGGCGAGCACGTCCTCGAGGAACAGCACCCGCTCGTCCGGCCCGGACAGCGGCACCCGCCAGTTCGGGTACTCGTCCGTCGTACCCGGCTGGTTCTGCGTCCTTCGGTCACCGACCGCGTCGGCCAGGGAGACGCACAGCAGCCGGGACGGCGTGAGGGTCAGGTACTCGTGGAGCGCCTCCACCGTCCGCTCGATGTCCGCGCCCTCGGGCAGCAGGCCGCGGGAGCGGACCTCGGCCAGCCACGACTCGCGCTCCTCCTCGTCGGCGGCCGTCTCCTCCGCGAGCGGCCGGGTCAGCAGCCCGAGCCGGTCACGGAGCTTCACGTGCTCACCTGTGAGGTAGCCCGCGGTCGGGGGCAGGTCGTGGGTGGTCACCGAGGCCAGGCAGTACTCGCGCCACTTCTCCGCCGGCAGCGGGCGGCCCTGGTCGTCGCGCTCGAACCAGAGGATCGAGGTGCCCAGGACGCCGCGCGAGGCGAGGTACTCGCGTGCCGAGGGCTCCACGACGCCGAGGTCCTCGCCGACGACCACCGCGCCGGCGCGGTGCGCCTCCAGGGCCAGCACGCCGATCATCGCCTCGTGGTCGTAGCGGATGTAGGTGCCCTCCGACGGCGGGCGGCCCTCGGGGATCCACCAGAGGCGGAAGAGGCCGATGATGTGGTCCACCCGGATCCCGCCGGCGTGCCGCAGCACCGACGCGATCAGGTCCCGGAACGGCGCGTAGGCGAGCTCGGCGAGGCGTTCGGGGCGCCACGGCGGCTGGCTCCAGTTCTGCCCCACCTGGTTGAACGGGTCCGGGGGAGCGCCCACCTGGATGCCCGTGGCGTACGTCGACCGGAGCCGCCATACGTCGGCGCCTCCGGGATGCACGCCGACCGCGAGGTCGTGCATCGTGCCCAGCGACATCCCGGCCGACTCGGCCTTGGCCTGGGCCTGCTGCAGCTGCTCGTCGAGCACCCACTGCAGCCACATCTCGAAGTCGACGGCGTCGGCGTGCGCCTCTGCGTAGGCCGCGACGTCGGACGAGGAGACGTCCTGCAGCTCCGCGGGCCAGGACCGGAAGTCGGTGCCGTGCTCCTGCGCGATGACGCTCCAGGTGGCGAAGTCCCGCAGCGCCCGGCCGTGCCGGACGAGGAAGGCGCGCAGGTCCACGTCGCGCCCGGTGCTGCGCGGGACCGCGTGCACCAGCTGGAGGGCCGACCGCTTGGCGGTCCAGGCGGTGTCCCGGTCGATGACGTCGGCGGCGTCGAGCTGCTCGTGCACCCGCCGGGCGAGGGCCTCGACCCGTTCCCGGTCCGCCGGGGGCAGGTCGACGTACTCGGGGATCCGCTCGACCCGGATGTAGAGCGGGTGGAAGAAGCGCCGTGAGGTCGGCAGGTACGGCGACGGCTCGAGGGGTGCGACGGGCTCCGCCGCGTGCAGGGGGTTGACCAGCAGGTAGTCGGCGCCGAGCTCGGCGGCCGACCACACCGCGAGGTCCGTGAGGTCGACGAGGTCGCCGACGCCCCAGGACCGGTGCGACCGGACGCTGTAGAGCTGCGCGGCGAACCCCCACGAGCGCCGCTCACCCATCCTCGAGGGCAGACCCAGCCAGTCCGGGGTGACGATCAGCGTCGCGCTCGCCGTGGACGGCCCCGACCGCGCGCGCAGGGTGTGGTAGCCGAGCGGCAGACCCACCGGCACCTCGAAGACCGCCTCCCCGACGAGCCGCCCGTCGACCTCACGGGGCTCGACCGGGTGGTCGAGGTCCTGCCGCAGGTCCTGGCGCCCACCGGTCTCGAGCTCCAGCGAGACCTCCGCGGGGTCGCCGTCCGCGACGTGCACCGCGACGGTCCGCTGCTCGCCCTGCCGGACCACGACGCAGGCGGGGAGCATCCGGCGCCAGGGCTCCTCGGCGCGGCGCCGCAGCGCGGCCTCGGGGTCTGCCACGTCGACGTCCATCGCGGCGAGCACGTCCGCGACCGTGTCGTCAGGCACGTCGACCGGTCGGCCCTGCCAGTCGGTGTAGTGGGTGGCGATGTCGTAGGAGCGGGCCAGGTCGGACAGGGCTGCCGATCGCGAGGTCACGCCCGGCATCATCGCTCATGGCGGTCGTCCCGCCCGCGCCGCCCTGTTTCCGCCGGGCGGTCTTCAGCCGACGACACGGGCCAGCCGGTCGGCGAGGGCGCCCAACCTGGGTCCGAGGACGTGCTCGCCCGTCACGAGCGCGAGGTCCCGCGCTTCGGTGACGAGGTCACGGGCCACGTCGAGGTGACCCTGGTGTGCGTGAGCCTCGGCACGCAGCACCAGCAGCACGGGTGCGTGCATCCTTCGGCCGTCGGAAAGGTGGAGCGCGTAGCCCTCGTCCATCCTCCCCAGGCCGGCAGCGTCGCCCTTCATGGCGGCGGCCCAGCCGGAGACGACGCGGCCCATGGTGGCGAAGGTCGGGTAGTCGGCCTGCTGCGCGTGCTGGACGCAGGCCGCGGCCGCTTCGGCCGCGGCGGCGAGGTCGCCGCGACTTGCCGCCAACCAGGCGGAGCTGAAGTCGAGCGCCACGACGTCTGCGGAGCTCCGGGCCGCCCGCACCTGAGCCCGTCGCTGACATCGGTCGGCGTCGGCCTCGTCGCCGCGGAAGTGCGCGATGAGCGCGAGGAACATCGGCACCGACGTGGAGAAGGAGAACAGCTCTGCGACCCCCAGCTGGTCGCCGTCCTCCAGGAAGTCATCAGCCAGCGTGAGCTGCTGCTCGGCGAGCTCGACGTGACCGAGCTCGAAGGCCGCCAACCCGTAGGTCCAGCGGACCAGGGCCGCGACCGGGAGCGGAAGTCGCCCGCTGTCGAGCTCTCGCGCCGCGGCCATGGCCCGGGTGTAGTCGCCGCAGATGATCGCGGAGAACATCGCGACGTACCAGGCGGTGGGATCGTGGACATCGAGTGGCGGGAATGTGGTCGTTGGCGCCGAGCCCGAGGACCCAGGACCCTGCGGAGCCGGGCCGCTGGTGTAGAGCGACAGAAGGGCCAGTCTGTCCCTCACCGGACGACTGACGGCTGCTCGTGCATCGCTCCCCGGGATCTGGGCGGCCAGGGCGAGCGCGGCTTCCAGCTCCTCTCGGGCGCGGTGGAAGAACAGGCCGGCCAGCTCGTAGTCGGAGGCGGCCACCAGGCAACGGATCGCCTCCGTGGGACCCACCAGGGACGCGGCTGCCACGACGTGGCGGGCCACCTCGACCACGACCTCCGGACGCTGGTGCACCCATCCCTCCAAGGCGTGGCCGACTCGCGCGTGCAGCCGCAGCCGTCGCGCGGTCGACACCGACTCCACCAAGGTCTGCCGGACCAGGTCATGGCTCAGCGAGAACCAGCCGGGTTCGTGGTCCTCGATCATGAAGCCCGTCAGGACCGCGCCGTCGCAGCCATCGAGGACCTCGTCCTCCTGCAGGGCCGTGACCTGCCGGAGGAGGTCGACGTCGACCGGACCTGCCACGAAGGCGGCTGCCACGAGAACGTCGATGGTGCCGCTGGGCAGGCGGTCGAGCCGACGTCGCAGGACGTCCCTGGTCCCGGCCGGAAGGAAGGCGTAGACCCCGACCGGGTCCAGTCTCTGCTCGCTGACCAGCAACCGGGTGAGCTCGGTGACGAACAACGGGTTGCCCGCGGTGCGACGGGTGATCGCGGTGGCGACGGCGGGGTCGGCGTCCGCGCCACTGATGCTTCGGATGACGCCGGCCACCTCACTGTCCTCGAGGCCGCGCAGCCGCAACCGGACGACGTCGTCGCGAGGGGTCGACCCCAGCATCCCCATGACGTCCGCGACGACCGTGGACTCGTCCGACCGGAAGCCCAACGCGAACAGGACCCCCCGGCGGGTCAGCTCCGGGACCGCCACGGACAACAGCTTCGACGACTCGTCGTCCAGCCACTGGGCGTCGTCGACGACCACCGTCAGCATCGCCTTCTGCCGGGCCAGGGTCAGCAGGTCGATCACCGCCCGGTACAGCCGCGTGCGACCCAGCTCCGGATCGCCGTCCTGAACCGGACGGGAGCCGTCGGTGGCGAGTGCCGGATCGAGCTGCGCCAAGGTGGCCGTCGCGGCGCTGCCCACCAGGTCCGGGAACTGCGCCAGGAGCTCCCGCAGGATGCCGACCCAAGGCCACAGGGCCGGGGCCCCGGCTTCGCTCGCCACACCGTTGCCGTGCAGGGTCCTGCCACCGCCGGCACTGCTGAGGCCGTCGAGGGCGCGGAGGATGGTGGACTTCCCGATCCCAGCAGACCCCTCCACCAGCACCGCACGCCCGCGGCCTGCGCCGGCTTGGACCAGGACCTCGTCGAGGATGGCCAGGACGTCGTCACGGCCCGCGATCGGAGCCGCCGAGTCGCCCGCCGACCGACCGCCCCCACCGAGCCGGACGTCCGACGACTCGGGGACGCCGACTCGACCTCGGGGGCCGCTGTGCAGCGAAGGGTCCTGCCGCAAGATCGCGGCCTCGAGCTCGCGGACCTCGAGTGACGGGTCCAGTCCCAGCTCCTCGCTGAGGACGGCGCGAAGCCGCGCAGCGGCAGCCAGCGCATCTGCCTGCCGTCCGCTGCGGTACAGGGCCAGCATCAGCGCGAGCCAGCCACGCTCGCGGAACGGGTTCTCCGTGACGAAGCGGAGGGACTCCTCCGCCACGCGCAGGTCTTGGCCGGCCGCGAGGTCCGCGCTCAGCAGCACCTCTGTCGTGTCCAGTCGCAGCTGCTCCAGGCGGGACCCTTCGTTCCACGGGAGCTGACCCGGGTCGAGGCCACCCAGCGCGGGATCCGTCCACAGGTCGAGGGCCTGCCGCAACCGCTGTGCCGCCGCCTGCGGCCGGCCGGCCGCCAGGAGATCGGCCCCCTCCCTCGCGAGAGCGCTGAACTCGACGGCGTCGACGTTCTCCGGTGGAAGCTCCAGGACCCAGCCTGGCGGCCGCGTCACGATACGGGCAGGCGGCAGCCCGTCCGAGGGAACCGCGGCCAGGATCCGGCGCAGCCGCGACACGATCGACTGCAACGCCATCGTCGCGCGAGCCGGGGGTTCATCACTCCACAGCTCGCTGATCAGCCGATCGAGGGACACCACGCGGCCGGCATTGAGTGCGAGCGCGGTGAACACGGCCCGCTGCTTGGGACCCCCCAACGCGACGGCCGCACCGTCGTCGGCCTCGGCACGGACCGGGCCCAGCAGCAGAACCCGCACCGCTCGAGTCTCGCACGATCACGTGTTGGTGCCGCGCGCGATGACCGGCCACACGTCGCCGTCGTCGACGACGAGCTCGTCCGCGAGGTTGACCGCCGTGCAGACGTGGTTGGGTACGACGCGCAGCCGGCTGCCGACCTCGGGCGGCGGTGAGCCGTCCCACGCGACGACCGCGTGGTGCTCGGAGAGCTGGACGATCCGCGCCTCGGGGTGGTCCAGCAGCCGGCCGTGCCCACTGGCCCACGGCGCCCGGTCGGCGCCGATCGCCTTGCTGCCGGCGTCGAGGACCACGTGCCCTGCGGCGCGGCTGACCACGGTGCCCACGCAGGTGAGGGCGAGCTGCTCCGGGGTGGTGGTGCCCAGCTCCCACTGCTGCGCGTCGCCGAAGACGTAGACGCCGGGGCGCAGCTCGGTCAGCACGTCGGCGTGGGCCGCTGCCGCGCTCGGCGTGGAGCCGCCGCTCACCACCTGCACCTCGATTCCCCGATCGGACACCGAGGTGGCCGCCATACCCAGCGCGAGAGCCTCGTCGGCGGCCACCTTCGCAGCCGCCCCGGGCGCGTAGCTGTGCCCCGGGAAGGTGAAGACCCCCCGGACCTGCAGCCCGCAGTGGACCGCGCTGTCGGCCAGGTCGCCGGCTTCGGCCGGCAGCACGCCGGACCGGTGGTGGCCGCTGTCCACCTCGAGCAGCACGGCGCAGCCAGGGAGCTGCGCGGCCAGCGCCCGGACACCGGGGATCGAGTCGACCCCCAGCAGCAGCGACGCCCGCTCGGCCAGCCGCCGCAGCCGGGCCCCCTTCGCGGCGTCCACCCACAGCGGGTAGGCGAGGAACAGGTCGCGGAAGCCGGCGTCCGCGAAGACCTGCGCCTCCGAGACCGTGGCCACGGTCAGCCCCGTCGCGCCCGCCCCGGTCTGCAGCCCGGCGACCTCGGCACACTTGTGCGTCTTCGCGTGCGGCCGCAGGGACAGGCCGCGCTGGTGCGCGAGCTCGGCCATCGCGGACACGTTCGCGGAGAGTCGCTCACGGTCCAGGAGGAGGAACGGCGTGGGCCGGGAGCGCACGTCCGCAACGGGTCGCCGGTCGCGGGACCGGTCCTGCGGGATGTCGCTCACCCGCGCGACCCTAACGGCACCGGCCACCGCACTGCCAGGTAAAGAATTCTGTGCACGGTTTCCACGAAACGGACATCCCGGTACGGCCGGATCCCTACCCTGGACCTACGCCCCGGCACCCACCGGGCTCCCACCAGGCTGCCAGCGAGCTGCCCGGACGGGCACACACCGGACATCGGGGGACGCTGCATGCGCTGGGGTCTGAAGTCGGAGGGCCGCAAGGCCTCGGGGACCTCACGCAGGCTCGCCAAGGACGAGGTCACCGGCCTGCTCACCTACCCCGCGTTCCTCCACGAGTGCAGCGACGCCCTGGCCGCGTACGTCGACCCGGGCACGCCGGCCGAGCCCGCCGTCCTGCTCGTGGACCTCGAGGGGGTCACCGCAGCGACCGAGTCCGAGCACAACGCGGCCACCGACGAGGTGGTCAGCCTGATGGCCGGCCGGATCGCTCGCGAGGTCGGCTCGCTCGGCGTCCTGGCGCGGATGTCGGACCGGCAGGTCGGCGTCCTGTTCCACCACCTTCCCGCGCCCGCCGTCGCCCTGGACCTCGCCTACCGGATCGTGGCGGCGGTGTCCTCCCCGGCTGCCCTGGCCAGCGAGCGGCGCGTCCAGCTCTCGGCCAGCTGCGGGCTGGTCACCCGCGACTCCGTGGGTCCGCGGGCCACCGCGCCGGATCTGTTGCGGGGCGCCGGGCTGGCGGTCCGCGAGGCCCGTCGCAGCGGACGCAACCGGATCGAGGTGTGCACCCCGGACCTGGTCGCGGTCGCCGACGAGACGCTGGCCATCGGCAAGGACCTGCGCCGGGTGCTGCAGGACAAGGGGCTGCGGGTCTGCTACCAGCCCCTGGTCGACCTCACGGACGGGACCGTGCTGGGCTTCGAGGCGCTGGTCCGCTGGAGCCACCCCGTGCACGGGCAGGTGTCGCCGAGCCGGTTCGTGCCGGTCGCCGAGCAGTTCGGACTGATCTCCGAGCTCGGCCGGATGGTGCTGTCCACGGCGAGCGCCCAGGTCCACCAGTGGTCCACGACCTTCGGCATCCCGCTGGATGCCCATGTCAACGTCTCCGGCCTCGACCTCGCCAAGGACACCTTCGTCGGCATGGTCTCCGAGTGCCTGGAGGCCAGCGGCCTGCCGGCGGCACGCCTCGTCCTCGAGGTGACCGAGGCCGCGGTCGAGCCCGAGATCGAGACCGCCCGGCGGCGCTTCGACGCCCTGCACGGCCTGGGGGTCCGGGTGGCCCTGGACGACTTCGGCACCGGCCGCTCGGCGCTGGCGTACCTGCAGTCGCTGGCCGTGGACATCTTGAAGGTCGACCGCTCCTACCTCGACAGCATCGGCGAGGACGAGGCCGGCAGCAGCCGCGCCGACGACCTGCTCCGCGGCGTGATCGGGCTGGGCCAGGCGTTCGGGATGGACGTGTACGGCGAGGGCATCGAGGACGAGCCCCAGCGGATGCGGCTGCGGCGCAACGGTTGCGAGATCGGGCAGGGGTACCTGTTCGCCCGGCCCCTGCCCGCCGAGGACGCCGCAGCGCTGCTCCGGGCCCAGACGACCCCGGTCGGGCTGACTCGCCGGTGACCGCTCGGTCCCGGCCCGGCGTGCCGCGGACCGAACGGTTCTCGGCGTCGTGGTCCTGTGGTGACATGTCCCTGTGCCGGAGATGAACCAGGAGCCAGACCGCAGCGTGCTCCCGCTCGACGTACGCACGGCCACCTCCGACGCCAGTGCGACCGTGGCCGCCACCGTCGACGGATCGGGGGAGCCCCGGGAGCCGATCCGGCCGGTCCGCCCGCCCCGCGGCGCGCCCAACGTGCTGGTGGTGCTGGTCGACGACATGGGGTTCGGGGCCCCCAGTGCGTACGGCGGCCCGTGCGAGATGCCGACCGCCGAGAGGCTGGCGGGCGGGGGGCTGCGCTTCAGCAGGTTCCACGTGACCGCGCTGTGCTCGCCGACCCGCCAGGCGCTGATGACCGGCCGCAACCACCACTCGGTGGGCATGGGCGTGACCTCGGAGATGTCCACCCTCGAGCCCGGCTACACCGGCTACCGGCCGGCGAGCGCGGCGACGATGGCGCAGATCCTCGGCGGGAACGGCTACAGCACCGCGGCGTTCGGCAAGTGGCACCAGACCCCGCCCGTGGAGGTGACCGCGTCCGGCCCGTTCACGCGGTGGCCGACGGGGGAGGGGTTCGACGCCTTCTACGGCTTCATGGGCGCCGAGATGAACCACTGGTACCCGCAGCTATACGACGGCACCACGCCGGTCGAGCCGACCCGGCTGCCCGAGGACGGCTACCACCTGACCGAGGACCTGGTCGACCACGCCGTCGACTGGGTGTGCACGCAGCACACCCTGACGCCGGACAAGCCGTTCTTCGCCTACCTCGCGCTCGGCGCCACGCACGCGCCCTTCCACGTCGCGCCGTCCTGGCGGGACCGGTACGCCGGCCGCTTCGACGCCGGCTGGGACGCGCAGCGAGAGGCGACCCTGGCCCGCCAGAAGGAGCTCGGCCTGGTCCCTCCCGAGACCGAGCTGTCGCCGTGGCCGGACGGCGTCCCGCACTGGGACGATCTCGACCCGGAGGCCCGGCGGGTCGCGGCGCGGTTCATGGAGACCTACGCCGGGTTCGCCGAGCACGCCGACCACCACGTCGGCCGGCTCATCGACACGCTCGAGGATCTCGGCGTCCTCGACGACACGCTGGTGTTCTACGTGCTCGGGGACAACGGGGCGTCGGGGGAGGGGGGTCCCGAGGGGACCCTGC
>JAWWPF010000018.1:0-2640 GCA_033850795.1 Nocardioidaceae bacterium | reverse complement strand
GGTGATCACGCCCATTGGCGGCAGGTCCGCCAGTTTCCGGCTGATCAGCAGCGGCCCGCCCGCATAGCCGATGGCGGTCAGCACCGCCGCGCCGACCGCCGACAGGTCATCAAGGTGCACGTCGAACCCGACCAGTGCCACCACCCCCGCCAGTCCCACGCCGAGACCGAGGATGCGGCGACCACTGAGCCGCTCGGCACCTGGCCGGCGCCGGTTGACGCCGGCGGTGAGCACCGCGGCGATCAACGGGACGATGGCGATGAGCAACCCGGCCGTCGAGCTGTTCAGCCGGGTCTCGGCGTGCCCGAGCAGCCACCAGGGTCCGACGATCTCGATCAGCGTGTAGAGCAACAGCCACTGCCAGCGCCGGAGCACCGGCACCAGATCCCGCCGCCGCAGCGCGACCGGCAGCAGCAGCAGTGCGCCGAGGAACGTCCGCCCGAAGGCCACCACCACCGGGTCCAGGTCCCGCACCGCCACCTTGATCAACAGGTAGGGCACCCCCCAGATCACGCTCAGCGCACCGAACAACAACCAACCCCGCCGCGTCATTGCACTGTCCCCATCGATCCGCCGTCGTCGCCCGCTGCGGGCAGGGGTCATCGTGTCAGAAAGATCAGCGGTCGAGCATCCCGGACTCGTGCGCCAGGATGGCCACCTGCACCCGGTTGGCGGCATCGAGTTTCACCAGCAGGCGCGAGACGTGGGTCTTGACGGTCGCCTCGGACAGGAACAGCTCGCGGCCGATGTCGGCGTTGGACAGACCCCGGCCGACCGCTGTCAGGATCTCGACCTCGCGAGCGGTCAGGCTCCCGATCCGGCGCACCGCCTCTCGTCGTCGGTCGGCGCGGGGATCGGCCGCGAAGTGTCCGATCAGCTTCCTGGTGACGCTGGGCGAGAGCATCGCGTCGCCGGAGGCGACCACGCGGATGGCCTGCAGCAGTTCCCGCGGCGGGGTGTCCTTGAGCAGGAAGCCGGCCGCGCCGGCCTGCAGCGCCCGGAAGACGAAATCGTCGATGTCGAAGGTGGTCAGCACGATGACCCGAGGCGGATGCGCGGTGCCCTGCAGCCGCTGCGTCGCCTGCAGCCCGTCCAGGGTGGGCATCCGGATGTCCATCAACACGATGTCGGGCCGGTGCCGGGCGACGGCCTCCAGCACTTCGCTGCCGTCGGCCGCCTCCCCGACCACCTCGAGATCGTCGGTGGACTGGATCATCATCGTCAGGCCGGCCCGGACCAAGGCGTCGTCGTCCACGACCAGGATGCGGATCACCGGCGCGGCAACGCTTCCCGGATGTCTTCGACCGGTGCGGGTCGATCCTGCGGCCCGGCCGGCGAGGTCAACGGGATGGTGGCCGTGACCGCCCAGCCGCCCGAGGCGGTCGGACCGGCCCGCAGCGTCCCGCCGAGCACGCCGACCCGTTCCTGCAGGCCCACCAGGCCGTAGCCGGACCCGGGCAGCAGACCCTCGCTGGACACGGGGCCGACGTTGGTGACCACCACGGTCACCGCGCTCCCGGATCGCTGGACGTCCACGTCGATGGTGGCGCCCCGGGAATGCTTGTGCGCGTTGGTGAGCGCTTCCTGGACGACCCGGTACACGGTGCGACCGACCTGCGCGGGCACTCCCCCGTCGACGGCGATGCGTTCGGACACCGCCACCCCGGCCGCCCGCGACGACTCCAGCAGCGCAGGCAGGTGCGACAGGTCGGGCTGGGGCGCCAGCTCGTCGCCGGGCTGGGCCCCGCGGAGCACGCCCAGCACCTCCCGCAGATCCTCCATGGCCTGGCGGGCGGTCGTCCGGATCAGCGCCGCGCTGGATTCGATGACCGCCGGCGCGGCGTCGGCGTTCACCTCGAGCGCGCCGGCCTGCAGCGCGATCAGCGACACCTTGTGCGCCAGAACATCATGCATCTCCCCGGCGATCCGGGACCGTTCCGCCAGCCGCGCCTGGTCCGACCGCAGCTCCCGCTCGGCCTCGGCTCGTTCGGCCCTGTCCTGCAGCGAACTGATCAGGTCCCGTCGGGCACCGACGTAGGCGCCCCACATCGCGAAGAAGGCGGCGGCGACCGCGCCGGCGATCAATGAACCAACGCCGAAACCCCCGGCGGACCCCAGGGACGGCGGGGTCAGCGCCAACGCCACCACCACCGCCGCGACCGCAAGCAGCCGGTTGCGCGCGACGATCGCCATCCGCATCAGCCCGAAGCAGATCGGGATCGGATTCCCGCTGAGCAGCACCACCACGACGCCGACGCCCGTCACCGCAACGGGATGAGATCGGCGCCACCACAGCGCCACCGTGCCGAACACGCCGAACAGTGCGGAGATGGCCGCGGTGACGCCGTGGTGCCGGACGAGCAGCTGCTCCAGAAAGCCGAGCACCGTGACGATCGCCGACAGCACGACGAGGGCGATGTCCCGGCCGCGGGGTCCGGTCATCCGCTGCCAGCGTCCCACGTCCGCTTGCGTGCCCATGCACCCACCCTAGGACGGCGACCGTTGTCATCGGGTCGGACGAAGGTCGCGCGCGACGCCGCTGAACGTCATACTTTCGTCGCGGGACGGTCGAGACTGTCCGCCGATGCGCCGGACCTGCCCCGATCGGCAGAGTGACCGCCATGATCACGGCCTCGAACC
>JAWWPF010000006.1:0-5168 GCA_033850795.1 Nocardioidaceae bacterium | reverse complement strand
GAGAAGCGGTCGTCGCCACGCGTGGCGCCGCGCTCGGTGACCCGGGCGACGGCGATCTCATCGATGATCTCGGCTGTGGTGGCGGCGTGGCTCTCCACGCACCCGGTCTGCGTCATGTCACCCACGGTGCGGAAGCGCACCGTCAGCTCCTGCACCTTCTCGTTGCCCTTCGGCTGGATGGTCTCCGACTCGGACAGCAGCATCCCGTCGCGGAGGAGGACCCGCCGCTGGTGGGCGAAGTAGATGGATGGGATCTCGATCTGCTCCTGGTGGATGTAGTCCCACACGTCGAGCTCGGTCCAGTTCGACAGCGGGAAGATCCGCATGTGCTCGCCGGGGTGGATCCGGCCGTTGTAGAGCGACCACAGCTCGGGGCGCTGCATCTTGGGGTCCCACTGGCCGAACTCGTCGCGGTGGGAGTAGACACGCTCCTTGGCGCGGGCCTTCTCCTCGTCGCGGCGGCCGCCGCCGAACGCGGCCGTGAAGCCCTCCTCCTCGATGGCGTGGAGGAGGGTGCCGATCTGCAGGCGGTTCCGGGTCGTCTTGCCGTCGTCGACGACCACGCCGTTGGCGATGGCCTCGTCGACGGACGCGACGATCATCCGGACGCCTAGCCGGTTGACCCAGTTGTCACGGGTCTCGAGCACCTCGGGGAAGTCGAAGCCGGTGTCGACCTGGAGGACCGGGAACGGGATCTTGGCCGGGTAGAACGCCTTCTCGGCGAGCCGCAGCATGACGATCGAGTCCTTGCCGCCGGAGAACATCAGCACCGGCTTCTCGAACTCGGCGGCGACCTCGCGGAAGATGTGGATGGACTCGGCCTCCAGCTCGTCGAGCTGGCTCAGGCGGTAGTCGGCGTGGGTGCTTGGCATCGATGCAGAGGCCTCTCGGTTTCTGAGCTCGGGGGCAAGCTCGTCGGGAGCAGCGTTTATCGTACCTAGTCACTGCACTTCGCACGGCACTTGGGCCACCATTCGGGGCATTCGCTAGAGTTGCCCGCGAGTGGCGACCCGTTCTAGGACCAGATAGGGATGGCAGTGAGACGAGCCCTCATCACCGGGGTGACCGGCCAGGACGGCTCCTATCTCGCGGAGTTGCTCCTCGCCAAGGGCTACGAGGTCCATGGGCTGGTCCGTCGCGCCTCCACGTTCAACACGACACGTCTGGACCACCTGCACCAGGACCCCGACGACCCCGACTCCAGGTTCCATCTCCACTTCGCAGACCTCGCTGACAGTGCGCGCCTGGTGACCCTGCTTCACGAGATCGCTCCACAGGAGGTCTACAACCTCGGAGCGCCCTCACACGTGGGCGTCAGCTTCGAGGAGCCCGAGCACGTGGGCAACGTCACCGGCGTCGGTGCGATCCGGCTTCTCGAAGCCTCCAGACTGGCCGGCGTCGACTGTCGCTTCTTCCAGTCCTCGAGCTCCGAGATGTTCGGTGAGGCGCAAGCTCCCCAGAGCGAGACCACCCCCTTCAGCCCCAGGTCGCCGTACGCGGTGGCCAAGCTGTATGCCTACTGGGCGACCAGGAGCTATCGCGACACGTACGGCATGTTCGCCGTGAACGGGATCATGTTCAGCCACGAGTCGCCGCGTCGCGGAGAGACCTACCTGACCCGGAAGGTCACCCGTGCTGTAGCCCGGATCCAAGCCGGGCTCGACGACTACGTCTACCTCGGCAACCTGGACGCGGTCCGCGACTGGGGCTACGCACCGGAGTACGTCGAGGGCATGTGGCGGATGCTGCAGGCCCCGGAACCGGAGGACTACGTGCTAGCGACGGGGAGCGCTGCCACGGTGCGGGACTTCGTCGTCACGGCCTTCGATCACGCGGGCCTCGACTGGGAGAAGCACGTGCGCTTCAGCGAGAAGCTGCTCCGGCCTGCCGAGGCGCCCACCCTCGTGGGAGACGCCTCGAAGGCCGAGCGGCAGCTGGGGTGGAAGGCGACCGTGCACACGCGCCGGCTGGCCGAGATCATGGTCGACGCGGACGTTCAGGCGCTGAGGCACGAAGGTCGCTTGTGGATCGACGATCCGCAGATCGAGTCCTGGGGGCCCGGGCCGTCGCTCTGAGCCTTCACCGGCCCCTACGAAGCACGGTCGGGACTCGAGCGATGGCCGCCCGCCCGGATCCTTTCATGGTGCTCGGTTCGTCCCCGGCCTCGACGAAGACGGCTTCGCCCGAAGCGAGCGCCTGCGTGTCGGATGCGGACTGAACGCTCACGCTGCCCTCGAGGCAGAGAAGTATGACGGGGCCCGCGGCCTCGACCCACTGGTCGCCAGCGCGAAGCGTCGCGACCACCAGCTCGAACTCCTCCACCGGCGGGGACAGCAGGACACCGTCCATCTGCGCGAGCGGCAGCCCCTTCCAGCGCGGCGGCGGGATGGGCGTGAAGTTGGTGATCTCGAGCATCTCCTGCACGTCGACGTGCTTCGGCGTCAGGCCCGCCCGCACGACGTTGTCGGATGCCGCCATGATCTCGACCCCGAAACCCGAGGTGTAGGCGTGCATCACCCCCGCGTCGATGAACATCGCCTCACCAGCAGCCAGGACGACGTGGTTGAGCAGCAAGGTGACGAGGACCCCGGGGTCCTGGGGGTACCGCTCGATCAGGTCACTCGTCTGCGCGAACACCCGCACGCTCTCGCGTTCAACGCTCTCCGCCTCGACGTCCGGCGGCCGAAGGCGGCTCTTGGGGCGGTGTGACCGAGCCTCGGCGGAGCGGGCCGCCTCCTTGAGGTCGTTGAGTCGGCTTCGGAGCTCGGCCCCCGACAGCCGCAGCAGGTCGGTCACGACCCCTCGGAGCGCTTGGAAGGGGGCCTCGGGGAAGTCGAGACCATCGGCGATCGAGTCCGCCCACTCCCTCTCCAGCATCCGCAGGATCCGGGCGGTCTTCGACGGGTCCCGGAAGCCCGCCATGCCCTCGAATCGTGTCAGTGCGTACAGCAGCTCGGGCTTGTGAGACGGGTCGGGGTATGACCTGTCAGATGCAGTCGTGGGGAGTCCTGCTGCGTCCTCGTGGGCGAAGCGGATTCGAGCACGCTCGCTGGTCGGGTGGACCTGGAGGGAGAGAGGTTCAGCCGCGGCAAGAAGCTTCAGCAGGAACGGGAGCCGCGGTCCGAACGAGTCGACGACCGCGGCTCCGAGGCAGCGTGACGGTGACTCCTCGATGAGCTCGTCGAGGCCGCGGCCGGAGTCCAGCCGGGATGGCGCGGTCGGATGGGCGCCGAACCACTTCTCGGCGATCGGCACCTCCGTGACCGGGGACCCGGACAGCCTCGGGATGTGAGTTCTCGAGCCCCAGGCATACTCGCGCACTGGGCTGTGCAGTCGGTGCATGACTGGATCTGCCTCGCGCTCAGCCGAGGAGCGCAGCGCGCTGTTTGAGAGGCTCCCACCACTCCCGATGGGTCCGGTACCACTCCACAGTCTCTGCCAGCCCCTGCTCGAACGGCACCTTCGGTTCGTAGCCGAGCTCGGCCCGGATCTTGGAGATGTCGACCGAGTAGCGCAGATCGTGGCCGAGCCGGTCCGGCACCCGCTCGACCATGTCCCAGCCGGTGCCAGTGGCCTCGAGGAGGCGCCCGGTCAGCTCCTTGTTGGTCAGCTCGGTGCCGCCACCGATGTTGTAGACCTCGCCGGGGCGGCCGCCGGTGAGCACGAGATGGATGCCTCGGCAGTGGTCGTCGACGTGCAGCCAGTCGCGGATGTTGCTGCCCTCGCCGTACAACGGAACCGGCTTCCCGTCGATCAGGTTGGTCACGAAGAGCGGGATGACCTTCTCGGGGAACTGGTAGGGCCCGTAGTTGTTCGAGCAACGGGTGATGCAGACGGGTACCTGGTGCGTGCGGTGGTAGGCACGCGCGAGGAGGTCCGAGGAGGCCTTGGAGGCGGAGTACGGCGAGTTGGGCTCCAGGGGCTGCTCCTCGTCCCAGGATCCGGACTCGATGGAGCCGTACACCTCGTCGGTGGAGACGTGCACGAACTTCTCCAGGCCCTGCCGAAGCGACGCGTCCAGCAGCGTCTGGGTGCCGACCACGTTCGTCATCACGAAGTCCGCGGCCCCGAGGATGGACCGGTCGACGTGGGACTCGGCAGCGAAGTGGACGACCGCGTCGACCTCGCCGATGAGCCGCTCGACCAGGGCCCGGTCCAGGATGTCGCCCTCGACGAAGCGGAGCCGCTTGTCGTCGTGGACCGGGTCGAGGTTGGCCAGGTTCCCGGCGTAGGTCAGCTTGTCCAGGACGACCACGGCCTCCGGCTCGTCCATCCCCCACGCACCGGTCAGCAGGGAGCGCACGTAGTGCGACCCGATGAACCCCGCGCCGCCCGTCACCAGAAGCCTCATGGTCAGGCAGAATATCGGACATGCGCGGGATCATCCTGGCCGGCGGGAGCGGCACGCGGCTGCATCCGATCACCATGGGCATCAGCAAGCAGCTGGTCCCCGTCTACGACAAGCCCATGATCTACTACCCGCTGTCCACGCTGATGCTCGCCGGCATCCAGGACATCCTGATCATCACCACTCCGCACGACGCCGACCAGTTCCAGCGGCTGCTCGGGGACGGCGCCCAGTTCGGCATCCACCTCACCTACGCGCAGCAGCCGTCTCCGGACGGCCTTGCGCAGGCCTTCACGATCGGCGCGGACTTCATCGGTGGGGAGACCAGCGCGCTGGTGCTCGGCGACAACCTGTTCTACGGACCCGGCTTCGGGCGGAAGCTCGGCCGGTTCGTCGACCTCGACGGCGCGGCGGTGTTCGCGTACTGGGTCTCCGACCCCACGGCGTACGGCGTCGTGGAGTTCGACGACTCCGGCAAGGCGCTCTCGCTCGAGGAGAAGCCGCAGCACCCGCGCAGCAGCTACGCCATCCCGGGGCTGTACTTCTACGACAACGACGTGCTGGCGATCGCCCGGGACCTGAAGCCGTCGGCGCGCGGGGAGTACGAGATCACCGACGTCAACGCGGAGTACCTCCGTCGCGATCAGCTCCACATGGAGATCCTCGGTCGCGGCTACGCCTGGCTGGACACCGGCACCTTCGACTCGCTGAACGATGCCAGCAACTTCATCCAGACCGTCGAGCACCGGCAGGGGCTGAAGATCGGCTGCCCCGAGGAGGTGGCCTGGCGGCAGGGCTTCCTGACCGACGACGAGCTCCG
>JAWWPF010000329.1:0-46251 GCA_033850795.1 Nocardioidaceae bacterium | reverse complement strand
GTGCCCCTCCTCCGGAGCCCCCGGCGGACGCGCATGCTCGACTCATCTCCGGGTACCACGACCGATTGTGTGGGCCGTGGCTCTTGGGCTCTAAACCTGCGGGTCCGGGATATACCGCACCCTGTCGCCCCCGGGTTCCCCTCTGCCGGGGGCGGACAGGCGCCGTGCCTTCTCGTGCTGGCAGGGCGCTCCAGGAGTGGGCGGCGCCAGCCCGTGCTGAGGTCAGGCATATCCCTCGCGGAGCAGGAGGCGGAAGGTACTGAGATTCAGCCCTTCATCGAGTCGGTGTACCCCCCGGACGGTTTGCGCGCCAAGATTCTGGCGCGGTTGGATACGTGACGGTTCGGTTCTTAGCGGACGAGAACTTCAACCGCGCGATCCTCGTGGGGGTGCAGCGCCGGGCAGAACACTTCGACGTGGCGCCAGTTCAGGACGTCGGCCGGGGTTGACCCATCTGGTGGACATCGGGTTATGCGGCTTCTGCCCGGGGTCATGAACCGTTTTTCGAAGGCTACTGGGCTGATCATGCCGAGTCAGGAGTGCCGTCAGGTCCCGTGCGCAGGTGGTCCTCGATCGCCCAGCCCAGCACCCGGCGTGAGCAGCCGTCGCGGACCGCGCATAGGTGTAGCCAGCCTCTCTGCGGTGGCCGGGTGCGTGATGTCGGAGGTCCAGACCGCATCGAGGCGGCCCCGGACGAAGTCACGGTCGACCAGGTCGGGGATCGTGTGCGGGGAGCCGTCACCGATTGTGGTGACCGGGTGCCAGGTGGCCGGGCTGATCCCGGCGGGCCCCTGCTCACGCATCAGCTTCGCGACCGTCTTGCGGGACGCGACCTCGCCGTCGGAGGGCGGATCCGCCAGAATCCGCGGCGCGCCGTTGACCCCAGTGCAGGCTTCGTGAGCAGCCAGCACCTTTGCCGTGAGGTCGGCTCGTCACGCGGCCCGGGGACCCGGTCCGCTGCTCATCCGGTCCGTCCAGGCGTAGTAGCCCGACCGGGACACCTCGGGCAGATCGGCCACCCGGGTGATGTCGTGGTCCGCCAACTCCGCGTCGATGAGCTCGAAGATCCTCACGGGTTCTGGTTCTCGGTCGGACAAGGCGGCTCCTGTCGGCGTACGACCTCACGTGTCGGCCGGTGAAGTGGGCTGCGTCGGACTCGATCGCCCATCCCTTACCCTCCAGACTCAACCGTGAGAGACCGTGACGGATCAGGTACGGCAGCCGGCGGGAACGGGCTGGAGATCACGGTTCTGCTCGGCGCCGCGGTCCTGACGGTGGCCGTCCTCGCCCTAGGGACCGTCATCTGGGCAGGATGAGGAAACGACGTCGACCGGAGAGCATGCTGGCGAGCGTCATCACCACAGCCGGCTGCGTCCACGGCTCCACGATGCGAGCCACCAACAAGTAGTGGGATCCGCCGAGTGCCTCGCCGGCGACTCGCGTCTGCCACCAGGAGAAGCACATGATCGAGAGCACGCAGTCAATGGACATCGAGGCGGCGGTCTTCGGAAACCGCTTCCTGACCCGCGAGGTGCCCAGCCACACCTTCCCGCTGGCGGGCATGTCGCCGACCGACGCGATGCGGCTGGTCGGCGAGGACCTCGCGCTCGAGGGCGACCCCGCCCGCAACCTGGCCACGTTCGTCACCACGTGGATGGAGCCCGAGGCCGAACGGCTCATCGCCGAGAACCTGCACCGCAACTTCATCGACCACGCGGAGTACCCGCGCACCGCGGAGATCGAGCAGCGGTGCATCCGCATGCTCGCCGACCTCTTCCACGCCCCGGGCCCGACCACCGGGGCCCGGACCCAGGGCTCGTCGGAGGCCATCATGTTGGGCGCGCTGTCGTTGAAGTGGAACTGGCGCACCCGCCGGGCGGCGGCGGGGCTGGCCACGGACCGGCCGAACCTCGTCTTCGGTGGGGACGTCCACGTGGTGTGGGAGAAGTTCTGCCGCTACTTCGACGTCGAGCCCCGGATCGTCCCGCTGAGCCCCGGGAAGTACACCATCGGCCCGGAGGACGTCGCGCCGCACCTCGATGAGAACACCATCGGGGTCGCCGCCGTCCTCGGCACCACCTTCACCGGCCACAAGGACGACATCGTGGGCATCAACGACCTGCTGGTGCGCCTCAAGGCCGAGCGCGGGATCGACGTACCCCTTCATGTCGACGGCGCCAGCGGCGGCTTCGTGTGGCCGTTCCTCTACCCCGACTCGCCCTGGGACTTCCGGCTATCGCAGGTGCGCTCGATCAACGTCTCGGGGCACAAGTTCGGCCTGGTCTACCCGGGCGTGGGCTGGCTCGTCTTTCGCGAGACCGCGGACCTCGCACCGGACCTGGTCTTCGAGGAGAACTACCTCGGCAAGACCGACGCGACGTTCACGCTGAACTTCTCCACCGGGTCCTCCATGGTGCTCGCCCAGTACTACAACCTCGTCCGCTACGGACGCGAGGGCTACACCTACATCATGAGGATCATGCAGCAGAACGCCGAGACCCTCGCGGACAAGCTCGAGGCCATGGGGCAGTTCGAGGTGATCGGGCGGCACGAGGAGCACCTGCCGCTGGTCGCCTTCAAGCTGCGCGAACCCCGCTCCTACAACGAGTTCGACATCGCCTGGCAGCTGTCCGCCGAGCGGGGCTGGATGGTCCCGGCGTACACGCTCCCGCCGAACGCCCAGGACGTGACGATCATGCGGGCGCTGGTCAAGGAGACGATGAGCCGCGAGCACGTCGACACGCTCGCGCGCGACATCGAGGAAGCCTGTAGGACCCTGGAGGCCAAGGGCGGCGCGCACGAGTCCGAGCGTCAGAAGATGGTCGTCGGCTCCGGCCACTGAGCGGTGACGACGACCGCGCCCACCGAACTGCCGATCCGCATCCCGGCCGGCGCCACAGACGTGTCCGTGGACGGACCTGGCCCCTTCATCACCCAGGTCCGGTACGTCGACGCCGCGGGTCGCGCGGTGCGGTGGACGGCGAGAGGGCACCGCAAGGCCGACAAGGCCGGCCGACACTGGCGCGGCCTGACGTGGTGGACGGGGCTGATGTTCACCCTCGGCTCGGCGTGCTTCGTGGTCGGGCCGATTCCGGCGTACGCCGACGCGGTCGGCGGCACCGCCGATGCCGTGACGTTCTTCGTCGGGTCGCTGCTGTTCACCACCGCCGGCTACCTCACCTACCTCCAGGTCGTGCGTGAGGACGGCCACCGTTGGGTAGGGTGGATGCCGCACCACCTGGGGTTCTGGGCCGCCGTGATCCAGCTCGCCGGAACGCTGTACTTCAACGTGACTACGTTCGCCGGCTTGTTCGACGTACCCACGGACCTGCAGAACCGGGTGGTCTGGCGGCCGGACGCCATCGGCTCGGTGTGCTTCCTGGTGGCCTCCGCCATCGCCTTCGCCGAGGCCGGGCACCGCTGGTGGTCCTGGCGGCCCGGGGAGCGCGACTGGCACATCACCGCACTGAACATGTGGGGCTCGGTGTTCTTCGGGCTCTCAGCCGTCGGGGCGCACGTCGACTCCGCCGGCGACCTGTCCCACGCCACCCTGGCGAATGCGGGCACCTTCCTGGGTGCGGTCTGCTTCCTCATCGCCTCGGTGCTGACGATGGGCGAGGGGCGGCCTCAGCGGGAGCCCGCGCGCGTGTGAGGGCGGCTCCGACCGCCGCGACAAGGCAAGCCAGCCCCATGGTCAACGGATGCGGCCGCCTGCTGGCCGGAGCGCGGGAGGTCTTCACAGCTCCCATCGTCCATCGAGGTCGGACGTCGCCAGCCTGAAGGGCCGGCCAACATGCGATGACCTTCAGCAGCTGTGGAGGGTCGAGCCGGTGGAGGTCTCATTCGCTCGGGGTGACGCCGCTCGTCGTACGACGGGAGAGGATCACCAACCGGACCGGCCGGACGAGGTCAGGGCCCGGAGCAGGGCGCCGACTCGAGAGGAAGCCACGTGACACCACCACTCGAGGCAGGGATCCCTGCGGGAGCTAGCGTTCAGATGGCTGCCGGCCCACCGAAGCCCGGCATGCTGTGGATCCCCGGCGGGACGTTCCTGATGGGGTCCGACGCGGCCTATCCGGAGGAGGCTCCGGCACACCGGGTCACGGTGGACGGCTTCTGGATGGACCCGCACACGGTGACCAACAGGGAGTTCGCCCGGTTCGTCCAGCGCACGAGGTACGTCACCGTAGCCGAACGCCGGCCAGATCCCGCGGACTATCCGGGGGCCGAGCCCGAGCTGCTGGAGCCGGCCTCCTGCCTGTTCGTCATGCCGACCCACCGGGTCAGCCTCGACGACCCCTACAACTGGTGGAAGTACGTGCCCGGCGCGGACTGGCGTCATCCCCAGGGCCCGGGGAGCTCGGTCAAGAAGCTGCCGGACCACCCGGTTGTGCACGTCGCCTGGGAGGACGTCGAGGCCTATGCCACGTGGGCCGGAATGGTCCTGCCCACTGAGGCCGAGTGGGAGTTCGCCGCTCGCGGGGGCCTGGACGGTGCGACGTACGCCTGGGGCGAGGAGCTCGCACCGGGCGGACACTGGCTGGCGAACACCTGGCAGGGGGAGTTTCCCGTGGAGAACACCGCCGAGGACGGCTACCGCGGCACCGCGCCGGTCGGCCGCTACCGTCCCAACGGCTACGGTCTGCTCGACATGATCGGCAACGTGTGGGAGTGGACGAGCGACTGGTTCCAGCCACACGCGCAGACCTCCCACGCCTGCTGCACCCTGGAGAACCCACGAGGAGGCGGTCGCCGGGAGAGCGTCGACCCGAACCTTCGAGACGTGGCGATCCCACGCCGGGTCATGAAGGGGGGTTCGCATCTCTGCTCGCCGAACTACTGCCAGCGGTACCGTCCGGCCGCCCGCATGCCTCAGGCCGTCGACACCTCGACGTCCCACCTCGGCTTCCGTTGCATCATCCGGCCGTGAGGGAACCGACTGACGGCACCGGTTCGTGGACCGGCTGAGACCCAGCCGCCCACGTCGAACGGTGCTACTCCCGCATCATCATCGCGCAGTGCTCGTCATCCCGAGGCGCAGCCGCTGACACCTGGCTTCACCCGGCGGTCGGGCGAGCCTCCGGGGGGTCCGTCGCCACGGCGGCGGGCCGCCGTAGCGCCAGTGGCAGCGTCGCCACGGCGACCGCGCCCGCGACCAGCAAGGCGGCTGCGAAGGAGGTCAGCTGGGCGATCGCCCCGACAGCCACGGAGCCCAGCGCCGTACCCGCGTCGAAGCCCACGTTCCACACCGCGCTCGCGAGGTTGTGGTGCCGTCGCGAGACGGCGGTGAAGGAGACGAGGAGCGTCAGGTTCTGCAGTGCCCCGTAGCACAAGCCGACCAGGACCATGGCAGTCAGGAAGGGACCGACGCGGGCGCCCGCGGAGTCCGAGACCGACCAGGCGACGAGCGCCATCCCCACCCCCGTGAGGGGCACCAAGGGCGCAAGGAACCGCTCGGAACCGTACCGGTCCGCAAGGACCCCCGCCCGCCACCGGCTGAGCGCAGCCGACAGCCCCATCAGGAACAGTCCGCCGGCGGCCACCGAAGCGCCGTCGATCATCTGGGGCGTGAAGGTGAGCACCGCGCCACCCGCCAGCGTCACCGCCATCAGCAGCAGCATCGGCCGCAGCAGCCGCCGAAAGGCGGCCGACTCCGGGTCGCTCGGGTCGCGCTCGGCGACCGGGCCGGCGCTCAGGTCCGGCGCACTGCGGTGCAGGGCCGACGCCACCCGGAGTCCCGCCGGGATGCCGACCAGGGGCAGCGCGCTCAGCGCGAAGACCGCCCAGTAGCCGGCGTTCTCGGCGATCCATGGTCCGGCGGGCAGGAGCACGAGGTTCGGCAGCGCGACGGCCAGGCCGTAGGCGCCGATCGCCTCCCCACGGCGCCGCGCCCCGACCAGGGCGGCGACCGCGGCACTGCCGGTGACCGTGAGGATGCCGAACCCGACGCCCCGGACGGCCGACAGCGCGAGGACCACGCCGAGCCTGTCGCTGACCGAGTACAGCGCGCCGGCGACGCCCATCAGCAGCAGCGCCACCGTGAGCCCCGGCCCCCAGCCGAAGGTCCGCAGAGCGCGCGGCACGAGCAGCTGGGTGAGCACGGTGAACAGCAGCAGGACGCCGTTCACGAGTCCGGATCCGGCGGTGCTCGCCCCGCCGTGCACCGCCCAGAGGGGAGCGACGGTGAGCAGCAGTGCGTAACCGGAGAATCCCGCAGTGGTCATCACGACCAGCGGTCGCATGCCGGGCTGGCTCCAGATCGACCCCCGCGCCCTCACCGTCGCCATCCTATTGCCGGGGCTCTCGCGCGGGCGCCGCGGCGACGCGAAGGAGGCGCCCCACCGCTAGGCTCGTGCCGAGGCGCAACCGTCCACCACTCTTCGGAGGTGCTCACTCCGATGCCACAGAGCTCTGGCGCCCACGGTCGGTGCATGTGCGGAAGCATCCAGTACGTCGTTCGCGGGCAGCTCGCAGACGTGATCAACTGCCACTGCGAACGGTGCCGCCAGTTCACGGGGCATCACATGGCTGCCACGTCGGCCTTGGTCCGAGGGATCAGCATCCACGATGCTGACTCGCTGCTTCGTTGGTTCTTCCCGGTTCCTGAGGCGGGCTACGCCTTCTGCTCCCGCTGCGGATCATCACTCTTCTGGCGGTGCGCGGCAGATCCCGAGCGTCTGTCCATCTGCGCAGGCACTCTGGAGCCGCCGACAGGGCTCAGGACGACTCAGGCGTGGTGGACCGTTCAGGCGAGTGACTACCACAGCCGACCCGACCTGCCGGAGCTGGCCACCGAGTGAGGGGAGTCCCGAGTACGTGGCTACGGGGTCGGCTGAGGGTCCGCCTCGGCGACGTGTCCCGATCCATCCCCCATGAACGTGGCCATCGTGTCGTCGAACGCCCGCCACCAGGGAGTGTGATGCACCGGCGACTCGGTTCCAGTGACCGCTGAGGAGAAGCTCTTGTCCCGGTAGCCGAGGATGTCCTCCGCCTTGTCGTGCTCCCAGCGGCGGAACTGCTCGCGGGTGAGCTCCAGGTCGAAGACGGGGTAGTCGACGTCCTTGCTCAGCGTCAGGAGGTGGTCGGCCTGGAAGTCGATCTCCTCGAAGGCGCCGGCCAGGCCCGCTTGCCGGTCGCGCCACGACTCGATGTCCTCAGCCATCTCGGCCCGTGACGGCAGTGGCAAGCGCCCCAGGACGAAGTCGCGGGCGTTGAAGGCTTCGACGTCGAAGAGCGAGAACGTGTAGTACTGGTCCTGCATGCCCAGGTACATGAACTTCGGGTTGTCGAGCCAGAACACCCCTCTGTAGAGGTTGGGCGGGTACAGCACGTTCGCCGTGCGCAACCGAAGCCCCTCGTCGATGAACGGGAAGTGGTGGCGGTAGCCGGTGCACAGCACGATCGCGTCGACGTTGCGGGTGGTGCCGTCCACGAAGTGTGCGGTGTTGCCGTCGACCTTCGTCAGCAGCGGCACCTCGTCGATGCCTTCTGGCCAGTTGAACCCCATCGGCTCGTTGCGGTGGGTGATGGTGACGGTGCTGGCGCCGTACTTCTTGGACTGCAGCGCGATGTCCTCGGCCGAGTAGCTGCTTCCCATCACCAGCAGATCTCTGCCCGCGAACTCCTTCGCGTCGCGGAAGTCGTGCGAGTGCATGATCCGGCCGGGGAAGGAGGCGAAGCCCTCGTACTCCGGGACGTTCGGCGTCGAGTAGTGACCGGTGGCCACGATGACGTAGTCGAACTGCTCCACCGCGGTGCGGCCGTCGGTAACGGTCTCTGTGGTGACCTCGAAGCCGTCGGTCGTCTCGGAGATCCAACGTACGGCGGTATTGAACTGGATGAAGCGCCGCAGGTCATCCTTCTCGGCGCGTCCGGTGATGTAGTGACGGAGCACCTCCCGCGGCGGGAAGGACGGGATGGGCTTGCCGAAGTGGTCCTCGAACGTGTAGTCGGCGAACTCCAGGACCTCCTTGGGCCCGTTCGACCACAGGTAGCGGTACATGCTGCCGTGCACCGGCGCACCGTGCTGGTCCAGCCCGGCCCGCCAGGTGTAGTTCCACAGACCGCCCCAGTCGCTCTGCTTCTCGAAGCAGACGATCTCCGGGATGTCCACGCCCTGCCGGCTCGCGCGCTCGAAGGCGTGCAGGGCTGCCAGACCGCTGGGGCCGGCGCCGATGACTGCGACACGTGTCATGTGACTTCTTTCGTGTGTGATGTGAGTCAGGCTCGTACGCGGGTCTTGTCCGGGTCGTAGAACGGGAAGCGGACGACCGTGGCGGCAATGCGCTTCTGCTGTCCGTCGAGCTTGCCCACCTCGACGATGGTGCCCAGGTCAGCATGCTGCACGGCCAGCCGACACAAGGCGATGTTCTTGGCGAGGATGGGGGATCGCGTCGCGCTGGTGACCACGCCGACCTGCGACCGACCGACGTAGACTCCGTCGCCGTGAGCCGCCGGCTCGTTGCCGGCGAGCTCCAGCCCGACGAGAGTCCGCTGTGGGCTGGCCTTCCGCGCAACCAGTGCTTCGCGTCCGACGAAGTCGCTGTCCTTCGTCTTGAGCGGGACCGTGAACCCGATGCCGGCCTCGTAGGGGTCGGTCTGGTCGGAGAAGTCATAGCCGCCGAACACGAGGCCGGCCTCGATCCGCAGGATGTCGAGTGCGTCCAGGCCGAGCGGTCGAAGGCCGAACGGTTCGCCCGCCGCCCACACGGCGTCCCATACCTTGACGCCGTCGTCAGGCGCGCACCACAGCTCGTAGCCCAGCTCGCCGGAGTAGCCGGTGCGGGACACGATGAGGGGTACGCCGTTGGCGTCGCCGAGACGACCGATGCAGAACCGGAACCAGCCGAGGTCTGGAAAGGCGGGCTGTGTCGGCGGAGTCCAGATGATGGTGCTCAACAGGTCGCGGCTCGACGGACCCTGCACCGCCAGGTTGTGCATCGAGTCCGTCGACGGCTTGATCCACACGCGCTCCAGGCCGAGCCGTTGCGCCTGCTCGGTCAACCACACGCCGTCGTAGTCGTCACCGCCCACGAAGCGGAAGTTGGTGTCACCGAAGCGGAAGACGGTGCAGTCGTCGATCATGCCGCCCGTCCCGTTGCACAGCGCCGAGTAGACGACCTGGCCGTGCGACAGCTTGCGGATGTTGCGGGTGACCGTCGCTTGGAGCAACGCCTCGGCGTCCGGACCCAGCACCTCGAACTTGCGCAGCGGTGACAGGTCCATGACCGCCACGCGCTCGCGACACGCCCAGTACTCCTCGACCGTGCCGTAGCGGTCATAGCTCGAAGGGAGCCAGTACCCGCGGTACTCGGTGAACTGCGCCGTCAGCGCTGACGTGCGGGGGTGGAACGCAGTCTCCTTCGTGAGCTGCGGCGGGGACTCCGGGGTCACCCGGCTGGCGACTGCCATGGAGAACCTTCGCTTCGAGTCATACACGCGGACATGGATGTCGGTGGGCACCCACGCATTCGACGGATCTATGTCATCGGGACAGGCCGAGCTCGCACACACGAGGTCCGTCATCGCCCGCATGAGGACGTAGTCCCCGGGTCGCGACCAGGGCTCGTCTGCGACCAGCAGGTTCTGAGCGTCGAAAGCGGTGTTGTAGAAGAGGTTGAGCCCTGGCCATCCTGGGCGCGGGGCGATCCCGTACTGGGAGATCGCCCGATTGAAGTTGTCGGTGCAGTTGACGTGGCCGGGATAGCCCATGTCTTCGTAGTACTTGGCGTTGCACGCCAGCGCGAACGTGTCGTGCCGGCCAACGGTGTCACGGACCACGTCGACCAGGGGTTGCATGTCCTGGTCGTAGAACTTGCCGTGCAGCCCCGGTTGCGGATAGGCGTTCGCCATCAGGGAGCGGGTGACGGTGGCGTCCAGCCCCCGCTCGACGCCGTTCTGCAGGGCAGCTGAGCGGAAGGCCAGGAAATCCGAGCACTGCCGTCCCTCGACGTCGATCACCTGGATGTACTGGCCGGCCTCGACCTCATAGCTGCAAGCGGTGGACCTGTCGATCCGCAGGTCCAGCACGGGGTCGGCCAGTGGGGGCGGCAGGTCTCTCTCGCTCGGCTTCCAGGGGGTGCCTCGTCGCACCTCGAGGAGGAGATCGGAGGGTGGGTTGGCGGAGTCGTCGTCGACCCGCATCCTGCGTGCGGGGGCGGCCACCAGCGCGGTGGCGGGCTCGACCACCGAGAAGGTCTGGCGCGTGCCCGCAGGGGACCAGGCCCCGAAGAGCTCGACCGCACGTAGCCCATCGGGCTCGACGCCCTGCGCCAGCAGGTCGGCGAGCAGCGGCTCGCGTACGTCCCCAGTGGCTGCCATCCCTCGCAAGGTGGTCGCCGGAGCGTCCAGAACGACGCCGAGCGCCGCGCCGTCCGCGGAGCCGTTCTCGGCGACGACGGTGACCTCGGCACACTGTCGTCCGAACCGGTCCACGACGGTCAGCTCATCGCCGGCGAGCAACCGGACGCCCGTCACGCCGCCGGGACGGACCCAGTAGGTCTCGACGTCGGCGTCCGGGGTAACCCCGCCGGGAAGCAGTGGTCCCGAGGGGCGTTGGGCTACCAGAGGGTCCGACATCGTCAAGCCACGTACCTCCGCGGGGGCGCAGGGGAAGCCGGAGAAACCGTGCGGCCTCGAGAAGACGCAATCTACTACGAGGAAATCGCCTGCGGAAGAGGGTCCCGTCCGGTGACCGAAGGTCGCCGAACCGGTACGGCGACCGGGTTGCGTCGAGGCGGATGCTTTACAGGGACCGGACGCTGGGACATCATGTGCCGCAGTGCAGACGGGCGCCGGGGCGCCGGCTCATCGGGTCCACTGGCCAAGCGCGGCCGTTGGGTCCCCCGATGAGCATCGATGTGATCCGGATCCTCAGAACGCTGCCAATGGAGCGAGGAGAAACCCGATGACCTCTGTCGGAGCGGGTGGCACTGAGAGCGGACGGGCGATCGCCGAGGTCGAGGAGCGCGAGCTCCTCAAGGCGATGTCGTGGTGGGACGGGTTCATGATCGCCTTGGCGAACCCGGGGTTCCTGCTCGCCGCGCTCGGGGGCTCCATCGCCGCCCTGGGCACCACTGGAGCCTTGGTGCTGTGGCTCATCTCCGTCTTGATCGGCAGCCTGCAGAACAACATCTACGCCGAGCTCGCCACGATGTTCCCCGAGAAGTCCGGCGGTATCTCCGTCTACGCCCACGAGGCGTGGCGAAAGTACTTCTCTCCGATCGGCGCCTTGGCCACGTTCGGCTACTGGTTCGCGTGGTCCACGGTCCTGTCCATCAGTGGGCTCATCTGCGGCACTCTGATCGTCGCGCAGTTCTTCCCGCGCCTCACGTTCTCGGCGAGCGCCGCCCACCTGACCATCAATGCGCCCGTGCTGATAGCCATCGCCATGCTCCTGCTGGTGTGGGTGTTCAACGCGCGCGGAATCAGGTCCACAGTCTGGTTCTCCTACATCACCGGCGTCCTGCTCATGGTTCCGCTCCTGGTGATGATGCTCCTGCCCTACTTCACCGGCGACTGGCAGTCCTCGAACATGAACTGGGACATCGGCAAGAACGGCGGCGTGGGGCTGGCTCTGACGTGGCTGTACTTCATGGGGTGGTCCGCGTACGGCTTCGAGGCCTGCGCGACGGTGGCCCCGGAGTACCGTGACACGGTCCGTGACACGCCCAAGGCGCTTCGCAGTGCAGCGGCCTTCTCGGTCTTCGTGTATGCACTGTTGCCTCTTGGCGTCGGCGGCACGTTGGGCACCAAGGAGGTGGCGGCGGACCCCACCTTCATCGTGTTCTACAAGGAGGCGCTCGACCAGATCCTCGGAGGGTTCGGCGGTGGGTTCCTGGTGGTCTGCATGGTCTGCGGCATCGTGTTGACCATGAGCACGGCCACGCTGGACGGGTCGCGCGCCCTCTACGGCATCGCGAAGGACGGCATGACGATCCGGTGGTTCGACCACCTCAACCGGTTCAACGTGCCAGGCCGAGGTATGGCGATCGACGCTGTCATGAACATCTTCCTGGTGGTGTTCTTCGGCTCCGCCATCGAGATCCTGGCCGCCGGCAACTTGGGCTACATGCTGGCGCACGTCTTCGCACTGAGTGGGTTCGTGCTGCTCCGCAGGGACCGTCCGAACTGGCCGCGACCGATCAAGCTGTCGCGGATCTGGGTCCCGATCGCGGGCCTGCTCGCCCTTACCAACCTGGTGTTCGTCGTCGCGGGAGGCTTCATCTTCGCGAACCAGTACGGATACGGCTTGAGCAAGACCCTGATCGGTGCGTCGGTGCTGGTGATCGCTCTCCTGCTCTACTTCTACCGCCGCATCGTCGAGGACCGTACGACCATCCAGTGGCGCGAGGCGACTCCGCAGCTTCCGCCGAGCGACTTCGCAGTCGCAGAGCAGGGCTGAGGTGTGAGGACCCGACAGCAACCGCTGCCCAAGGCGTCACTGCGTGAACGCCTCGCAAGCCACGAGCGCCCGAAGACCGCGCTGAAGGGACCGCCGATCACGGTGCGCTGCGAGTGCGGAGAGCGACGGGACCTCGCCTACGGCGAGATCTGGAGCTGTACCTGTGGTCGGCGATGGAACACCGCCCAGATCGACGCCGAGGAGTACGCCAGGCTACGGCGGGTGCAGCTGCGCTTTCGCGCGCTACCCGTCGCCATGGGCCTCGCCACGTCCTTGCTGGCCCTGTTCTTCCTGCTCACCGGCAACAACTTCTCGCTGTTCCTGCTGCTGCCGTTCGCGCTCGTGGTGTGGAGCTCGCTGGTGCGGCCGGTTCATCGACGCCGCTACGCAGAAGCCCTGGGTGAGCTTCCGCGATGGGAGCTTCGCTCCGAGTAGCGAGCTTCACGCCGCCGCCAGTAGCTGACCGATGACCACCGTGGCCACGCCACCAGCGAGCGCCAGGTAGGGCAGGATCCCGGCGCGCTTCGTCGGCATCCCCCCACCGGTGTCGTACATCGAGGCGGGGAAGACGCCCTTGTCCTGCACGAAGTGCCGGTAGCAGAAGACCGGCACGATAAGCGCCACGGCGACCAGTCCGGTCGCCAGCGCGCCTGAGCCCCAGACGCCGACGCCCCAGCCCAACAGCAGCGCGTTGAAGAACGCCAGGACCGCGCCGACGCGGATCATCACGGTCGGCGCGCGCCACGGCCGCGGCGCGTGCGCGCGATCGATGCGGTGGATCCACCCTGCGTTCAGGTTGAGGAAGTTGAAGACCATGTAGCAGACGGTCGAGGCGGCCAGCACGAAGATGTAGTCGCTCATCAGCAGCAGGACCAGGTTGAACACCAGGTCGGTCCACATCGCCCGGGTAGGGGCCCCGTTGCGGTTGGTGCGCCCGAGATAGCGGGGAAGCCAACCGTCCTTGGAGCCTTGGTAGAGAGTGCGCGACGAGCCGGCCATGGTCGTCATGATGGTGAGCAACAGGGCGAGGATCAGCATGACGATCAGCAGGTTGCCGAGGACCGCTCCCCGGCCGACCATCTGGGCCATCGCCGCGCCGACACCGTTGCCGTTGACGATGCCCGGTGTGCTCAGCCGCTTCACCCCGAGGGCACCCTGGAAGGTGAAGGGGACGACCGTGTATGCGACCAGGCACAGCAGGCCGGCCGAGAAGATCGCCTTGGGCGTGTCCCTGCCGGGATCCTTGAACTCCGAGGTGTAGCAGATCGCCGTCTCGAATGCGTACGCCGACCAGGCGGCGAGGAAGAGACCGCCGGCAATCAGGGTGAACCCGTTGAGGTCCCACGCCCCGTTGAGCGGGACGAACGGCGTGAAGTTCGTGGAGACGACGTCACCGGTCAGCACGGGCACCACCCCCACGATCAGGAGCGGGATCAGGACGGCCAGACCGACGACGGTCTGCACTCGTGCGGCGCGCAGGATCCCGCCGTGCTGCAGGGCGAAGACGAGAAGCAGCAGGCCGGCCGCGATGAGGAAGGTAGCGTTGAATCGCAGCTCCAAGCCGCCTTTGAGGAGGCCGAGGTCGAGCAGCCGGACGGACCAGGTGTTGATCGCGGCGTCGGCAGGGAACAGGGCTGTGAGCAGATACCCGGCTGCCAGTCCCGAGCCGATGGTCAGCACGGGGGACCACGCCAGCCAGTTGCACCACACGGAGATCGGCGCGACGAACTTCGAGTAGGGCGCCCAAGCCATCGCACCGAACACCGACGTTCCACCGGACTTCTCAGGGAACAGGCCGGCGATCTCCGCGAAGACGAAGCTCTGCATCAGAGCCAGCAGCACCGAGACGGTCCACACCAACGGTGAGATCGTGCCGACGCCGGCCGCGATCGACCCGATGGAGAACAGCACCAGCGCCGGCACCCCGCTGGCGATCCAGAAGCCCCCACTCCAGCCGATCGAGCGTTTCATGCCTCCGTCGTCGGAGTCAGCGAGCGTTGCCGGGTCTGGTGACGGGAGGGTCTTCGACATTGCAGCTCCGGGACTCGGGGGCAGTTGGCGGACTGATCTCAGGCGGGGAGACTACTCAAGGGTCCCTGCGATTGGCTATGGTTCGCATACCGTCCCTTTGCCGCGTTTCCCTTCTGTTACGGACTCGCTGCGATGAGGAGAACAACGCAGAACCCAGCGAGACATCGATGATTGGAGCGCACGTTGACCTTCTCCTGGAGAGCCTCCGCACTCGCTGACCGGCATCGCGCCCTCGGCTCCAACCTCGAGGACTGGAGCGGGATGCCCACTGCGTGGACCTATGACAAGGACATGCACGAGGAGCACGTGGCCATCCGGACGAAGGCCGGCCTGATGGACGTGTCGGGGCTCAAGAAGGTGCACCTGGTCGGGCCGCACTCGCATGCGGTGGTCCACCAGGCGACGACCCGGGACGTCACCAAGATCTATCCCGGCAGGGCCTCCTATGCCTGCATGCTCGACGACCGCGGACTGTTCATCGACGACTGCATCCTGTACCGGACCGGGCCCAACTCCTGGATGGTGGTGCACGGCAGTGGCAGCGGACACGAGCAGCTGACCCGCTCCGCCCTGGGACGGAACGTCGCCGTGCTCTTCGACGACGACCTGCACGATCTCTCGCTGCAGGGACCGCTCGCCGTCGACTACCTCGCCAAGCACGTGCCCGGCATTCGGGACCTGCCCTATTTCCACCACATCCCCACCCGTCTCTTCGGTCGACCCGTGACCCTCTCGCGCACTGGTTACACCGGTGAGCGGGGCTATGAGATCTTCTGCAAGGCGGAGGACGCGCCGCTGATCTGGGACACGATCCTGGAGGACGGCGCTGACCTGGGGATCATCCCCTGCCGGTTCACGGTCCTGGACATGCTGCGGGTCGAGAGCTACCTGCTGTTCTACCCGTACGACAACTCCGAGATGTACCCGTTCGAGGACGACCTTCCCGGCGACTCCCTGTGGGAGCTGGGCCTGGACTTCACGGTCAGCCCCGGAAAGGTCGGATTCCGCGGCGCGGAGGCTCACTACGAGCGGAAGGGCAAGGAGCGCTTCAAGATCTTCGGTGTCCTCGTCGATGGTGATGAGCCGACCAGCGAGGGAGACCTCCTCTATGCGGACGGCCGCAAGGTGGGAGTCATCACCTGCGGCATGTACTCCACCCTGACCGGCCGCTCCATGGCCATCGCGCGGCTCGATGTGGACAAGGCCGTGCACGGCACGCCGCTCGAGGTCCGTGGCGCGTCCGTCACCGGGCCGGCCATCGCTCACACGCTCCCCTTCGACGACCCTGACAAGAAGAAGAGACTCGCCCGTGGCTGACGGGGTGCCCGTGAGCAGCACCTTGCCGCCTTCGACGATCAAGAGCAGACCTCGGTACCAGGGTCTGCAGGCGGTGCCGACCGCACGCCACAACCTCGTCGCCGCCGACGGTGAGGGTGTGCGGCCGGTGCTGCGGATGCTCTCGGGCGCCCCTCCCGGTTTCGCCGGACGGACACACGTGCTGTACGCCGGCTCCGAGACGTCGGCCGCAGAAGATCTGGACCGGCTGCACTCCCTCGGGACAGCTCAGGTCGATGTGCTCCCCACCTCCGATGACCTCATCCGTGCGCTCGACGGGCTGTTGAGCACCGCGTCCATGGGCACGCGTCTGTACGCAGCGGGCACCGAGGGCTTCATCGGTCGCGTCCTGACCATCGCGATCGGCCACGGCATCGACCACAAATCGGTCCTCACCGAGCACAGCGGCTCGCGGGCTCGACGTGTGCAGTGCGTGCACTGCAAGCGCATCACTGAGGACGTGACGGTGTCGATCTTCGAGTGTGCCGGCTGCGGCGTCCTGCTCTTCGTCCGTGACCACTACTCGCGACGCCTCGCGGCGTTCCAAGGCGTCTGCGCCAACGCGGAGGACCCGAGTCAGCGGCCGGTCCCGGAGGAAGCGTATCCATGAGCTTCAGCGACGTGAGCCACAAGGAAGAGCTCCTGGTGCGGGTCGAGGACGTCGCGCAGGTGGCGGACCGCGTCAAGCGGTTCCGCCTCGTCCCGGTCGACAGCGAGCGACTACCTGCCTTCTCCGGCGGGGCCCACGTCACGGTGATGATGGACAACGATGAGCGTCGTATCCGCAATCCCTACTCCCTCATGAGCTCGCCCGCGTGCACGCACGCCTACGAGATCAGCGTGTTGCGGGTCGAGGAGTCCCGGGGCGGGTCGCACTACATGCACACCCGGGTCTCGCCGGGCACCGAGCTGTGGATCACGCCGCCCGGGAACCTGTTCCCGGTGCACCAGCTGGCTCGCAAGCACATCCTTCTCGCCGGTGGCATCGGCATCACACCCTTCATGGCCATGACCGCCCAGCTGTCCACGCTTCGCCACCGGTTCGAACTGCATTACGCGATGCGCACGGAGGCGTCGGGCGCCTACGGAAAGGTGCTGAAGGAGAGGTATGGCGACCGCGTGCGTCTCTACCGGACCAGCCTGGGGGAGCGGATCCCCCTGACCGACCTGCTCGAGGACCAGCCGCTCGGAACGCACCTGTACGTCTGCGGACCGGAGCGCATGATCGACAGCGTGCTGGAATCCGGCAGGCTCGCCGGCTGGCCGGAGGAGAACCTGCACTGCGAGCGGTTCCTTCCGCCACCGGGGGGCGATCCTTTCGTCGTACGTCTGGCGCGCTCGGAGCTGGACGTGCACGTCGGCGAGCACGAGAGCATCCTGGAAGCGGTCGAAGCGGCCGGTGTGAACCCGCCATACCTGTGCAGGGGCGGCGTCTGTGGCCAGTGCGAGACGCGCGTGTTGAGCCGCGACGGCGTCCTGGACCACAACGACCACTACCTCACGGCCGAGGAACGTGATGCCGGGCAGCAGCTGATGATCTGCATGTCGCGATTCCGGGGGCGCGAGCTGACCCTTGACCTGTGAACAGGTCCACGGCTCCGCGACCCGCATCGAGGACGAGCACAGAGAGGGATCCACCATGGCACTGGACTTCCACACGGAGACGTTCCGCGACGACTTCACCTTCTACAACAGTCCAGAGGCGATCCGACGCTTTCCGTTCCCGTTCGATCGGGACGAGTACATGTACAGCGTGAACATCGAGACCCACACGCCCGGGCCGGTCGGCTCGGTGCTCGAGCACCCGATCGACGTCGATGAGCACTATGTGTCAGAGATGCGCGACCGGGCCCTGGTCCTCGCCGAGGACCCGCTGCGCTGCCAGTCGCTGCCGCACATGGACCTCGCGGGCTGGGACCTTCTCGAGCTCCTCATGACGAACATGGCGTCGGACTATCCCGACCACTTCAGCCTCGAGCAGGGGCCAGGCAACCGTTGGCACTGGGTCAACCGACCACTGGGGATCGACGACACCTTCGTCTTCGGCGACACGTCGACACTTCCGCCGCGACCGGGCGGCGCCGAGGGCGGCGAGCCCATGGGCCCGATGGAATACGTCACGCGTCAGAGCCAGGGTGACTTCTGCCTGCTCGACCAGCGCGACGACAACCTCTGGATGGACGCGGGGATCACCACCACGCAGGCCGACTGGTCCCTGGACTTCGACATCGGCATGAACTTCTTCGAGTGGCACGGTCCCGTTCCACTCGCGCACGAGATGGGCGTGTTCGACCGGGCGCTCAAGTACCTCCTCAACCTGCAGCAGAGCCGCGCGGCGCGCCGGCTCAACTGGACCATGACGATCAACCCGCGGCTCGACACCAGCCCGGAGAACTACCACAAGTGGGGTATCGAGCGGTCGACCGTCACCCCGGAGAACGTCGGAGAGAAGGTCCATCTTCGGGTGGAGCTGCAGGTCTTCTTCCGGTTGCCTCGGTCCAACGCGATCGTGTTCCCCATCCGCTGCTACCTGATCAGTCTGAACGACCTCGTGACGGTCCCCGGCTGGGGGCAACGGCTCCACCGGGTGCTGAGCACCCTGCCGCCGGAACTGGCCGAGTACAAAGGCCTGAGCGGCTACCTCGACGTGACGCGGGCCTGGCTCGCGAAGTATGACGAAGCCGCAGCTCGAACCTGACGCTGTAGCCTGTGTCGCCGATCACCAGTTGCACACACCACCGGAGGAACCTGACCCATGCTGTCGGACATCGAGATCGCCAACGCCGCTCGTCTGCGTCCCATCACCGAGGTGGCGGAGGAGACCTTGGGGATCGGGGCGGAGCATCTGGTGCCGTACGGGCATCACAAGGCGAAGGTGGATCTGCGGTACCTGTCCTCGCTGTCGGACCGGCCGAACGGCAGGTTGATCCTGATGACGGCCCTGTCGCCGACCCCCGCGGGTGAGGGCAAGACGACGACGACGGTGGGGTTGACCGATGCGTTGCACGGGTTGGGGCATCGGGCGGTGGCCTGCCTGCGGGAGCCGTCGATGGGACCGGTCTTCGGGATGAAGGGCGGCGCGGCGGGTGGTGGCTATGCCCAGGTGGTGCCGATGGTCGACATCAACCTGCACTTCACCGGTGACTTCGCGGCGATCGCGGCGGCCCACAACCTGCTGTCGGCGTTGATCGACAACCACGTGCACCACGGCAACGCGCTGGACATCGATGTGCGCAGCGTGACCTGGAAGCGGGTGGTGGACCTCAACGACCGGGCGCTGCGGGACCTGGTGGTCGGGCTCGGTGGGGTGGCGAACGGGTTCCCGCGTCAGGACGGGTTCGACATCGTGGTGGCCTCGGAGCTGATGGCGATCTTCTGCCTGACCGAGTCGTGGGCGGACCTGAAGCGGCGGATCGGGGACATCGTCATCGGCTACACCCGCGCCAAGGCGCCGGTGACCGCGCGCGACCTGGACGCGCACGGCGCGATGACGGTGCTGCTGCGTGACGCGCTGGCCCCGAACCTGGTGCAGACCCTCGAGGGTGCGCCCGCGTTCGTGCACGGCGGGCCGTTCGCGAACATCGCGCACGGGTGCAGCTCGGTGATGGCGAGCCGGGCCGGGCTGCGGCTGGCCGACTTCGTGGTCACCGAGGCCGGGTTCGGCGCCGACCTGGGCGCGGAGAAGTTCGTCGACATCAAGTGCCGGAAGTCCGGGCTCCGGCCGGACATCGCGGTCGTGGTGGCCACGGTCCGGGCGCTGAAGTACCACGGCGGCGTCGCGGTCGGGGACCTGGCCACCGAGGACCTCGGTGCGCTGGAGGCCGGGATGAGCAACCTGTCGCGGCACCTGCACAACATCCGCGAGGTCTACGGGGTGCCGTGCGTGGTGGCTCTGAACCGGTTCCCCACCGACACCGACGCCGAGATCGCCAAGGTCGTCGACCTGGTCGCCGCCGAGGGGGTCCGGGCGTTCCCCGCGACCCACTTCGCCGACGGCGGCGCGGGCGCGGAGGCACTTGCCAAGGGGGTGCTCGAGGCGCTCGACGAGCCGTCCCCGTACACCTTCTCCTTCACCTACGACGACGACCTGTCGCTGACCGCGAAGGTCGAGACGGTCGCCTCCCGGCTCTACGGCGCCGCCGAGGTGACCTGGGACGGCAAGGCCAAACGGCGCCTGGAGCGCATCGAGGCCGACGGGTACGGCGACCTGCCGGTGTGCATCGCCAAGACGCAGTACTCCTTCTCCACCGACCCGACCCTGCGCGGCGCACCCACCGGCCACGAGCTCCACGTCCGCGAGGTCCGCCTCTCGGCCGGCGCCGGCTTCGTCGTCGTCGTCTGCGGCGACGTGATGACCATGCCCGGGCTCCCCAAGCAGCCCGCCTCCACCCACATCGACCTCACCGACGACGGAGAGATCCTCGGCCTGTCCTGAGATGGAGTGACCTCTCGTCCCAGTCAGGGGGGCGCCCGTCCGGAGTGACTCCGGTGGGCGCCCCCCTGTCGTCGTCGGGAGCCGTACGGATCCCGCTACCGCGCGTCTCGCACGTCGGAATGCGCCCGATTGATTCTTCCGGCGCCCCATCTGCGCGCCGTGCCGCCAGTGGATCTGGTTTCCTCGCGAGGGGTTGCGCCCTGTGTGGAATGCCTGCAGACTTCCCGGTGAGCCGACGGCCCTCCCGCACTCTGGGTGACGCGCCGCCCGGTCCGGTAGTTGTTTCCCTGACCGGCGAGGAGGGGTTTCGAATGCAGGACGAGGAAGCGGCGCTGCCGGCCGAAGTGGTCGCGGCGGCCGAGTCGGTCTTCGAGCCGCACGACGACGCTGCCGAAGAGAGCGTGCTGGCCCAGATGGAGTCGCTCTACCAAGGAGATCTGCGGATGGCGATCGCGTTCGTGGTTGCGTTGCTCGTCGTGCTGCCCTTCATGCTCATCGCACTGTGGTCGGTGATGCCGAGCACGGCAGTGAAGGCGCTCCTGGTCGCCTCGGCCGCCGTGCTGCTCGTCTACAACGTCGCCTCGATGCTGTACCTGGTCCGCAACTATCACCGCGACAAGGACTTCATCTACCGACGGGACGTCGCGCACCTGCGTGAGCTCAAGGTGGCCCGCCGCCTGGAGAAGAGCCTGAAGAAGGATGGGGTGACGCCCGCGTGAGCACCGGAACCGCAGTGAGGGATACCGGCGGCTACGTCCCGCCGAAGCAGAGCAAGCGTGGCCAGATCTTCGACTCGGTGTTCATCTTGGCACTGCTGTTCGCGGTGCTGTTCGGCGTGACCTACTACAGCAACTCGGCTGCGGCGCCGACCACGTCCAGCGTGAAGCCGTTGTCGCAGCTCCCGATCACCCAGACCGAGCGTCAGCAGTACCAGGCGGCGATCGACGAGGGCCTCGTGGATCTCAAGGGCGTCAACGACCAAGTGGCTGCCAGCACCGCCAAGTCGGGCTCGAAGCAGTACCCGATCAGCCCGCTGGCACTGCTCCTCACGTTCGGGGTGATCGGCGCCTACCTGCTCTTCGTCTACATAGCGTCCTTCCGGGAGTACAGGGAGGTCATCCATGAACGGTTCGGGCCGCCTGTCGACGTACCGTCATCCCCGTCCGGAAGAGGTTCAGCATGATCGTGCACGTGGCTGAGTACCTGGCTTGGATCATCAGCGCTCTGCTGGGCGCCTGGATGCTCTTCGATGCGGTGAAGGTCTCCCGCGAGCACGACGAGGAGTTCCTGACCACGTCGGTGGAGGGCACCGACGAGCTGTTGACCTCACCGGCTGCCGAGCAGCTGTTGGACCCGACCGAGGAGCGCGCGTGACCAGTGTGGTGCCGAGCAGCCCGACGCCGGAAGGAGTCCGGGCGGCGACTGATGGGGGCGGGGCGAGGAGCCACCTGGCGCTGAAGAAGGTTCTGGGTCCGGCCCACATCTGGGGGCTCGGCGTCGGGATCGTCCTCGTCGGTGAGTACATGGGCTGGAACTTCTCCGTCCAGAAGGGCGGCATGTTCGGCGCCCTGATCGCGGCCTGGGTCGTCGGCGTGCTCTACACCTGCGTCGCGATGATCGACTCGGAAGTCACCTCGACGGTAGCGGCCGCCGGCGGTCAGTACACGCAGGCGAAGCACATGATCGGCCCGCTCATGGCGTTCAACGTCGGGCTGTTCCTGGTCCTCGAGTACACGATGCTCGAGGCGGCCGACGCCAACGTCATGAGCTATCTGGTGTCGACGATCGCCACGCACCTCGGCTACACCGGCAGCGTGAACCAGTACGCGTTCATCATCCTCGCCATCATGGTCCTCGCGTTCCTCAACTACCGCGGGGTTCTGGCGACCCTCTCCATCAACCTGGTGATCACGGCGGTCGCCGCGCTCGCCATCGTGGTGCTGTTCATCTCGCTCCAGGGGTGGAGCCCGGACGCGCAGCTGCACTTCCACGGCCTCGCCTCCTCTCACGCCAACGCCCTGCCGTACGGATGGCTCGGAGTGCTCGCGGCCTTCCAGTTCGGCATGTGGTACTACCTGGGCATCGAGGGCACCTGCCAGGCGGCGGAGGAGTGCCGGTCGGCGGCGCGGTCCATCCCGCTCGGCACGATGACCGGGATCATCACGCTCCTGCTCGCCGCCGTCCTGACCTGGTACGTCTGTGTCGGAAGCCTTCCGTGGCAGTACCTGAGCGTGTCCATCACCCCGCTGTTCGACACCGCCCTGGTCAGCGCCGGTGGGGCGGTCGCGACACTGCTCGCCGTGGGCACGGTCTTCGCCACCCTCGCCTCCGCCAACGGCTGCATCAACGACGCGTCGCGGGCCTGGTTCTCGATGGGGCGGGACAACTACCTGCCGGCCTGGTTCGGCGCCATCCACCCGCGCTACCGGACGCCGTTCCGGGCCATCCTGTTCCTGGTCCCTGTGGCGATCGCCTTCGCGATCCTTCCCGTGCTGCTGAACAAGCCGGAGCTCCTTGCGACGGTCATCACCTTCTCGATCCTGTCCGCACTGCTGATGTACTCGTTCATGGTTCCGAACATGTTCCGCTTCCGGAAGCTGTGGCCCCTCGGCCGCCTCCACCGCGGCTACACGCACCCCCTCCACCCGCTCCCGGCGATCACACTGGCGGTCATCGCGGTCCTGGTGCTGTTCGCCACCTTCCTCGGATACGGCACCACCCTCGTCACGTTGGTCATCTTCTACCTGCTCGCGTCGGTGTGGTTCGTGCTCTTCCGCTACCGGTACGTCCGCAAGGGGCAGCAGTTCACGATGCCGTGGCCGCGCCCCAAGGGCTACTGAGCACGTGCTGCTGCTAGCGATCGTCGCCGTCGCCGGCTTCCTGCTCGTCAGGATGCAGATGGGGCATGTCCGCCGCGTCGCCGACGAACGGCGAAGCATCCTCGACAGCGTGCGAGGCGTGCTGGAGGACTCCGAGCTGGCGCAGCGGGGGATCGACTACCCGGTCCTGACCGGCACCTACCGCGGGGCGCCGGTCACCGTGGCGGTCATCGCCGACACGTTGGCGCTGCGTCAGCTCCCGACGCTCTGGCTGTCGGTGACCCGGCGCCAGCCGCTGCCGCTCGCGGGGCCCGTCGACATCCTGCTCCGGCCGAGCTCGACGGACATCGTCTCGCCGGGGGAGCGGTTCCCCGTCCAGCATCCCGTCCCGCCGGACTGGCCACAACACATCCGGGTGGCGACACCGCTCGGCGGCACGCCGAACCTCGGCGGGCTGTCCGCAGCGCTGCCGCTCCTGCACGACCCGCGCACCAAGGACTTGCTCGTGACCCCGACCGGCGCGCGTCTCGTCACCCGACTCGCGCGCGCCGAGCTCGGCCAGTACCGCATCGTCAAGCGCGCCAAGTTCGTCGTGAACCTCACGGCCGGTGAGCTCACCGCCCTGCTTGACGATGTCTGCGCGATGACAGCGGGGATAGAGCGGGCGGCCACGGACCCGCACGGTGTGCCGACGGCCGGAGGCGGGGCCTGAGAGGTCGCCGGCGACTACCGCCCCACAGGGAAGGGGGTGGGCAGGTCGGCCGTCTCGCAGCGAATCTCCGCGGCTGCCTGCTCCGCCGTGAGCCGAGCCGCGGCAGCGGTCGTGTGGAGCAGGCAGACGTCGGTGATCGGCCCGACCCCGCCCGGCACCGGTGAGACGGCCTCGGCCACCTCCCGGATCTCGTCGAAGACCAGGTCGCCGACCAGGCGGGTACGTCCTGACACCGGGTCGGTGACGGGGTTGATCCCCACGTCGACGGCGATCACACCGGGCTTGACGTGCTGCCCGCCCAGGAGACCCGGCACGCCGGCCGCGGACACCAGGATGTCGGCCTGCCGGGTGCACTCGTGGAGGAAGCCGGACCGTGAGGTGTGCTCGTCGCAGGCGATCACCGTGGCACCGCGACCGAGCCCCAGCAACACGGCAGGCTTGCCCACGTTGAGGGACCGCCCCACCACGACCAGCCGACTGCGACGGTAGAACTCGTCGGGCTCGCGACCGGTCGAGATCAGGTAGCGGTCCAGGAGGTGGAAGACCGACGCGGGTGTGGACGGGACGTACCGTGGGCGGCCCAGTGCCAGCAGCCCGGCATTGACCGGGTGCATCGACTCGATGTCCTTGAGCGGGTCGAGCGCCCGGTACAGCGCCACCTCGGAGACATGCGGCGGCAGGGGCCGCAGCACCAGGATGCCGCTGACCCGGGGGTCCGCATCGAGCTGGCCCACCCGGGCCACCGCCTCCGCCTCGGACGCGGAGGCCGGCATCCGCTCGCAGCGGTACCCGCAGCCGAGCTCCTCGGCGAGATGGCGCAGCCGTCGCTCGTATGCCGCCGCGGCGTAGTCGTCACCCACCATCACGGTCGCCAGGCCGACGTGCACCCCCTGCTCCTGGACCTCGGTGATGAGCCGGGCCGTCGCCGCCTTGAGGTCGCGCGCGTAGGCGACGCCGTCGATCGTCGCGCCGGTCATGACCGAGCCTCGTCGAGACGGCGTACGAGGTCGCGAGTGGATGCGACGTGGGCGCGGACCTCCTCGACGGGCGCCAGGTCGCTCGCCTGACCGGCGTTGAGCTCGACCAGCCGTGCCGAGCCGAGTACGCCGGCCAAGCACAGGTAGGCCGCGGCGAACGCGTCGCCCCGGAGGTCGCGCTTGCCCTCGGCGGCCAACGATGCGGCGTGCGTCGCGACCTTCGCGCCCAGCCGGCAGATCCGCAAGGGCACCTCGGAGGCGCGCGAGGCAGCGGAGGCGACCCGTTCCGCTCGGCCGGGAGCGTCCTTGGGCTCTGCCCAGGCCTCCATGAGGTCGGCGAATCCCACTTCGTCCTCGTCCGCGAGGTGGTGGAGCTCCTCGATGGCCGACTCGGCGTCGGTCACGGCGACCGCCGCGGCGTCACCGGTGTAGCGCGCGACCATCGCGACGAGCGAGGCAGCCGACGCACAGGCCATCGCCGACGCCGCCCCTCCGCCGGGGTACGCCGTGCGCTCCGCCGTACGTCGCAGAATCGTCTCGAAAGGCAACGTGAACAGGGACTGCGGGTTCGTCGTGGGGCTCACCGTCGGCGCCCCGGTCACCGGGACGTCACCGACCCGCCCCAGGACGGGTGGCCGTCCTCCAGCTGCGCCCCGAGGTCTTCTCCCGCCGCACGCAGGGTGTCGAGCAGGTACCGGCCGCTGGACCGCTCACAGTGCAGGAGGTACGACGAGGAGCCGGCGACGTCGTCACGGACGACATCGGTCACCAGCCCGGCGACGCTCGTACGCAGCGCCGACCCGTCCGGGACGAAACGGTCGTCGAGGTCGAGGGCAGTGAGCCGCCGCAGCAGCGACCGGGCGGAAGGCCCGTGCACCCGCAGCAGCGCTCGTCCGTGCGTGAGATCCATCACCGTCACCAGCTCGTCGGTGACGCCCGCCAGCTCGGTCCGGTAGTGGTCCACGGTCCCTGGCGCGGTCCCTCGCGGGCCCAGCACCAACCACTCTCCGGGCGCCGCCCCGGTGACCAGCCGGTCGCCGTCCCAGGCGGCACGGCCGAAGCGGGTGCCCAGGCGGGCGACCAGCTCGGCGGACGCGGGACCCGTGGCCGGGCCTTTCACCAGCACCTTCGCGAGGCCGCTGAGGTCGGCCAGCGCGACGTCTCCGCGGGCGTCGCCGGTCGGCACCTCCCACCCTTCCGCGACGCGGGTGAGGGACGCGGCGCCCAGGAAGGCGCTCCGCGCAGTCGGACGTGTCTCAGGCACGGGCCCGCACTCCTTCGGCATCCACATGGGCGAGGTGCTCGCAGAGCCGAGCCTCGATGATCCGTCCGTCGGGCTGGAGCACGCGGACGACGCTGTCGGGTGTAGCCAGGTCTGCACGCAGCTGACCCAGGCAGATGCCGCGCCCCAGGGTGGGGGAGTGGCGCGACGAGGTGATCCGGCCGAGGATCTGACCGGACGCGCTGACGATCTGGCTGGCCTCCGGCGGGACGACGTCGCGGTCCAGCGGCTGAAGGGCGACGAGCTGCGTGGCCGGACCGTCCTCGCGCTGCCACCGCAGCTCGGTGGCGCCGACGAAGTCGGGCTTGTCCAGCTTGACGGCCCAGTCGAGGCCGGCGCTGTAGGCCTGGGTGAGCCCGTCGGTGTCCTGGCCGACGATGAGGTGGCCCTTCTCGAGCCGCAGGATCCGCTGCGCCTCGATGCCGAAGGGACGCACGCCCAGCCCCGCGCCGGCACTCATCAACGCGTCCCACACGTGCTGGCCGTAGCCGGCCGGGACGTGCAGCTCGTAGCTCAGCTCGCCGGTGAACCCGATCCTCCAGACCACCACGTCCGGAACGCCGGCCACGGTGGCAGTGCGGACGTTCATGTACCCGAAGGACTCCGGGTCCAGGTCGAGGTCGGTGAGCCTGGACAGCAGCTCGCGCGACCGTGGCCCGGCGCAGTTGATGCTGGCGTAGGACGTGGTGACGGGTACGCAGTGGACCTGCCATTCGGGATGGCTGGTCTGGAGCCAGCTCTCCACCCACTCCCACACCACCGCGGCGCCGTTGGACGTCGTCGACATCAGGTAGTGGTCCGGGCCGAGCCGGCCCGTCACCCCGTCGTCGAGGACGACGCCGTCCTCGGCGCACATGACGCCGTAGCGCACCTTGCCCTCGGCGAGCTGCTTCCACTTGTTGACGTAGAGCAGCTCGAGCAGGCGGGGGACGTCGGGCCCGCGCAGGTCGAGCTTCCCGATCGGCGTGACGTCGATGATGCCGACGGCCTCGCGGACGGCGCGCACCTCAGCGGCGGGGTCGCCGTAGTGCTCGGGTCGGATCCAGGCGCCCGCGACGAGCGGCCGGGCGCCGTGGGCCACGTGCCACTCGTGCATCGGCGAGTACCGGACCGGCTCGAGCGATCGTCCGGCCAGCGCGCCCAGCGTCGTCGGAGCGTATGGCGGCCGCCAGACAGTCGTACCGGTGTCGGCGACAGTGGCGCCCTTGGCCTCGGCGATGACGGCCACGGCGTTGATGGTCTCGAGCTTGCCCTGGAGCGGCCCCATGGTCGCGGTCGTATAGCGCTTGGCGAGCTCCGAGGAGTCGTAGCCCTCGGCCACGGCGACGAAGAGGTCCTTGCTCGTCACGTCCTCGGAGAAGTCCACGAACCCGTGCGTGGTGGACCGGAACAGCTCCGGGTGCGGCGAGCGGGGCAGCGGCGGCACCTCGACCGGCTGCGTGTCTCCCGGGAGCGGCTGAGCGTCGTCGGGTCTCGTGGGCATGCCCGTGGCCCAGCCGCGGGCGACCAGACCGGCGCGGCGTGCGGCCTCCTGGCCGGTGCGCGCCGCGTGCTCGAGGAGCTCCGAGACCGAGCCGTCGCCGGCGAGCCCGCCGGTGACCAGCACGTCGTCGGGCAGCGAGGACGGGAAGAAGCGCGCCGCCTGCGGGTCGTAGACCGGACGGTCTCCTGCCATGTTGACCAGCGAGGTTGGCGCGGTCCAGCCCGCCGACACCACCAGCAGGTCGGCGGGCACGGTGCGCCCGTCCGACAGCTCCACCGAGGCAAGCTCGCCACGTCGCCCGTTCGCCCGCACCACCGTGGCTCCGGTGCGACCGTCGACCACCTCGGCGACCTCCACACCAGCGCGGTGGAGGTCGTCCACACAGGCGTCCCCGTGCGCGTTGGCGGTGAAGACGACCGCCCTCTCACCGGGCCGCACGGCGTAGAGGTTCACGAGCCGCCGCACCGCGGTGCCGAGGACCACGCCCGGAAGGTCGTTGTCGGCGAAGACGTACGGCCGCTCGATCAGACCGGGAGCCACCACGAGGCTCTTGGCGCGGACCTTGACGAGCCGCTCCGCGCCGTCCGCACTCCGGACCACGACGCCCACCCAGTTGCCGTCGTAGCGACCGATCACGACCGAGTCCACGAGGACCTCCAGGTCCGCGGCCTCGGCGACCTGCCGCCGCAGCTGCTCCAGCTCGTCGAGCTGTCCGGGACCGCTCCAGCGCCAGTGGCCACCGAGCTCGTGGTCCTCCTCCACCAGGAGCACGCGTGCACCGGCCTCCGTGGCCGCCAGGGCCGCGCGCATGCCCGCCGGGCCGCCGCCGGCCACCAGCACATCGGGGTGCGCGTAGGTCTTGTCGACCTGCCGGTGCGGTGTCGACAGATCCACCGAGCCGGCATGCACGAAGCGCTTCAGGACGGCCTCGTACGCCGGCCACAACCGCTGCGGCTTGATGAAGGTCTTGTAGTAGAAACCGGGCGCCAGGAACCGGCCGATCCGGCCGTTGACGGCCTTGACGTCGTACTTCAGCGACGGCCACGCGTCCTGACTGTGCACGTCCAAGCCCTCCGCGACGAGGCGGTGGCCACCTCGGACGTTGGGGTCGTCGCCGACCTGCATCATCAGGCCGGGGTCGACCCAGCCCGCCGTCATCAGGCCGCGGGGACGGTGGTACTTGAAGCTGCGGTTGAAGACGCGCACGCCCGAGGCGGCCAGGGCCGACGCGATGGTGTCGCCGTGGTAGCCGCGGTAGGAGGTGCCGTTGAAGGTGAAGCGGACCGGGCGCTCGCGGTCGATCACCTCGCCGGGCACTCGGGCGAGGCGGTTGGTCTCACCTGGGGACGTCATGACTGGGCTCCTGTTCCGGTCTCTTCCTGGCCCAGCGGCGAGGTGGAGAAGACGGTGTTGTCCCGGGTGTCGCGCTCGGCGTCGAAGTACCGCCGGCAGCCGGCTCGGTGGAACCAGCGCTCGTGAACCTGTCCCGCGGGGTTGCTGCGCAGGTAGAGGTAGCTCCGCCACGCCGCACGGGTGGCGGTGCTGGGGTCCGGACGGTCGACGACCTCACCGAGGGAGTAGAACTCGGCGACGTTGCGGGGGCCGCACCACGGACACTGCAGGACGATCATCTCGGGGAACCTCCGGTGCGGGACTGGCTCTGGTCAGTGGCCAACGGACGCGGCACCCTTCTCGCCGACCAGCTCCCCGGCCAGGAACCGGTCGAGGCCGAAGGGCTCGATCAGAGCGGGCGGCTTGCCGTCGGCGATGAGCAGTGCCATCTGCTCCCCGGCGACGGGACCTGCCTTGAACCCGTAGGTGCCCCACCCGATGTCCACGTGGAAGCCCTCCACCTCGGTCGGCCCCATGATCGGGCTGTAGTCGGGCGTCATGTCGCACAGTCCGGCCCACTGGCGCAGCACCCGCATCTTCGAGAGCCCCGGCATGAGCTCCAGCACGTGACCGGCCAGGCCCTCGATGAACTCGAGGGACCCGCGCATGGAGTACTGCGCGAACGGGTCGACGCTCGCGCCGAACACGAGCTCGCCGCGTGCGGTCTGGCTCACGTAGACGTGCAAGGTCCCGGAGACCACGACGGGGTCGAGGAAGGGCTTGACCGGCTCGGTGACGGCGGCCTGGAGTGGGGCGGTCACGATCGGGGTGCGAACGCCCACCATGTCGTTGATGAGCGTGGACCAGCCGGCGGTGCAGTTCACGACCGTCCCGGTCGAGATGCGCCCACGGGACGTCTGGACCCCGGTGACCTTGCCGTGCTCGGTGTCGATGCCGACCACCTCGGTGCCCTGGTGCAGGTGGACGCCGTACCGGTCCGAGCCTCGGGCGTAGCCCCACACCACTGCGTCGTGCCTGATGATCCCGCCCGGCGGGTGGTAGAGGGCGCCGAGCACGGGGTAGCGGGGCTCGTCCGAGACGTCGAGCGCCGGGGCGAGCTTCTTGATCTCGGCGGGGTCGATGACCTCCGAGTCGACGCCCTGCACCTTGTTGACCTCAGCGCGCCAGCGCATGGTCCGCAGGGAGGCGTCGCTGTGCGCCAGCGTGAGATGCCCGCGCTGGGAGAACATGATGTTGTAGTTGAGCTCGGCGGCGAGGTTCTCGTAGAGCTTCAGCGAGCGGTCGTAGAAGGCCACGCCCTCGGGCGTCAGGTAGTTCGAGCGTGCGATGGCCGTGTTCCTGCCGGAGCCGCCACTGCCGAGGTATCCCTTGTCGAGCACGGCCACATCGGTGATGCCGTGCCTCGACGCCAGGTAGTAGGCCGTGGCCAGGCCGTGCAGCCCGCCGCCGATGATCACCACCTCGTAGCGGTCCCGCAGGTCGTGCGAGGCCCAGGCGCGCTCCCACTCGGGCGTCGAGCGCAGCCCCTGGCGTACCAGGGCTCCCGCTGAGTACCCCGACACCTTGGTCCTGGGCCTGTCCGTCCGCGTCGATCCGGACCGTGCCTGACGTCGTGACATCTCCGCGTTTCCTCTCGGCCGCCGGTGCGTGGGGAGCATACGTCTCGGCAGGAAACACCGTCTACCTTGGGTAGAAGACGCCCCGCCGTGTTGTTCACATCATGCTCGGGGCTCCGGACGTGACCGCCTTCAGTGACAGCATCCGAACGGGCAGCGACACCGCACGGACCGGGCCATGAGGTACCTCGCCGACGAACTGCAGCGCGTCACCCGGCTCCATCAGGACGGTCCGGCTGCCGTACCCGTACTCGAGGCTCCCGCTGATCAGGTACAGGAACTCGGTGCCGCTGTGCTGGTAGAGCGGGAACCTCTCGGCGTCGGACTCGATCGTCACGAGCGTGGGCTCGAGGCGGTCGTGCGGGAACCGCATGCGACCGAGGAGCTGGTAGCGCTGCCCGACAGCCGATCCTCGATGCTGGAGCTCCAGACCCTGGCCGGACTTCACGTGGAGCAGGTCGTGCTCCTCGTCGAGTCCGCGGAAGAACGCGGTGACGGGCACGGACAGCGCGGCTGCGATCCGGGCGAGGGTCGCCAGGGTCGGCGTGGTCTGCGCGTTCTCGATCTTCGAGAGCATGGCCTTGGAGACGCCGCTGCGACCGCCGAGCTGGCTCAGCGTCCAGTCGAGGTCCGTGCGGAACTCGCGCAGCCGCTGGGACACGACCAACCGCAGGGCGGCCTCGGCGCGGTCGGACTCCTCGGGCGCGACCATCGGTCGCTCCCACGACGGACCCGTCATCGGCACCTCCTGGGCCGGGAGTCTAGGGCCACCTACGATGAGCCCGTGGTCACCACGGTCCTCACGTCCGACGCGGTGGCGGCGCACCTGCGTGGCCGCATCCATGCGGGTGAATACAGCCCTGGGGACCGGCTCCCGCCCCAGCGGGAGCTCGCCGAGCAGCTCGGCGTCGCCCGGGTCAGCGTCCGGCTCGGCATCCGCCAGCTGGTGGACAGCGGCTACCTGGAGGTGCGTCGGGGTGCCTCCGGCGGCGCGTTCGTCACGGAGCTCTCCCAGCCCCTCGAGGCGTGGCGGCACCGGCTGCGCAACATGGCAGGAGAGCTGGACGAGCTGATCGACTTCCGGATCGCCGTGGAGAGCAAGGCGGCCGCCCTGGCCGCTCAGCGGGCTAGCCGCACCGAGCTCGCCGAGATGCGCGCAGCCCTGCGCGCGATGCGGCTGCTGCGCTCCTCCGAGCGGGACTCGCGTACGGCGTTCCGCCACGCGGACGGCGCGTTCCACGACGCCCTCAGCAGGGCCGCGAGGAACCGACGCCTCGACGTGGCGATACGGGAGGCGCGATTGGAGCTGTTCACTCCCTACGACCTGCTGGCCTTCGCAGAGCCGGTCGCGCCTGTGCTGGCCGACCACCAGGCCATCTACGAGGCGGTGCGGGACGGGGACAGCGCCCGCGCGAGCGCCCTGATGGCCGAGCACATCGAGCACACCCGCGACCAGCTCCGCTCGTTCGTCAGCGACGCGTCCTGAGCAGGCGTGAAGAGCGGCGGCGGCAACGCTTGACAGGCGTTCTGGCGGGTGTTTTGCTCGCCGCAGACATTGGGCCTCCCATGGGACCAATGTCGGCGGTGACTCCGGCCGCCAAACCTCCGACACCCTGACGTGTCGGTTCGTGGAAAGGGGCACCCTATGTGCGGCATCGTCGGTCTGCACCTGAAGACGGAGCGTCACCGTGAGTCTCTCGGTCGGCTGCTCAGTCCCATGCTGGACTGCCTCGAGACCCGAGGGCCCGACTCCGCGGGCCTGGCGATCTACGCGGAGCCGGTTCCGGAGGGCTTCTTCCGGTACTCCGTGCGCATCGACGAGCTGGACCCCGCGGCGGACACCAAGGCAGAGGTGGCCACGCTCGCGCTGGAGCTCTCGCAGGACCTCGGCAGCACGGTGACGTGCGAGCGGATCAGGCCGGATGGCGCCGTGCTGATCGCCTCCGACCAGGTGGAGGCGGTGACGTCGCGCCTCGCCGAAAGGCGGCCCGACGCCACGGTGGTCGGCTTCGGCCGGCACATCGAGGTGGTGAAGGACGTCGGCAGACCGCGAGACATCTGTCGCCGCCACGAGATCGAGAACCGCACCGGCTACCAGGGCGTCGGACACACCCGGATGGCGACCGAGTCGGCCGTGACCACGGACCACTCCCACCCGTTCGCGCCGAACGCGGACCTCGCGCTGGTGCACAACGGGTCGTTCTCCAACCACGCGACCGTGCGGCGCCGGCTCGCGCAGCAGGGCATCAACTGCGTGACCGACAACGACTCGGAGGTGGCAGCCCGGTTGATCGGGCGCGAGATCGACTCCGGAGCCACCTTGGAGACGGCGCTGAAGACCGTGGGCCGCGACATGGACGGCTTCTACACGCTGCTGGTCACCACCGGACGTGAGTTCGCGGTGGTCCGGGACTCCTTCGCCTGCAAGCCGCTGGTCGTCGCCGAGACGGACGAGTACGTCGCGGTCACGTCCGAGTACATCGCGATGACCAGCCTGCCCGGCATCGAGTTGGCGAGGGTCTTCGAGCCGACGCCGGGGGAGATCCACGTATGGGAACGGTGACCGATACCGCTCCGGAGAGCGGAGTGAGCAGCTCCGTCGAGCTGGACTGTGCCGCGATGTCGACCCGTGAGGTCAACGCGGCGCTTCATGCGCTCCCTGCGGGCTCGCGCGTGCGGATCCTCAACCCCCGGGGACGGCACAACCTCGCCGTGGCGCTGGACCAGGAGCTCGAGATCGAGATCGCAGGTCACGCCGGCTACTTCATCGGTGGACTCTGCGACGGCCCGTCGATCGAGGTCGACGGCTTCGTCGGGTGGTCCCTGGCCGAGAACCTCATGTCGGGCACCGTCCGGGTGCGCGGCAACGCCTCCGAGTGCTGCGGGGCCACCGCGCACGGAGGGCTCATCGTGGTGCACGGGGACACCTCCTCACGGGCCGGCATCTCCCTCAAGGGCGCGGAGCTGGCGGTCGGCGGCGACGTCGGCCACATGTCCGGCTTCATGGCGCAGGCCGGGACCATCCTCATCGGCGGCAACGCCGGGGACGCGCTCGGTGACTCGCTGTACGAAGCCGTCATCTACGTCGCCGGGAGCATCGCGTCGCTGGGCTCCGACGCGCAGGTCGAGGACCTCACCGAGGAGGACGTCGCCCGGGTGCGCTCGCTCGTCGAGCGGGCCGGGTTCGACCACGTCTCCCCCGAGAACGTCACCCGGGTCGCCTCGGCCAAGCACCTCTACAACTTCGACGCACTCAAGGAGCAGAAGTACTGATGTCCGCCGAGCCCCAAGACCTTTCCCTGGCGGGCTCGCCACGGGTCCCTGACGCGCAGCTCCGGCCCAGCGGCTCCTTCCCGCCACAGCTGATCGCCCAGGTGCACGAGATGGCGCGGACCGGGCGCTACGAGATCCGCGGGGCCGGCAGCAAGCGCACGCTGCCCTCCTTCGACGACCTCACCTTCCTGACCGCCTCCGCCTCGCGCTACCCGTTGGAGGGGTACCGGGAACGCTGCGACACCCAGACGGTCCTCGGCACCAGGTTCAGCGAGAACCCGCTCATCCTCGACATCCCGATCACGATCGCCGGGATGAGCTTCGGAGCCCTCTCCGCGACGGCGAAGGAGTCTCTGGGCCGGGCCGCGACCGCGATGGGCACCTCCACCACCACGGGTGACGGGGGGATGACGGAGGAGGAACGGCGTGCCTCCGAGCGGCTGGTGTACCAGTGCCTGCCCTCCCGCTACGGGTTCAACCCGGCCGACCTCAAGCGCGCCGACGCGGTCGAGGTGGTCGTCGGACAAGGTGCCAAACCGGGTGGCGGCGGCATGCTGCTCGGGCAGAAGGTGAGCGAGCGAGTTGCGGCCATGCGCACCCTGCCCGCCGGCATCGACCAGCGATCGGCAAGCAGGCACCCGGACTGGACGGGGCCCGACGACCTCCGCATCAAGATCGACGAGCTGCGCGAGGCCACCCAGTGGCAGGTGCCGATCTACGTGAAGGTCGGTGCCACGCGGGTCAGCAACGACGTGAAGCTGGCCGTCGAAGCCGGCGCCGAGGTCGTCGTGGTGGACGGCATGGTCGGCGGCACCGCCGCCTCCCAGGACGTCTTCATCGAGCACACCGGCATACCGACTCTCGCGGCTGTCCGGCTGGCCGCCGAGGCGCTGCGCGACGTGGGCATGGAGGACACCGTGCAGCTCATCGTCTCCGGCGGCATCCGCACCGGCGCGGATGTGGCCAAGGCACTGGCGCTCGGTGCCGATGCCGTCTCGATCGGGATGGCGTCACTCGTGGCGCTGGGGTGCAACTCCGCATCCGCGCTCATCGACGGCGTCGAGGTCGACGTCACCGAGGACTATGCGCGGCTCGGTACGGCGCCCGGCTACTGTCACCACATGCAGACGGGCCGGTGTCCGGTGGGGATCACCACGCAGGACCCTGAGCTCGAGCGTCGTCTCGACCCCGAGATCGGGGCTCGACGCGTGACGAACTACCTGAAGACCCTCGTCATGGAGCTCACCACGCTCGCCCGGGCGTGCGGGAAGTCCAACGTCCACAACCTCGAGCCGGAGGACCTGGTCGCGTTGAGCATCGAGGCTGCGGCGATGGCGGGAGTTCCGTTGGCGGGCACGAGCTGGATTCCAGGACAAGAGGGAAGGTAGCGCACCCATGACGACGATCCCCGAGGACCAGAAGGACTGGCTGCGCGAGCGCGCGGAGGCGGACGGTGTCCAGTTCTTCATGGCCATGTTCGTGGACATGCACGGGAAGCCCTGCGCCAAGCTGGTGCCGACGGCCTCCCTGGACATGCTGCTGAGCTCCGGCGCGGGGTTCGCCGGGTTCGCGGTGGGGGACATGGGCCAGACCCCGGCGGATCCGGACCTGATGGCCATCCCGGACCCGCAGTCCTACATGCGGCTGCCGTGGCGGCGGGACGTGGCCGTCCTGCACTGCGACCCGCACGTGGAGGGTGAGCCGTGGCCCTATGCCCCCAGAGTCATCCTTCGCAACCTCCTGGACCGGGCTCGCGAAGATCACGGCTGGGTGTTCAAGACCGGCGTGGAGGCGGAGTACAACCTTCTGCGGCGCGACGAGCAGGGCCACATCCACATCGCGGATCCCCTCGACAACAGCGCCAAGCCTTGCTACGAGGCCAAGGGCCTGAGCCGCATGTGGGACCACCTGATCAGGGTCTCGCAGTACGTCAACGAGCTCGGCTGGGGCAACTACGCGAACGACCACGAGGACGCGTTGGGGCAGTTCGAGCAGAACTGGGAGTACGACGAGGCCCTCGTCACTGCCGACCGCACGATCTTCTTCCGCTACATGATCCACATGCTGGCGCATGAGGCCGGCATGACCGCCACCTTCATGCCCAAGCCCTTCAGCCACCTCACCGGCAACGGGCTGCACACGCACATGAGCCTGTGGTCCACCGACGACCGGCCGCTCTTCGAGGGCGACGACGACCCGCACGGACTCGGTCTGAGCACACTCGGGCGCCAGTTCCTCGCCGGCCAGCTCGAGCACGGCCTGGCCATGTCGTCCTTGGTGCTTCCCTCCGTCAACTCCTACAAGCGGATCGGCGTCGGCGCCCCCAACTCCGGCGCCACCTGGGCGCCGGGTTACATCACCTACGGCGGCAACAACCGCACGGTCATGCTGCGTGTGCCCGAGGGCGGGCAGATCGAGCACCGAGGCGTCTGCGGCTCCGCCAACCCGTATCTGTCCACTGCAGCGATCCTGGCCGCCGGCATGGACGGCATCGAGCGCGGCCTCGACCCCGGCGCTCCGGTGGAGACGAACCTGTTCGCGCTCGACGCCGGCGCGATCAAGGAGATGGGGATCCAGCAGTTCCCGGCCACGCTGGCGGACGCCGTCGCGCAGCTCGGCGGTGACGACGTGCTGCGGGCCGCGTTCGGCAAGGTGCGTGACGGGGACTACGTCGACTACTACGCCCGCGTGAAGGCCGCCGAGTTCGCCGAGTACCACTCGGTGGTCGCTCAGTGGGAGATCGACCGGTACCTGACTCTCTTCTGAGTGCTTACCTTGGGACCCACACGGCCCGACCACGGCGTAGGCGGCCCAAGGATGAGAGGTCGAGATGGCAGACCTGGAGACGTGCAGCAAGTGCGGGGCGGCGGTCGCCGACTCCTATCGCCACCGTCACTGGCATGAGAAGCACGACGACGAGGTGTCGTCCCTGAAGCGGGTCGTGCGTGACTTCGAGACGAGCGTCAAGCGGTCGCTGCAGCAGTTCGAGGCCGCCGTCCGCCGTCCGCAGTAACGAGCCGGAGCCGGCCATCGCGGTTGCCGTCAGGGCGTGCTCTCGGGATCCGGAGCCGTTCAGGCTTCCTCCTAGAGAGATGTCACATGAGCGACAAGTCGCCTCGGCAGAGCATGTCCAAGAAATCCGGCAAGTCCCTCAAGGAGAAGCGCGCCGAGGCACGCAGCAAGGGCTCAGCGGAGACCTTCTCGGAGAAGATCCACCCCACGAAGAAGAAGTGACGCTTCGCCGGCTGCGTGCATTCGACGGGTCAGGCCGCGTTGTCAGGGGGCAGCAGCCGCAGATCCCAGGCGCGGCGTACGGCATCGTTGCGACGGGGGACACCCAGCTTCCGCAGGATGCTGCGCACGTGGCTCCGCACGGTGTTGACGGACACCACCATCGCCGCGGCGATCTCGTCCGTGGTGAGAAGCTGGGCGAGGTAGCCGAGGACCTCGGTCTCCTTCTTCGTCAACGGGATGACGACCGGTGCGGGCCGTTCATGCGTGTCGGGCGCCTGCCTCTGCTCGGGGATGTGAACGCTCCGATGCATGCCCCCGGCGGCGTCCGAGGGGGCCGTCAGCCAGCGGGTGCGGCCGGCGAGACCACTGGCGGTGAGCAGCTCCTGGACCTCGCAGGGCGCCTGCAGGAACGGTCTGCGGAGGTGTTCGGGCGCCGCGGCTCTCAGGGCCTGACCGAGGAAGCCGACCGCTGCTGCGGGGTCGCCGTCCGCGATCGCGCCCTGCGTCAGCACCAGCCAGCGAGCGACGTCTAGGGACAGGGGCTTGTCCTCGGGCCACGTCGCATGGCGTGCCGGGGCGAGTCGGGCGAGGTCTCGAGCCGGATCCCCGGCGGCGAGCAGCGCCTGCTGCAGCGCGACCTCGACATCCAGCTCGTGGGGCTGGCGGCCGTCAGCGAGTGTGCGGACGAGGGCGACGGCCTCGCCTGGTCGACCGAGCCGGGTCAGCGCGTCGGCCTGGGCGAGCAGCAGGGTGCGCGCGAGGCAGCCGTTCCTGACCGTGTCGTCACGGCGCGACGCGCCGGCGTCGTCGGCGTCGTGCGGGTCGCGAAGGTCCTCGACGGCCACTCGGAGCTCGACCAGCGCGAGACCTACGTCTCCCTCGTCGGTGGCCAAGCGAGCTCCCAGCAGGCCGGCCACCGCCCCGAGGAGAGAGGAGTCGTACGACGCCTGCTCCTGCCTCGCCTGGGCCACCAGCTCGCGGGCAAGGAGCGGCTCGGCCTCCTCCGTGCGCACCCAGGCCAGCGCCAGCTTGGCCGCCTCGGACGTCCGCCGGGCCGGGTGGGTGGTGGATGCGACTCTCATGTGGAAGGCAGCAATCGCGGTGGCCGAAGCGCGCCGCAGGTGACCGGTGACGGCATCGACCAGGGCCGACATCCCTCTCAGCTCAGCCGCGACGGTGTCGAGCTCGGCGGTCTCGGCTGCACGGATGCCGTCCTGGAACGCTTCCGCGGCCCCGGCGAACTCCCCGCCAGCGAGCAGCACCCGGCCCCTGCTCGCGGCGACGACCGCGGCCAGATGCGGCCCGAGGGTCGGCTGTCCGAGTGCGGGTAGCGGTCGCAGCGCCTTCTCCGCGAGCAGCACCGAGTGCAGCGCCGCCTCGAGGGACTCGTCGGTGCCCACCGCCATACTGGCCCGGAGCGCGGCCAGGACGGCGACGGCGACCCTGCTCGCGTGGCGCGGCGGTGCGGACTCCCGGGCCAGGGCCTCACGCGCCAGGTCCAGGTGGGTTCGGGCGGCCGTTGCGTCCAGGTCCGCCAGTGCCAGTGTGGCCCGGGTCAACGCGGCGTCAACCCCGCCGAGCCTGCTCGGCAGCTGGGTGAACAGGCTCTTCAACCTCCGGCTGTGGTGGCCGCTCAACAGCTCTACGAAGCCCAGGCTGTCGACCAGGAGAGAAGTCGCCAATGGCCAGTCCGTCGCAGCGACGGCATGGGAGACGGCGCGCAGCCACTGGCCGTCGTGAGCGAGCCATCGCGCTGCGACCCGGTGCAGCACCTCAGGCTCAGGTGACTTCTCGAACCTCAGCTGCGCCCGGAGGAACTGGCCGAACAGGGCGTGAAAGCGGAACCGGTCGTGCTGGCCCGGGATCCGCTCCACGAAGCAGTCACCGTCCGCCATCGCCTGGAGGAACTGCACGTCACAGTGCTCGCCGGTCAGCGCCTCCACCAGCGGCGGGTCGAGCTCCTCTGCGATGCACGAGCGGAGCAGGAACCGCCGTTGGGCCGGCGGCTGCTGCTGCAGCACCTCGCTCATCAGGTACTCGGCGACGTTGCCGGTGTCCCCGCGGAAGTCCTCGATCGCCCGGCGCAGGTCCGCGCGTCCGCGCAGCGCCATCGCGGCGAAGCGCAGACCGGCCGGCCACCCACCGGTGCGGGTCCGCAGCGCGCTGACCTCCGGTGGGGTCAGCTCTAGGCCCTCACCCTTCATCAGGGCCGCGACCTCGCCGGCCGTGAACGCCAGGTCGTGTGCCCGGATCTCGCCCAGGGCGCCCTCCAACCGAAGACGGTGCAACGGCAAGGGCGGATCGTGACGCGTGAGCATCAGCACCGCCACGGCTCCGTCGGCGGCGCGGATCAACCGATCTATCTCGCGTCCCGCCGGCGCGGACAGGGAGAACTCGCCGCAGTCCAGGATCCACACCACGCGTCGCCCGTGCGCCGCGATGTCCGCGGCCAACGCCTTCACCCGGCCCCGGTCGCCGTCTCCGAGCCCCGACACCCCGCCATCGCGGATCACCACGCCGGCCAGCCTCAGCGCCTCGTGCAACGACGGCCACAGCACCTCCGGTGCGACGTCCACGTCCTCGAGCGACGAGCGCACGAACGTCGTGTCCAGACCTGCCCGTGCGGCCCACGACTCGACCAGTGCACTCTTGCCGTAGCCGGCCGGCGCGGACACCACCGTCAGCGGCCGCAGACTGCCCAGCAGCTCGAGCAGGCGACGACGCACGAGCAAGCCGGACGCCGGCTCATGATTCTCCGACAGATCGCCCGGTCGCACCGGGACCTTGCGTCGAGTCACGGTCTCTCCTCCGGAGCCTCAGCCCTCTTCTCAGGAAACCGCTCAGGCTCACCTCAGTCATCACCGCGATGAGGTGACGCGAATGGAGGAAACCTCGCAATGGTCGCCATTCGCCTCGTGTCAGCGGGTGAGACCGAGCTCGACGACCCGCTCGACGGCCTCCGCGCGGGACGAGACGCCCAGCTTGCGGTAGACGGACGTCACCTGTGTCTTGACCGTATGACGCGAGACGAACAGCCGCTCACTGATGTCGGGGAACGAGAGGTGGGTGGACAACAGGGGCAGCAGCCTCAGCTCGGCGTCTGTGAGCGACGATGCGCCGACCGGTGGGGTCGCGCTGATCTGGGCAGCTCTGCTGCGCATCTCTGCCGCGAGCGCGGGCAACCGACCGAGGAGCGGCCGCTGACGGACGATGCCGTCGACCTGCTCGAGCGCCGCCTCTGCTCCTCGTGGATCGGCCAGCGCTGTGTAGGTCCGCGCCAGCTCCAGCAGTGCCTGCGTGGACACCACGGGCAGCGCGGCAGTGAGCAGCGGGCGCAGCCGGGCCGCTCGTCCCGCATGGTGTCTGGCATCGGCGATCTGCCCAAGATGGGCGGAGCACCGCGCGGCGCACGAGAAGACCAGGGCGCTGCTCCAGTAGTCCTCGAAGTGCCCTTCGGCGACGATCGCCAGGGCTTGCCGGATCAGTGCCTCGGCTCTTCGCCAGTCCCCTCTGTCGGCAGCGGCGAGGAACCGTTCGGCGAGCACCAGCGCCGTCAACGGCATGGCACTCGAACCCGCCGCCAGCTCTTGCGCGCGCTGCAGGGCCGTGTCGGCCCGGTAGAGGTCACCCTCGATCAGATGGGAGATCCCGACGGTATGCACCATTGTGGCGCGAAACGGACTTGCGGGCGCGAAACCGTCCAGCGCGGCCTGGGCCTCCTGACGCGCGACGGCGGGGCCGTCGCGACAGAGTATGGCGCGGAGATACGCCAGCGTGGCTGCCTCGGTGCTTCCGTCCGGCAGCGTGCCGGCACTCGGCAGACTCTCGGCCACCGCGGACCACTGTTCGGCCTCGCTCGGCCTGCCCAGGAGAGCGAAGGTCAAGGCCCCATGGGCAGCAATCGCCGGGTAGTAGTGAACCTGTGGCCTCTGACCCAGCCACGTCATCCAACGGAGCACCGTGTCGACCCGGCCGGTGGCCCACACCGGCTGCATCCGCTCCAGGACCAGTCGAGCGACTTCCTCGGCGTCGCCGGCCGCCTGCGCATGTTCGATCGCGGTCTCCGGCATGCCGTTGGCGACCAACCATGCCGCGGCCCGTGCATGCAGGGTCGAGATCTCCTCCGGGACCGTTCGTTCCAGCTCGGTGGTGAGCAGGTCGTGAAGGAGGCGGTGATAGCGGTACCACTCCCCTTTGCGGTCGAGGGGCACCACGAGCAGGTTGCGCTCCGCGAGGGACTCGAGCAGGCGTGCGGATCCGGAGGTGCCCAGCACCGCATCGCAGAGTGGACCGGTCATCCGTTCGAGGATCGACGTCCGTGTCAGGAAGGACGCCTCCTCCGGGGAGACACGGGTCAAGAGCTCGGCTCGAAGGTAGTCGACCATCAGCCGGTCGTCTCCGGCGAACGAGAAGGCGGTGGCGCCGGCCCCGGACTTCAACGCCAACGCAGCCAGGTAGAGCCCCGCGGGCCACCCCTCCGTGCGGTCGACGAGCTCATCGGTCTCGCGACCCGAGAGCTCGAGCCGCATCCTCGCCAGCAGGTCCGATGCCTCGTCACGCGACATCGCGAGATCGCGAGCATCGATCTCGAGAACTGCGCCTTCCAGGCGGAGCCGGGAGACCGGCACGGGTGCCGGTTCGCGCGATGCGAGCGCAACCTGCCAGCCGGGAGGGACCCGGAGTGCGAACTCGGCCAGCGACATGCGGCACTCCTGGCTGGCCAGGGCCTCCACATGATCTACGACCAGGGTGATGGGAGCGTCGAGGCGGCTCAGCACCGACACCAGGCTCGGGACGGTGGTGACCCCGCCGCCGAACGCTGCGATGAGCTCGTACGCTTCCGGGTCGAGGGCGCTCACATCGCCGAGCTCGGCGAGCACTGTGCCCCAGAAGGCTGCGGGGTCGTTGTCCGACTCTTCACACGAGACCCATGCCACTGGCGTCTGCTTGTCCCTGGCCCACTGCCCAAGGACGGTCGTCTTGCCGTACCCCGCCGGGCCGACCACGGTGATCAGGGGCTCCTGTGCAGCCTCCAGCCGCTCCAACAGGGCGCGCCGTGTGACGACCTCGGGGCGGATCTTGGGCAAGCGAGACCGAGGGCGCTCTCGCCCTGGCGGCATCCCCGCCGAAGGTGACGATCGCACCCGAGACACTGACGAGCCCGACTCCGAGGCCAGCTTCGGCACTGAGTGAGCCTACCCCCGGACCTTCAGCATGTCCTCAGGCTGGCAGGGGCGTTCGGAACCGCGGCGCTTTGACCCAGCTGGGCTGTTGCGGGGTCCTCGTCCGTGCTGTCCGGTGCGTGGTGAACAGGCCTATATGGGTCATTGCCATTCGCTTTACCGTGCCGCAGGGTGGGCGACAACGGTGCGTGGTGTGCACAAGGGTCGGGGAACCCTGGCGGGCGGACCGATCGAAGGGGGGAACGGGCGTGCAACGGCAGCGCCGGCGGCAGGTCATGGTCCTGGGTGTGCTGGGGGCTCTGCTGACGGTCGTCGTCGTCGCGACGGCGGTCTTCGCGGTGGTGGGCACCGTGCGGACCGGCCAGCAGCTCGACGAGCTGACCCATGCCCAGCGGCTTCACCAGGACGCGGACATGATGCATGACGCGCTGCGGGCCGACGTGATCAGCGCCACTCAGAGCGCCCGCGCGTCGCGCGCGCCGGCCAGCCGCAGGTCGGCGACGACCCAGGACGCCGACCGGCTGCTGCGGGACGTCAGCACGCTGCAGGGCCTCCACCTCCCTCGACCGCTGACCGCCGCGCTCGGTTCGCTGCGGAACGACCAGAGGGCGTACGTCGGCATGGCTGTCCGGCTGGTCGACGACGCGCGCTCGGGCCGGCGACCGTCATCTGCGCAGCTTCGGGACTTCCAGAGCCGCTTCCGGCATCTGCGCGGGACGCAGGAGGCGGTCACCGCGACCATGACGGCGACCTCGAGACAGGTGGTCCGTGCCCAGAGCCGTCACGAGGCAGTGATCGCCACGGTGCTGATGGTGGCGTCGGTGATGGCGCTCGGGGGCTGGACCTTGCTGCTCATGCTGCATCGGGGGGCTCGGCGGAGGCTGGACGCCGCGCTCGGCCGCGAGGCGGAGCAGCGGGCCGTCGCGGACCAGCTGCAGCAGAGCCTGCTGCCGACCCGCCTACCCTCCGTCCCGGGCGTTCGGCTGGCCGCGTGGAGCCGGCCAGGGGATCCGTCCCACCAGGTCGGAGGGGACTGGTACGACGTGCTCTCGCTGCCGTCGGGGAAGGTCGGGCTGGTCGTCGGGGACGTCATCGGGCACGATGTCGCGGCCGCCGCCGCGATGGGGCAGATCAGGGCCGCGCTCCGGTCGGTCGCCGCGTTCGAGTCGTCCCCCGGTGCCGTCCTCGCCCGGGTCAACGACATCGCGGGGATCTACGACGTCACCGAGCTGACCACCTGCCTGTACGCCGTCGTCGACCTGGGCACCCGCGTGGTCACCTGGGCGAGCGCAGGACACCTCAACCCGTTGATGGTGCTCGACGGCAGCGCTTCGGAGGTGCTCGAGGGCGACCCCGGACCTCCGCTGGGCGTCACTGGGACCGCCGTCTACACCGACCGCTCCTGCTGGGTCCGGCCAGGCGGCTCTCTGCTGCTCTACACCGACGGGCTCATAGAGAGGTCGTCGCGCCCGATCGACGACGGCCTCGCCCTGCTCCAGACGGTCCGTGGCCCGCACCGGGACCCCGAGCAGCTGTGCGAGCAGGTCCTGGCGCTCCTGGCCGGCCAGCCGCAGACGTATGACGACGTCACCCTGCTCGCCCTACGGGCCGATGACGCCGTGGACGAACCCGTCCCGGTGTGAGCCTGCGTTCCCCGGGCTGGCCAGCGCCGAGGGTTTCAGTACTCGCCCTTGATGACGAAGAACGAGCCGCGGATCGTGCCCGCCAGCTTCGACTTCTGTCGTGCGAACTTGAAGCGCGTCGCGAGCTCGTCGGGCACCTGCATCCCATCGGAGAGCTTGAACCCGACAGCGCGCTTCCCGCTGTCCGCGATCGTGTACATCACGTTGATCGACAACCCCGACTCGTAGAAGACGTACGCCATCCGGATCCCGTCGACCTCGAAAGCCGTTGCCTCGAGCGGTCGAGCCTCGATGACGATGTCGCGTTCCTCCTTGAGGATGCGATGCACCCAGTCGACGACCTCGGTCGCCTCGGTGGCGGGTTCCACGGTGAAGGTGTGGGAGTACTTGTTCTTGAAGTACCGCGCCTCGTTCGCTCGCAGCCCGGCAAGGGCCTCTGCGACCGGAGACGATTCCAGACCTACCGTGGAAACGTCCGCGAAGTCGACGGCGTAGGGCATGGCCACCTCCGGATCAGTGATCGGTAGAGGCAACGTTAGGCCCTTCACCCGGGTTCCGCCCGAGGTCAGGCGAGTCGTGAGTGACTCAGTGGTGCATCGCCCGGTGCTGCGCCAGCACGTCGAGTCCGAAGTCGGCCTCGGGGTCGCGCCATACCGAGTGCGCGTGGTTCGCGTCACGCTGGGTGTTGTCCCACTCGATCAGCAGCCGCGGCCCTTGGAGCCGGTAGTAGTGCGGTCGGCCAGGTTCGGTGGGGCCGGCCCACGCGAAGTGGACGTCTTCGAGCGCCGAGTCGTCGTACGACGCGAGGGGTGAGACGCTGTCCGGAACGCGGCCGAAGTAGGTGCCGAGGAGCAGCCGCAGCAGCTCACGCTGGGAGCCGTCCAGGTCGCGGCCAGGGATGCCCTTGGGAGCACGTGTGTAGGCGAGCGTGCGGTGCTCGTCCGAGGTGAGTCCGGCGGTCTCGTCCATGGCGTCGCTGAGCGCCTGCAGCTTCGCCTGCTCCCTGTCGTCGGGGAACCGCCGGTCGCGCCAGATGCCGGCAAGCGGGATGACCCGGTCGCCCTCGGAGACTGTCGTGCGATTGGCCGTGACGACGTCCGAGGGTGCCTTGTCCAGCAGCACGGCTCGTGCCGCGAGCTCAGGGGACAGCGACCGCACGAGCTCACGGGCGAGGTCCTCGACCCGGCCGAGGGGCCGGTTCACCGCACCTCCCAGGAGCGGGGTCGAGGCGGGGTCGGCGCCGAGGAAGCACGGCGTCGTCGCGGCCAGCTCTCCGTCGACCACCACGTTGTTGAGCGACACGTGGTGGCCGCCGAACCGCCAGCCCCACGGGTCGTCGCCGCCGGGCTCGCCGAACACGCGCAGGTAGTAGAGCCCCGGATCGCGGCCGCGCTCACGGTCGAACCGGCTCACGAACCCCTCGACGTGGTCGAGGACGTTCTCGAGCCCCATCGTCGTCGCCACCGTGACATAGCCCGCCATGGACAGCCCGGAGGCCACGAGTCGCATCGCCGCCTGCTGCTGCGCCGGCCGCTGCTCATGCATGGTCAACCCGCCGTGGTCGGTGGGTGTGTAGAACCAGCGCCGCCGCTCGCCGTCGACCTTCCCGTCGTACGCCGGACCGGCACCGTGGGCCACCGTCCGCTGCTCGGCATCCAGCGAACCGAGCCAGGCCCTGGCGGCCTCGGCCATGTCCATGGCGATCTGGCGGCGCGGACTCACGTGCCCCAGCGTCGCCCATCACCACGGTCACGTCCACTTGCCGGGTGGTGCCCCGACCGGCTCAGCCGTGGTTGGGATGGGTGCGCGCCGAAGGAACCTGCCTTGTCACGGTTCGTGGATCTCCGGCTACCGTGCTGGGGTGGCTAGCTCCCTCACGGTCCCGCCGACTCTGGCGCCGGCGTACGACCGGACGGACTGGGCATCGCCGCTGGGACCCGTGGAGGAGTGGAGCGCAACGCTTCGCAGCACGGTCGACACGATGCCCGGGACCCGGTTCCCGGTCACCCTGTTCTGGGGCCCGGACTTCACGATGGTCTACAACGAGGCATATGCCCCGTTGATCGGGGACAAGCACCCGGCTGCCTTGGGCACGCCGGCGCGTGAGGTGTTCCCGGAGGTGTGGGACCTGATCGGGCCGATGATGGCGAGTGCTGGCTCGGGCTCACCGACGTGGGTCCAGGACGAGTATGTGCCGCTGCGCCGGCGAGGATTCCTCGAGGAGTGCTACTTCACGTTCTCCTACTCCCCGGTCCGCAACGAGCTCGGCCAGGTCGAAGGCGTGATGGACATCGCCGCGGAGACCACCGAACAGGTCGTCTCCCGCCGCCGCCTGCAGCTGCTCAGCGCGGTCAGCGAGCGGGCCAAGGATGCCGAGGACCTCCCGCACCTCGTCGAGCTCGTCCTCCCGCTGCTGCGCGGCAGCACGAGGGACCTACCCGGAGTGGACATCCGGCTCCGTGGGGCAGCCGT
>JAWWPF010000355.1:0-5832 GCA_033850795.1 Nocardioidaceae bacterium | reverse complement strand
CGGGTCATGGCGAAGGCGTCGCTCTCGGCGCCCTCCTCGGCGACGAAGTCGAGCACCACGTCGGCGCCGGCCCCGTCGGTGAGGTCCTTCACCGACTCGACCTGGCCGCCGTCCGCGGTGACCGTGTGCTGGGCACCCAGCTCGGCTGCGAGCTTGAGGGCGTCCGGGTTCCGGTCCAGCACGATGATGGTGGTGGCCGTCAGGGCTGCCAGGCACTGGATCCCGATGTGGCCGAGCCCGCCGGCGCCGATGACGGCGCAGGTCGTGCCCGGGTAGAGCAGGGGGATCGCCTTGCGCACCGCGTGGTAGGCGGTGATCCCCGCGTCGGCCAGCGCCGCGACGTCCTCCGGCCTGGTCTGCGGCTCGAGCTTGACGCAGGCGCGGGCGGACGTGAGCAGCAGCTCGGCCATCCCGCCGTCGCTGTCGAGACCCGGGAAGCTGCGATCGGTGCAGTGCATGTCCTGGCCCGCGCGGCAGGCCCGGCACAGCCCGCAGGTCGGGGTCGGATGCAGGATGACGGTGTCACCGACGGCGACGTTGGTGACCGCCGAGCCGACCTCGTGCACCCAGCCGGCGTTCTCGTGGCCGATCGTGTAGGGCAGCTTCTGGTTCATCGCCTCGGCCCACTGCCCCAAGATGATGTGCAGGTCGGTGCGGCAGACGCCGGCTCCGCCGACCTTCACCACCACGTCGAGGGGTCCCGTAACGGTCGGCTCCGGCACCTCCTCGACGACCGGCTGCTGGTGATACGCGTGCAGACGCACTGCCTTCATCGGACCTCCTCCACCTCGGCCTGGCCGCGGGTCCCATACCTGTGCTGCAGCATGCCGCGGCACATGCTGCCGTTGGCCTCCGCGTTGACCCGGGTCAGCCGGGCCCGCCGCAGGTGCAGCGGAAGCCCCTCGGGCCCGACGGCCTCGCCGCTCACGACGTCTACGAGCAGCGGCGACCCGTCGTCGGAGGGCAGGCCCAGGTCGGCCCGCCGGCCACGCAGCCGGTCCCGGTCGGTCGACGGCGGTGCCTCGCCCAGCGTCATCCCCGCGAGCTCCTCGGGGGTCCGACCGGAGGCCAGCAGCGGCCGGCAGACGCGGTCGGTCCCGGCCAGGACGGCCTTGCGGACGAAGTCCCTCCGCAGGTCGTCCAGCTCGCCGGACGCCAGCCCCTCGAAGGACTCGACGAACCCCGCCCGCGCCGCCACCCCGTTGTTGATCGCGTCCGCGGCGAAGTGGTCCTCGAGGACCACGTCGGCACGGCGCACGCCGGGCACGGCGCTCACGGCGTCGTAGGCGTCGGCCACCATGAGGAAGGCGAAGTTCGGCGCACAGAAGTACGTCGGCAGACGGAGCCTGACCTCCGCGACGCCCTCGCTGGAGACGGTGCACGAGGAGACGAAGCCGAGCGCGGTGACCGGTTCGTCGAGCTCGGGGTCGCGCACCGTCCCCAGGGCGTCCAGCAGCGGGGTCGGGTCGCTCACACGCCGGCCCCGGACTCGACGCCGACGGCGGCGTCCTTCGCCGCGGGCGTGCCTTCCGCGGCGTCGAGGCGACACTCGGGCGGAACCTCGATGCCGTAGAGCTTGGCGGCGTTCAGACCGAGGATCTTCTGCTTGGTCGCGGTGTTGACCCGCGGGTAGTCCGAGAACTCGTCGCTGGGGTAGTCCCAGTCCACGAAGCCCTCGATCTGCCACTTGGGCTCCCAGATGCCGTAGTCGCTGCCGAAGGTCATCTTGTCCTCCCCGACCCAGAAGAGGAGCTCGCCCATCACCTTCGCGAAGAACTTCGGCCGGGCGTACATCAGCCCGCCGATGACCACTGACAGGCCGGCATAGACGTTCGGCTCCTGGGTCGCCATGAAGCAGAAGTCCTCGATGCGCGGCAGTCCGACGTGCTCGACGATGAAGTTGAGCTCCGGGAAGTCGGTCGCGGCGTGGTCGACGTCGCTGACGTCGAAGGCGTCCTTGTCCAACGGCCAGATCGTCGGGCCCTTGTGCACGTGAATGTTCTTTATCCCCAGCTCCTGGGCCTTCGCGAGGAAGGTGTAGGCCTCGGGGTCCTTCAACGTCCACCCCCGCGAGTCGCCGCGCCACTCGGCGGTGTAGAGCTTGACGCCCGTGGCCCCCCAGCGCTCCACGTTCCTGGCCAGCTCGTCGAGCCCGGCCTGGCCCTCGCGCGGGTCGAACCGCGTGTTGACCACGAACTTGCCCGGGTGCTTCTCGGAGAGGGCACCGTTGCGCTCGGTCGTGTTGAAGCCCTCGGTGTACCACTCCTTGAGGTACGTCGGCTGGAAGACCGCCACGTCGACGTACCCCTCCTCGAAGACGTCCTTCATCAGGTCGTCCTCGGAGTACTTCTGGAAGTGCTCGATCGTCCAGTGGGTCTCCGGCGGGCCCAGTCCCTGGTAGGCGTGGAAGCACTCGATCCAGCCCTTGGCGTAGTTCTCGTGCCCCGCCACCCAGTTCTGGGGACTCGCGTCCCAGTAGTGCATGTGGCTGTCGACGACGAAGTACTTGGTCCCGTCCTTCTCGTACACGTGTCCTCCTTGGTGGTGCGGGTCCGGTGTGTGCGCTCGGCCGGCAGCAGTGCTACTGCGCGAGCGTCTTCAGGTCGAAGCCGATGTACTCGGCCGCATCCTCGGGGTTCGCGAACATGATGGTCCGGTCGTCCTCGTGGATCATCCGGCCGTAGTGGGTGGACATGTTCTCCTCGAACTCGGCGGCGTCGAAGTAGCCCTGCTCCTCGCCGAGGGCCTCGGAGATCTCGTCGTACTCGAAGTCCATCCGGTTGGTGCCGTCCACCCGGATCATCGACGGCAGCGGTGTCACCGTCACTCCGGCCTTGTCCCGCATGACCTCGGCGACCACGGCCCCGACCTGGTTGTTCATCAGGGTGACGCCGCACCTGTTGGACGCCGTGTTGTCGGACTTGAACGGACTCTCGGACGTCTTGAACGTGGTCACTGGGTCAGCTCCTTCGGGACGTTGAGGCTCAGCTCGGACAGGATTCCTGCGAACCGGTTCTTGGCGCGGTCCAGGCAGTCCTCGAAGCGCGGCGGCTTGGCGTCCGGCTGGGACCACAGGGGCTGCAGCTCGCGAGCGGCGACCAGACACCGCGGGACCCAGGCCGAGAGCCACTGCTCGAGGGTCGCCTTGTTGTGATCGGCGAACTCCTTGTCGTTGGTCAGCAGCTCGAACATCGCCTTGGTGTAGCGCAGGTCGCGTGAGGCGTAGTCCCACTCCCCCGCGCCGACGACCGTCGGGGTGACGAAGTCGCCGTTGCGTGGCGAGGCCTGCTGGACGAGGTGGCTGCGGAACAGCTCTCCCACGAGCGGTTCGAAGACCACGTTCGCCGTGAAGATCGCCTCGGCCCAGTCGTCGATGCCGGTCATCTCCTCGGAGACGCGGCGCACGCCCTGCCAGGCGGGGTCGCTGTTCCAGGTCTCCACGTGCGCCGCGCCGTCGAAGGCGTCGATCTCCTCGCTGAGCGTGAGGTTGTAGAGCGCCAGGTCCTGCGCGAAGCGGATCCGGTGCATGCTGTTCACGGAGATGGCGTTGTTGTGCATGTTCGTGGGCGCCCGGCGCTGGGCGTTGGCGAACAGGTAGAGGCCGAGGCCGTGCTCGACGTGCATCCAGGCGCCCACGTTGCGCTCGACGAAGACGACCCAGTTGGGGTTCCACTGCTCGAAGGCCTTGGTCTCGCGGGCCGTCTCGACGTTCTGGTTGATCTGCCGCACGACGTTGGAGTTGTTGCGGTAGAAGGTCAGCTCCCACTCCTCGTTGGGGTCACGGAACTCGTGCCAGCCGTGCGCCGGCCAGTCGTAGCCCTTGCCGCCGGAGCCGGGGAAGCGCTCGGGGTCCTCACGGTCGACTCCCCAGGCCTTCAGTGCGGTCCAGTCGAGCGGGTATCCGCCGCGGCCGTCGGCGAACCCGTAGAGCCACCCCTGTGAGAGGTAGTGCCGTGGGTCCGGCTGCACCTCGACCGTCACGTCCTCGTAGTGGGACTGCTTCCGCTTCTGCGGCGTGTAGTAGTTGAAGCGGCGCGCCGTCGAGTCGGGGAAATCCTTGGCGCCGGCCTCGGCGTCGGTGAACTCCGGTTTCGGTGAGCTGCGTTCCAAGGTCGTCATGTCGGACGCCTCGCTTCCCTGTCGTGAGTGGGTCAGTCGTGAGTGGGTCAGCCGTGAGTGGCTCAGGATGAGCCCGTGGTGGTGAACTTGTCGTAGTAGATGCGCTTGTCGGGTGCACCGAGGGTGGCGAGCACCTCCATGGCGGCCTCCACCATGGGAGGAGGACCGCACACGTAGGCGTCGCTGTCCGACAGGTCGGTCTCGCGTCGCCCGACGACGTCGGTGATCAGGCCTACCTCGCCGTCCCAGTCCTCCCCGGGCACCGGCTCGGAGAGGGCCGGGACGAACGTGAAGTCGGCCATCGAGCGCTCGAGGGCGTGGAGCTCGTCCTCGAAGCACAGGTCTGCCTTGGTGCGAGCCCCGTAGTAGTAGGTCGCCTTGCGGTCGCTGCCACGCTCGGCCAGCGACCGCAGGACCGAGAGGATCGGAGCCATGCCGGCTCCTCCCCCGACGAACACCAGGTCGCAGTCGCGGCCGTCACGCAGGGTGAAGACCCCGAACGGTCCCACCACGTCGAGCCGGTCGCCGACCGCGAGCTTCGTGTCCAGGAAGTGCGAGAACAGACCGCCGGGGTAGACCCTGATGATGAACTCGAGGAGCCCGGTCCCCTTGGCCGACGTGTTGGCCATCGAGAACGACCGGGTCTCCTCCGTCCCGGGGATCGCGATGTCGACGTACTGACCGGGCCAGTACGCCATCTCCTCGGGTGCGACGAGGTGCAGCACGAGGTGCCGCATGTCGTGCGTGACGGGCTCGTTGGAGACCACCTCGGCGACCGCCTCCTGGATCGGGTGTCCGGAGCGCAGCATCTCCTCGTCGTAGTTGAGCAGCTCGATCGTGACGTCCTCGAACACGTGCGCCCGGCACAGCAGCGTGTAGCCCTCCTCAAGCTCGAAGTCGGGCAGCGCGAACGTCGAGTACCTGTCGAGCTCGATGTCCTCACCCTCGAGCACGAACGACTTGCACGACGCGCACTGGCCCTCCTTGCATCCGTGCATGAGGGTGATGCCCTGCTCCGCGGCGGCGCGGAGCACGGTCTGCTCCTCGTCGACCTCGATCTCGACGCCGACCGGCTCGAAGCGCACGACGTGCTTGTCGCTCATGGTCCTCTTTCGATCAGGCCTCGGCCGGTGCCGGACGGCCGGCGGGGCCGCCCTTGATGTAGTTGGCGTGGAAGGCCTGCTGCTCGTCGGGAGACATCTGGTTGAGGAGCACGTTCGGGCTCTGCAACGGCCCCATCCGCCGCAGGTGGTCCAGCGTCCACATCTTCTTGGGGTCGAGGTCCAGGTGCGGCTGGGCGACGAGCGTCTTGCCGTCGTCACGCACGTATCCCATGTCGGAGACCACGTCCGCCCAGTTCCAGCCGTGGTACAGCGTCTCCCACTCCCGCTTGCCGATGAGCTGGCCCATGTTGGGGGTCTGGCGACCCTGGTACGTCGGCCGGAACGCCTCGACGTCCGTCCAGCGGCAGGCCTCGTGACAGTACGTGCGCATCTGTCCGTCCACCTCGGCCATCACCATGTCCTCACGGACGAGGCAGGGCACCATGCACGTCCAGCACCGGTGCGGGTACTGGTAGTCGACGTCCTCGGCCACGATCGGGTGATGCCCGTTGGGCACCGACAGCCGGGCGTAGTTCTCCCACCAGGCGCCGTACTTGTCGTACCAGCCCGGGTACTTGTACTCGAACCACTCGAAGTCCTTGTCCGTCAT
>JAWWPF010000283.1:0-11547 GCA_033850795.1 Nocardioidaceae bacterium | reverse complement strand
CAGCACCCAGAACGATAGCCGCCAGTCGGCGTACTGCATGATCAGCCCACCCAGCAACGGGCCCACGATCGGGGCAGCTCCAGCGACGCCCTGGATGACGTTGAGTGCTCGGACGAGGCGTGACTGCGGGGCCAGGTCGATCACGATCGACCGCCCGATGACCATCGCCCAGCCTCCGCTGAAACCTTGCACGAACCGCGCGACCATCATCACCGCGATGCTGGGGCTGAGCGCGCACATCACCGAGGCGAGAAGCATCACTGCCAGGGAGGCCAGCAACGGCCGGCGGCGACCTCGTTGGTCGGAGGTCGGTCCGCCGGCCAGCTGCCCCAGTGCCATGCCGACGAAGAAGGTGGTCAGCGTGAGCTGGACGCCGGTCGCGCTCGCCTGCAGGTCATGCCCGACGGCAGGGAAGCCGGGCACGTACATGTCGGTCGCCAGCGGCGCGATCATGGTCAGCAGGACGACGTTGACGACGACCGCTGTGGTCAGTCGCCCCCGTGGCGTGACCTCGCCGTCCGCGCGCTCAGTCGCATTGCAGGACAAGGGGTCGTACGGCGGGTTGGTGCTGGTGACCATCGAGTCCTCAGGCTCCGTATTCCTCGTCGGTGACGTGCTCGAGCCAGGTCACGACCTCACCCTGGTCATCGGCTTCCTGGATCGCCACGTGAGCCATGAACCGGTCGGCGGTCGCTCCATGCCAGTGCTCCTCGCCCGGTTCGATGTAGACGACGTCACCCGGGCGGATCTCCTGGACCTCACCCCCACGGCGGGCGACGTAGCCGATCCCGTCGGTGACGTAGAGGGTCTGTCCCTTGGGGTGGTGGTGCCAGGCAGTCCGGGCTCCCGGGGTGAATCGCACGTGCGCACAGGCCACGGCGGACTGCTCGTCGGCGTTCCGGATGCCGTCGATGTAGACGCTGCCGGTGAACCAGTCCGCTGGACCGGCTCCTGTCTGACTTCCACTGCGTGTGTACTTCATATCTCTCCTGTATTTCGGTGGTGCTGCGGCAGACGCAAGCTGGCGAGTGTTGCGGCGAGTAGTACGGCGGCGGCGATCAACAGGCTGCTGCGCAACCCCGACATGAGGTCGTTGCCTTCCAGCAGCGCGCCGAACACGGCGACGGCGAGGGCGCCGCCGACCTGGCGGCTGGTGTTGAAGGCGCCACTGGCGATCCCCGTCCGCTGAGCCGGGACGTGGTTGAGCAGGACGGCGGTCACCGGGGGCATGGTCAGCGGTCCACCGAGGCCGACCAGGATCATCAGGACGGAGACCAGCCACAGCGGGCTGGTCGCAGGCAGGAGGCCGAGGGCCGCCAGCCCGGTCGTCATCGCCGCCAGACCGGCCCCGATGGTCAGCCGGGCCCCTACCCGCTCGACGATCCGCGCCGAGAAGGGCGTCAGCGCCAGGCCGACGAGCATCATCGGCAGGAAGGTGAGGCCGGTTCCCAAGGGACTCACGCCACGCCGGCCCTGCAGGTCGAGGCTGACGACGAACGGCATGCCGTAGTAGCCGACCATGAACGCGAAGCCGGTACCCAGGGCGATGCGGAAGGTCCGCGAGCCAAACATGTCGAGCGGGACCATGGGATGCGTGACCCGGGACTGCGCAAGCACGAATCCCAGCAGGCTCACCGCGACCACGGCGAGGGCCGCTATCACCCGCGGTGCGCCCAGGCCAGCAGAACCGGCCTCGATCGCGGCATAGGTCAGCGACCCCATGGCGACGACCGCGCTGACCTGGCCGAACCAGTCGAAGGCAACGACACGGTGGGGCGACGGTGCGGTCCGGCTCAGAGCCCAGAACGCCAAGGCGCCCGCAGGGATGTTGATCAAGAAGATCAGGCGCCAGTCGAGCATCGTCAGGAGGCCGCCGACCACCGGCCCCGAGGTCGAGGCCACCGAGCCCCCGAGCGCCCAGACCGCCACGGCCCGAGCGCGCTGCTTGGCGTCGGGGTAGGCCTGGCTGATCAGGGTCAGCGAAGCCGGCATGATGACCGCGGCCGCGGCGCCTTGCACGAACCGCGCGGCCACGAGGAGCTCCAGGGTCGGGGTCGCGCCGCAGGCGATCGATGCGACGGCGAACAGCCCCATCCCGATCCCGAACGCGGCACGTGCCCCGATGCGGTCGGCGAGTGAGCCGGAGAACAGGAGCAGAGCAGCGAACATCAGGGTGTAGCCGTCGACGACCCACTGCAGCCCGGAGATCCCGCCCCCAAGGCTCTCACGGAGGGAGGGCAAGGCCACGTTGACCACGACGGCGTCCAGCGTCACGACGAAGAAGCCCAGGACGGCCGCGGTGAGCGTGGAGCCGGCGTCCGCCTGCCTACGTCCCAAGCTGGGCACCTGGCCCGTTGACGTGATGGTCATACCTTCCCCACTCAGCTCTCCACCGGTGCACTGGTCCGCACCCGACGCCGATCTCGCCGATGAACCGGATCAGCAGTATCCGCTTGCTCCAACTCTAGCAGGAAAGCGGATAGAGTCAATCCGGTTCTGAGCCGTGCTGGTGGGTGTCTCGCTGCGGCTCGCGAGCTGTTCGCGCAGCACGGCCGGGGAGCAACGCGGACGACATCGCCCACCACGTGGGTGTGGGGGTAGGAACGGCCTGTCGGCGCTTCACGAAGGAGGCACGCCGCGTCAGGGAGGCCCGACGCACGCTGCGATGACTCGGGTCCGCCCGGCATGAGCGGACGGGTGCACGCCAGCCGGTGGAACGGGGTGGAGCTGAGGGGACTCGAACCCCTGACCCCCTCCATGCCATGGAGGTGCGCTACCAGCTGCGCCACAGCCCCGCGACCCGGCCGTTCGGACCGGGCAACTCGGGAATCTTAGCCAACCGCCCGGACGGATGTGAAATCGGCCCGGCCCGGTCGCGGCGGCCTTTCCACCACGTCGGGCAGGGTCAGCGACCGCGCCCGGAGGTGACGGTGTCGGGCAGCGGGATCAGCGGGCAGTCGCGCCACAGCCGCTCGAGGGCGTAGAAGGACCGCTCCTCCTCGTGCTGCACGTGGACCACCACCTCCGCGTAGTCCAGGAGCACCCAGCGGCCATCGCGCTCGCCCTCGCGGCGCACCGGCTTGGCACCGATCGCCCGCAGCTGGTCCTCGATCTCGTCGACCACGGCCCGCACCTGCCGGTCGTTGGGCGCCGAGGCGAGGAGGAACGCGTCGGTGATCACGAGCTGCTCGGACACGTCGAAGGCCATGATGTTCTCGGCCAGCTTGTCCGAGGCGGCCTGGGCTGCGGTGCGGACCAGCTCGAGAGCCCTGTCGGTGGCGGTCATTGCGTGGGTCCTAGCTTCCGTCGAGGAGGGAGGGGCTGCGAGGTCGGGGTGTAGAGCGAGTACTTGCTGATGTACTGCACGACGCCGTCGGGGACGAGGTACCACACCGGCTCACCGCGCATGTGGCGCTTGCGGCAGTCGGTGGAGGAGATCGCCAGGGCCGGGATCTCCACGATGGTGACCCGCTCGTGCGGGATGCCGGTGAGCGTCGAGGGATCCATGGTGAAGCCCGGACGCGTGCACCCGACGAAGTGGGCGAGGCCGAACAGCTCGTCGGCGTCCCGCCAGGTGAAGATGTCCGAGAGCGCGTCCGCGCCGGTGATGAAGTACAGGTCCGCGTCGGTCAGCTCGGCGCGCAGGTCCCGCAGTGTGTCGATGGTGTACGTCGGACCGGCCCGCTCGATGTCCACCCGGGACACCCAGAACCGCGGGTTCGAGGCGGTCGCGATGACCGTCATGAGGTAGCGGTCCTCGGCCGCGGACACCTTGCGGGCCTGCTTCTGCCAGGGCTCACCGGTAGGGACGAAGACCACCTCGTCGAGGTCGAACCAGGACTGGACCTCGCTGGCGGCGACCAGGTGCCCGTGGTGGATCGGGTCGAAGGTGCCGCCCATCACTCCGATCCGGCGGCGTGCGCCCGCTCCGGCGTCGGCCGCTGGGCCGTCCAGTCGGAGATCACTCACGCGTCGTACCGGCTCCCGGACTCAGGTGTGGTCCCGCCCGCCGCCGAAGGCCAGCAGGCCCGCCATCGCGAGGACCAGCAACAGGAAGATCGTGCCGCCGACGATGAAGGGGTTGATCCCGGAGGATCCGGACTCCGCGGCGGAGACGACAAGAGGGGCGAGGGCCATGCCGGGATCCTACCGTGCCGGGATGGGGAGGCCGATGCGCGCCAGCCGGACCAGGGAGACGGTCTTGAGGACCAGCAGCGCTACGGCGATCGCCGCGGCCATCCAGACCCAGCCGGTCAGCAGCAGCAGGACCGCGAACAGCGACGAGTTCGCGGTCTTCGCACGCTTCGACCAGTTCCACAGCCACAGCGGCCGGTCGATGACGTAGAAGTAGTTCGGGCTGCGCACCGGCCACGCCAGGAACGCGAAGGACAAGAAGCAGTCGATCACCATGAACTCGGACAGGTAGAGGAACACCGGCACGGTGTACTCGGGGTGCAGCCACACCAGTCCCAGGTACAACGACGCGGCGCAGAACCGGTCGCACAGGATGTCCAGGACCGCACCGATCCGGGTCTCGCAGCCGCGGTGCCGGGCGACGAAGCCGTCCAGGCTGTCCCCGGCCCAGTAGACGACCAGCGAGGCGACCAGCAGCGTCAGGCTCTCCTCCCGGGCGGCGACCGCGGCGAGTACGACGGAGACGACGGTTCGCACGAAGGTGACCACGGTCGCGGACGTGCCGATGCGCTCCTTGAGCGGATCACTCCAGACGTCGAGGGAGCCGAGGCTGCCCACGCTGACGGCGGTCATGATGAGTGAGCCTAGTGCGCTGCTGCGGCTGCTTCGCGGAGGAGCGCCACCGAGGCGGGGCTGGGGAACCGCACGGTGAACCGCGTCCCGCCGATCATCGCGGCGACCTCTGCGGCCCGCCGCTCGATGGCGGTCCGCTCCTCCTCACCGACCTCGCAGAAGAGCCGCGTCCGCAGCTCTCCGGCGGGGGTCTGCACCCAGGCGCCCACCACCCGTCCGTCGACCCAGATCGTCGGCCCGGCGTTGCCCATGCGGTCGAAGGCCTGGGCCGCCGCCGGCGGGAGGTACCAGTCCCGCTCCTTCCAGCCCATCGTGGTGGGGTCGAGCCCGGGCAGCAGCGCCACCCACGGCGGCGCAGGCTCCTCCTGTCCGTCGTTCCCGGGCGCCACCCAGCCGGTCCCCTCCGCCAGCCGGACCTCCTCCGCTCCGCAGTCCTCGAGGGCCGCCCGGGTGAGGGCCGAGGTCCAGCCGGCCCACCACTGCAGGTCCGTGGTCGTCGCGGGCCCGAACCTGGTCAGCCAGCGCAGCGCGAGCGACGCCGCGGCCTGCCGCTCCTCCGCCCGGGCGTCGGCCGTCGACCCGCTCTGCGGCAGGCCGCCGTCGAGCCACGCGTGGGCGGCGGCATAGGTGTAGGCGCCGTTGATCCAGGTCCCGGTCGGCCTGGTGCGCAGGATGTGGCCCTCGAACCCGAGGTTCAGCAGCACCCGCGTGTGCGCGGAGACGGTGGCGGAGTAGCTCTTCCCCGGCGCCATGACGATCTTCTGCCGCAGCGCCGGGACTCTGTCCCCGAGCGTCCTCGCGGTCAGCGGCCCGTGCTCCTCCAGGAGGTCGAGCACCTGCCGGCGTGCGTCGGCCATCCAGCCCTCCGGGTCCGCCACGCCGTTCTCGGCGAGCAGCTTCGCGGTGCGCCGGTGCTCGGGTCCGGCGAGCTTGCGGGTGGCGGACACGTGCATGAGGCGTACGACGTCCGGGGTGGCGACCCACAGCGTGCGACGCATCGCGTGGTGCCGGAACACCGCCCGGTCGTCGTACAGCGCCCGCTCGACGGCCTGCACCGAGGGGTTCCGCATCCGGACCATCGCAGACAGGAACACGGTGACCGGGTCGGTGGAGTGCAGGGCGACCAGGTCGTCGGCGATGCGCGCGACGGCGTCCGGGCCGTCCACACGGGTCTCGGGGAGCAGGTGGTGCCGACGGGCCAGGCGGGCGCGGCGCTCCTCGACCGTGATCGTGCGGGGCATCCTCAGCGGACGTGTCCGTCGCCGGTGACCACGTACTTCGTCGAGGTCATCTCGGGCAGCCCCATCGGCCCGCGGGCGTGCAGCTTCTGCGTCGAGATGCCGATCTCGGCGCCGAAGCCGAACTCTGCGCCGTCGGTGAAGCGGGTCGACGCGTTCACCATCACCGCGGCCGAGTCGACGGCGGCGGTGAACCGGCGGGCGGCGTCCTGCGACTCGGTCACGATCGCCTCGGTGTGTCCCGAGGAGTAGGCGCGGATGTGGCGGACGGCAGCGTCGAGGTCGGGTACGACGGCCGCGGAGATGTCCAGGGACAGGTACTCCGCGGCGTAGTCCTCCGCCGTCGCGGCGACCACCCCGTCACAGGCCGAGAAGACCGCGTCGCCGTGGATCGTGACCCCGGCCTCCTGCAGGGCGGCGACGACCCGCGGGACGAACCGGTCGGCCACGGCGGCGTGCACCAGCAGGGACTCGGCGGCGTTGCACACCGACGTCCGGTGCGTCTTCGCGTTCAGCACGATGCGCAGCGCCCGATCCAGATCGGCGGCCGCGTCGACGTACACGTGGCAGTTGCCGGTCCCCGTCTCGATCACCGGGACCGTGGACTCCTCGACCACGGACCGGATCAGCCCCGCCCCACCGCGCGGAATGAGCACGTCGACGAGGCCGCGGGCCCGCATCAGCGCCTTGGCCGCCTCATGCCCCTCCCCCGGCACCAGCTGAACGACGTCCGCGGGCAGGCCGGCGGACCGCGCGCCCTCGCGGAGCAGGGACACCACGGCCTCGTTGGTCCGGCGGGCGCTCGACGAGCCCCGCAGCAGGACGGCGTTGCCGGCCTTGAGACAGATTCCGGCGGCGTCCGCGGTGACGTTCGGCCGCGCCTCGTAGATGATCCCCACGACGCCGAACGGGACCCGGACCTGCCGCAGCTCGAGCCCGTTGGCGAGGGTCGAGCCCCGCACCACCTCGCCGACGGGGTCCGGCAGGGCTGCCACGTCGCGGAGCCCCTGGGCCATGGCCGCGACCCGTCCCTCGTCCAGCCGTAGCCGGTCGACGAGCGCCTCGGGCATCCCGCGGTCGGTTGCGTCCGACACGTCCAGGGCGTTCGCGGACAGCACCTGGGCGGTCGCCGTCGTCAGCGCCTCGGCCATCGCCTGCAGCGCGGTGTCCTTGACCGAACGGGTGGCGACCGCGAGCTCGTAGCCCGCCTCACGGGCGCGCTCGGCGACGGTCTCGAAGCTGGGGCCGCTCATCGGCCCAGCCTAGGTCCGAACCGGCTCAGAAGGGCAGAGGTGTCACATCGTGAAGGTCGACGATGACGTTGTACTCCATGCCGCGGGAGAGGAAGACCTGCCGCTCGAGGACCTCGAGACCGACGACCTCCCAGCGGGGCAGACCGGCCGACTCGCGGTGCTCGTTCCAGACCCGCAGGCCGAGCGAGGAGGCGTCCAGCAGGCTGTCGGCCTCTTCCCAGTACTGGATCTCCGCACGGCCGCCGGCGTACTTCAACGAGTGCAGGAAGGGTCTCTGCTCGTTCAGCCGTCGCAACGCGTTCCGCACGATCAGGGGCTCGACCTCATCCCCGGCCACCGTCACCGTCACGTGCCACAGCCTGCTCGGCTCGATCAACCACACCACCCCTAGCAGACCCCACAGGAACCGGTCACCACCGACCGGAGTCGTCGTCCCCTCCCCCGAGGGAACCACCGGGCGACGTGCCCAGTCTCGCGCGCTTTATCAACGCCCGATGGGAATTCCCTCAAAAACTTGCTCAGCCGCGCGGCAGCAGGACCAGGTCGTCACGGTGCACGACCTCCCGCTCGTACGACGCGCCGAGCTCGCGCGCCAGGTCGCGCGTGGACCGCCCGATCAGCCCCGGGAGCTCGCCGGAATCGTAGTTGACCAGCCCCCGCGCCACCGGCACCCCGTCCGGGCCGACGAGGTCGACGGGGTCCCCACCGACGAACGCGCCGGTGACCGCGGTGATCCCGGCCGGCAGCAGGGACGCCCGCCGCTCGGTGAGGGCCCGGACCGCCCCCGCATCGAGCACGATCGCGCCCTTCGCCTCGGTGGCGTGCGCGAGCCACAGCAGCCGGGTGGGCCGGCGCCGCCCGGTGGGGTGGAACACCGTGCCGACAGGCTCCCCGGCCAGCGCCGCTGCGGCCAGGTCCGCGGAGGTCAGCACCACCGGGATCCCGGCCCCGGTGGCGATCCGGGCCGCCTCCACCTTGGTCTGCATGCCGCCGGTCCCCACGCCCGCGGCACCCGTGCGCCCGATCTGCACCGACCCCAGGTCGTCCGGGGAGCCGACCTCGGCGATCAACGTGGCGCCGTCACGCGCCGGGTTGCCGTCGTAGAGCCCCTCCACGTCGCTCAGCAGGAGCAGGAGGTCGGCGTGCACCAGGTGCGCGACCAGGGCGGCGAGCCGGTCGTTGTCGCCGAAGCGGATCTCGGTCGTGGCCACCGTGTCGTTCTCGTTCACAACCGGAAGCACGCCCATCTCCAGCAGCTTCGCGAAGGTCCGGTAGGCGTTGCGGTAGTGGCTGCGCCGGGTCACGTCGTCGACGGTGAGCAGGACCTGGCCGGCGATGATGCCGTGGCGGGCGAACTCCTCGTTGTAGCGGCGCACCAACAGCCCCTGGCCGACCGACGCGGCGGCCTGCTGGGTAGCCAGGTCGCGGGGCCGGCGCGGCAGCCCCAGCGGAGCCAGCCCGGCCGCGATCGCCCCGGAGGAGACCAGGACCACCTCGGCCCCGCGCCCGCGGGCAGCCGCCAGGGCGTCGACGAGCGCCCGCACGCGGCCGGGATCGATGCCCCCCTGCGTCGTGGTCAGGGACGAGGAGCCGATCTTGACCACGATCCGGGCGGCGGACGCGATCCGCTCCCGGTCGCTCATCGGTCGCCCTGCGGGTCCTCGTCGCCCGGGTCGCCCTCCGTCCAGCCCAGGTCCGGACCGCCCGCGCCGGTCTCCCCGTCGCCGTCCTCGGGTCCGCCTCGGTCCCGGCGGCGGGCCACGTCGGCCCGGGTCTCGCCCTCGGCGCGGCTCGCCATCGCGGCGTCGATCTCCCGGCGCCGCCGCGCAGCCGGCCGGGACTCCTCGAACCGGGTGTCCTCGCCGCGCCGGCTGAGCAGCTCCGCGCCCGTCTGCACCATCGGCCGGAAGTCGAAGACCACCGAGTTGTCGGCGGCACCGATCAGCACCGCGTCGCCTTCGACGGCACCGAGCGCGAGGAGACGGTCCTCGACGCCGAGCCGGTTGAGCCGGTCGGCGAGGTAGCCGACGGCCTCGTCGTTGCTGAAGTCGGTCTGCCGGACCCAGCGCTCCGGCTTCTCGCCGCGCACCCGCCAGGCGCCTCGTCCCGAGCCCGTCGACGGGTCACCGGTCTCGCGGATGGTGAACTCCTCGCCGCCCGTCTGGACAGGCGGCCGCAGGACGATCCGGGTGGCCTCCACGGCGGGCCGCTCGGCCCGGCTGCGGGCGACGATCTCGGCCATCGCGAACGACAGCTCCCGCAGCCCCTGGTGGCTGGCCGCCGACACCGCGAAGGCCCGAAGCCCGCGCCGATCGAAGTCCTCGAGGACCATGTCGGCGAGGTCCCGCCCGTCGGGGACGTCCACCTTGTTGAGCGCCACGAGGCGTGGCCGGTCCTCGAGACCGCCATACCGGGTGAGCTCCTGCTCGATCACGTCGAGGTCCGAGAGCGGGTCCCGGCCCGGCTCCATGGTCGCCATGTCGATGACGTGCACCAGAGCGGCGCAGCGCTCGACGTGCCGGAGGAACTCGTGACCGAGCCCGCGGCCCTCGCTGGCGCCCTCGATCAGGCCGGGTACGTCGGCCACGGTGAACGTCGTGTCCCCCGCCGTGACCACGCCCAGGTTGGGGCCCAGCGTGGTGAACGGGTAGTCGGCGATCTTCGGGCGAGCCCGCGACAGCGCCGCGATGAGGCTGGACTTGCCGGCACTCGGGAAGCCGACCAGCCCGATGTCGGCGACCACCTTGAGCTCGAGGACCACCGTGCGGTCGTCCCCCGGCTCACCGAGCAGCGCGAAGCCCGGAGCCTTCCGCTTGCTCGAGGCAAGGGCGGCGTTGCCCAGCCCGCCGTGCCCGCCCGCGGCCAGCACCAGCTCCGTGCCCGGGCCGATCAGGTCGCCGAGGACGACGCCGCGCTCGTCGGTGACGACCGTGCCGTCGGGGACCGGCAGCACGAGGTCCTCACCGTGCCCGCCGTTGCGGTTCCCGCCGGCACCCTGCACACCGTTCGAGGCACGGCGGTGCGGGCTGTGGTGGTAGTCCACGAGCGTGGTCACGTCAGGGTCCACCCGCAGGATCACGCTCCCGCCGGGGCCGCCGTTGCCGCCGTCGGGCCCGCCGAGGGGCTTGAACTTCTCGCGGTGCACCGAGGCCACCCCGTTCCCGCCGCGGCCGGCAGTGACGTGCAGGGTCACCCGGTCGACGAACGTCGGCACGGCCATGGGTGGCTCCTCTGCAGGGTCGGCGGGCGGGCTACGGGGAGGGGGAACGGCGAAGGGACGCCCGCCGGTCTTCGGCTGGGCGTCCCTTGGCGGTGCTCTGGTGGTGCTGCGTGCGGTGTCCCCGTCGGGTCACTCGGTCGCTGACGAGGCGGTCGGTACGACGTTGATGACCCGGCGCCCGCGCTTGGTCCCGAACTCGACGTTTCCGCCGACGAGGGCGAAGAGGGTGTCGTCTCCGCCGCGGCCGACGCCGCTGCCGGGGTGGAAGTGCGTGCCGCGCTGGCGCACGATGATCTCGCCCGCGTTGACCAGCTGGCCGCCGTAGCGCTTCACGCCGAGGCGCTGGGAGTTCGAGTCCCGACCGTTCTTGGTCGAGGCCGCGCCCTTCTTGTGTGCCATGTGGAGTCCTTCGATGCGTTCTGGAGAGGGTGACCCGGCCGGGACCGGGCTCAGGCGGAGATGTCGGTGACCTTGACCTGCGTGTACTTCTGCCGGTGGCCCTGCCGCTTGCGGTAGCCGGTCTTGTTCTTGAACTTCACGATGGTGATCTTCGGGCCCTTGGCCGCTCCGAGCACCTCACCGGTGACCGACGCGCTGCCGAGCGCGTCCGCGCCCGCGGTGACCTTCTCGCCGTCCACCAGCATGACCACGGGAAGGCTGACCGAGTCGCCCACCTGCTGGGCGACCTTGTCGATCTCGATGACGTCACCGACAGCAACCTTCTGCTGCTGGCCGCCACTGCGCACGATCGCGTACACCGCGGACTCACTCTCTTCGTCGGACTGGTGGTTCTGCTGACGTTCTGGTTGCGCGCCCGCCACGCCCCGCACGCTCACGGGAGCGGGGGTATGGCGGCCAGCACGCACGACGGTGCCTGCGCACCGACGAGCAAGTCTACGGACCGCGCCCCGGCGGGTCAAAACGGGCGAGGCAGGTCAGCCCTTGCGCCCCCCCTTCAAGACCGGCACGTGCAACTCCAACGACGGCGGATCCTCGTACTAAAACGCACCGCGACCCTTGTACTCGGGGTTGACGACCGACTCGGAGTCGCAGTAGGCCGACTCCACCG
>JAWWPF010000259.1:0-4099 GCA_033850795.1 Nocardioidaceae bacterium | reverse complement strand
CAGGTCGTCGTCTAGGGGAACCTTCTCCTCCTCCGACGAAGCGGTCAGGTAGAGCCGGTTGAGGTCCAGCAGCCGCGCGAGCTCACGGCAGGGGTCGGCGTGGTCGTCGACCCGCAGGTCGACCGCGACGTCATCGAGGCCGCCATACCCCGCACCGTCGCGCACGACGAGCAGCGCCGCGGACTGCCGGCCGCGACGGTCGCCGCCGGCCTCGTCGGCTGCCTGGAGGGCGCCGAGGAGCCGGCGCCCCAGGTCCGGTTCGCCCGCTCCCGCGTCCCACGCCGACCGCATGGCGTCGAGCACCTCGGGACCGGTCAGCACGTTGCCCTGCATGCTCACACCGTCGCCGACCAGGTCCCCTGCCCAGGGCAGGCAGTCGGCTCCCGTGTGCGCCGCCGCCCCGCCCTCGGCGTCGACGACCCCGGCCTGCCGGTGGGAGGCCGCCTCGTCGTCCTCGACGAGCCGCTCGAGCGCCACCGTGGCCGTGGCCCCGTCGTCCAGCATCCCGAGCACCTCGGTCTTCCAGGCCACGTTGGCGTCGGCCTGGGTCGCCACGGCACCGATGCCGGCCACCGCGGCCGGGACGACCGACCCGACGGCCAGGAACTTCGACGCGACGGCGACGCCCCACGAGTCGCCGTCCTCGCTGCGGGCCACGATGGAGAAGGTCATGGGGCCAGCGTAGGTTCGCGCTCGGTGGCACTCGCGAGGCACCCGCGAGGCAGCCGGCCCGCCATTCGAGCGCCCCGGCAGATGCTGCTCGAGGAGCCTCGCTAGGGTCGAGGGCGGACCCATCCCGACCGACGAGGAGCCAGTGACATGCGTGTGGGAGTACTGACGGGCGGAGGGGACTGTCCGGGGCTGAACGCGGTGATCCGGGCGGTGGTCCGCAAGGGCGTCGGCGTCTACGACTTCGACTTCGTCGGTTTCCTGGACGGCTGGCGGGGGCCCCTGGAGAACCTGACCACCCCCCTCGGTGTCGACCAGGTCCGTGGGATCCTGCCGCGCGGCGGGACGGTGCTGAAGTCCTCACGCACGAACCCCTTCAAGATCGAGGGCGGCGTCGAGCGGATCAAGGAGAACCTGGCCGCCAACGACGTCGACGCGCTGATCGCGATCGGCGGGGAGGACACCCTCGGGGTCGCGACGAAGCTCGCCGACCTCGGCGTCAACGTGGTGGGCGTGCCGAAGACCATCGACAACGACCTGTCCGGGACCGACTTCACGTTCGGCTTCGACACCGCGGTCAACATCGCCATGGAGGCGATCGACCGGCTGCACACCACCGCCGAGTCGCACCACCGCGTCCTCGTGGTGGAGGTGATGGGCCGGCACGCCGGCTGGATCGCGCTGCACTCCGGGCTCGCCGGCGGTGCGAACGTGGTCCTGATCCCCGAGCAGCCGTTCGACATCGGCAAGGTCTGCGACTACGTGGAGAAGCGGTTCGAGTCGCACTACGCCCCGATCATCGTGGTCTCGGAGGGCGCGGTCCCGGTGGCCGGTGGCGACATGACCCTGGTGAGCGGCGAGAAGGACGCCTTCGGCCACGTGCGCCTCGGTGGGATCGGGGACCGGCTGTCCCGCGAGATCGAGGGCCGCACCGGCAAGGAGGCCCGGGCCGTGGTGCTCGGCCACGTCCAGCGAGGTGGCACGCCGACGGCCTTCGACCGCTGGCTCGCCACCCGGTTCGGCCTGCACGCGGTGACCGCCGTGGCGGAGAAGGACTACGGCAAGATGGTGGCCCTGCGGGGCACTGACATCGTCCGGGTGCCGCTCGTGGAGGGCACCGGGGAGCTCAAGCTCGTCAAGCCGGAGGCGTACGCCGAGGCCGAGGTGTTCTTCGGCTGACCGACGTGACGCAGCACCTCTCCGGGGACCGGGCGGCGGTCGCGGACCGGGTGATCACCGCCATGGCCGGCCCCGAGGCGCGCCTGCGCGAGGACCAGGCGACCGCCATCGGCGCGCTGTGCGTGCCCGGCGCCCGGGTGCTCGTCGTGCAGGCGACCGGGTGGGGCAAGTCGGCGGTGTACTGGGCGGCGACCGCGGTACGGCGCTCCGAAGGCGCTGGGCCCACGCTGGTCGTCTCACCGCTGCTGTCGCTGATGCGCGACCAGGTCGCCGCGGCGGAGCGGGCCGGACTGCGGGCGGCCACGTTGAACTCCTCCAACATCGACGAGTGGTCCGGCATCGAGGCGTCGCTGCGCAGCGGCGCCCTCGACGTCCTCCTCGTCTCCCCCGAGAGGCTCGCGAACCCGGGCTTCGGCCGCCGGGTCCTCGACGGCCTCGCCGGACGGCTCGGGCTGCTGGTCATCGACGAGGCGCACGCGGTCTCCGACTGGGGACACGACTTCCGCCCCGACTACCGCCGCGTCGCCGACGTCCTGCAGCGGCTCAACCCGACCACGCCGGTGCTGGCCACCACCGCCACCGCGAACCAGCGGGTCACCGACGACGTCGCGGAGCAGCTCGGCCGGGGCGATCCGGATCGTGACCCCGAGCAGGGCGGCCCGACCCTGGTGCTGCGCGGCCAGCTGGCCAGAGCCAGCCTGGAGCTCGCCGTGGTCGGCGGGTCGACCGACCCGGACGGGCGCCGGCTCTCGCCCCTGGAGCGGTTCGCCTGGGTCGTCGACCACCTGCCCCGGCTCGAGGGGTCCGGGATCGTGTACACGCTGACCGTCGCGGACGCGGAGCGGCTGGCGGCGGCGGTCCGCGAGGTGCACGGCGACGCCGTACCCGTCGCGGCCTACACCGGCCAGCTCGAGGCGACCCGGCGCCACGAGCTCGAGGACGCGCTGCGGGACAACCGGCTCAAGGCCCTGGTGGCGACCTCGGCGCTGGGGATGGGCTACGACAAGCCCGACCTCGGCTTCGTCGTCCACGTCGGCGCGCCACCGTCACCGGTGTCCTACTACCAGCAGGTCGGCCGGGCCGGGCGGGCCATCGACCACGCGCTCGCGGTGCTGCTGCCCTCGGACGCGGACACCGGGGTGTGGGAGTACTTCGCGACGTCCACGATCCCCGTGCCGGAGCAGGTCCGGGCGGTCCTCGACGTCCTGGACCGGTCCGCGGGCGACCCGTTGAGCGTGGTCGCGATCGAGGCGCAGTCCGGGGTCCGACGGGGCCGGGTGGAGCTCCTGCTCAAGCAGCTCGCGGTCGACGAGGTCGTCGAGCGCTTGGAGGGCGGCTGGGTCCGCACGGGTGCGGAGTGGGTCCACGACGCCGCGCACTACGAGGGGGTGGTGGCGGTACGGCGGCGCGAGGCCGACATCATGCGGGCCTACATCCGTGGCGAGCGCTGCCTGATGGAGCTGCTGCAGGAGTCCCTCGACGACCCGGCCGCGGCTCCGTGCGGGCGGTGCTCGGTGTGCCGGGGCCGGCTGCCCCCGGGCCTCGAGGAGGCGCCGTCCCCGGCGACCGTCGCGACGGTCACGACCCTGCTGCGCGGACAGGTGCACGTGCTCGAGCCCCGCAAGATGTGGCCCGGCGGTGCCTTCGGGTCCAAGGGCCGGATCCCCGCTGAGGAGAGCCACCAGCCCGGCCGGACGCTGGTGTTCGCCGACGCGCCGGAGTGGCGGGAGACCGTCGCCGCCGTGTTCGCCCGGGACGCGCCGGCGCCTGCAGAGGTGCTGGACGCCTGCGTGCGGCTGCTGAGCGGCTGGCGGACGTCCTGGCCGGCCCGCCCGCACGTCGTGGTCGACCTGCCCGCCGCCGGGATGCGCCTGCTGACCGCCTCGGTGGCCGACCATCTGGCGGAGGTGGGCCGTCTGGACCGCGCCTCCCTCACCGGGCCCGCGTCCCCGCCGGACCTGCGGCAGCTCAGCTCGGCGGACGAGGCGACGTTCTGGCGCGACCACCTCGACGCCGCCGCGGCCGGCGACGCGGTGGCGGGTCGCGTGGTGCTGCTCGTCGTGGACGCGTCCTCCTCCCTGTGGCCGGTGACGGTCGGCTCGGCGTTGCTGCGCAGGGCCGGCGCGTCCGCCGTACTCCCGCTCCTGCTGCACCGGCGGCCCTGACCCTCGGGAGTGCCCTCGGGTGCGGTGGCTACCCGACGCAGCGCACCCGGAGGTGCCTCCAGGCCCTCGAGTCGGCGCGTCCGCAT
>JAWWPF010000009.1:0-35225 GCA_033850795.1 Nocardioidaceae bacterium | reverse complement strand
GGGTCCTCGGCGCCGGCGGCACCGAGAAGCTCCATCGCCTGGGTCACCAGCGTGACCAGGTGGTTGGCGCCGTGGGCGAGGCCGGCGTGGTAGAGCGTGCGCTTGTCCTCCTCGACCCGGACGACGCGGCCGCCGAGGTCAGCGACGAGCGACCGGGCCAGCTCCTCGGTGCCCTCACCTGCGGTGACCCCGAAGACGCAGCCCGGGAGCCGGTCGAGGTCGAGGTCCGTGCCGGTGAAGGTCATCGCCGGATGCATGGCAAGCACCCGGGCGCCGAGCCGGGCGGCGGGCTCGAGCACCGCCACACCGTGCTTGCCGGAGGTGTGCACGACGTACTGACCGGCCCGGATGGCGCCGGAGGCGGAGAGCATCGAGACCACGTTGGCGAGCATGTCGTCCGGGACGGTCAGCAGCAGCAGGTCGCAGGATCGGGCGACCGCGGTCGGCTTGTCCCCGTGGACCCCGGGGAGCAGGGTCTCGATCCGGGTCCGGGAGGCGGCGGACTCACCGGCCGCCGCGGTGATCTCGTGACCGGCGGCCCGCAGTGCCGCTGCCACCACGGCACCGACGCGGCCGGCACCAACAACCCCTACACGGGCCATCCCTCATCGCCTTTCGTTCCAGTCCCAGACGGCGGGTACCGGACGGTGTGCTGATGTGTGTGCCTCCGAGGGTACCGGTGGGAGTGGCACCCGAGACCCGCAGGACCGGTGGCCTCCGTCACAGCCCGTAGCCTGGCCCGGTGACCGCACCGACGCCGCTCGGGATGCCGGTGGTGCCTCCGCCGACGTCCTTGCCGACCTGGAAGCAGGCCTGGGACGACGCCTTGTACGGCGGCGCCGGGTTCTACCGCCGGGAGTCGCCGGCGGCCCACTTCCGGACGTCGGTGCACGCCTCCCCCCTGTTCGCCGAGGCGGTGGTCCGGATGGCCCGGGACGCCGGGCTCGACACGGTCGTGGACATCGGCGCCGGCCGTGGAGAGCTGCTGACCGCCGTGCGCCGTCTCGACCCGGGGCTCGACCTGCTCGCCGTCGAGGTCGCCGCCCGTCCGTCCGGGCTGGACCCGGCGATCGCCTGGACGAGCGCCCTCCCGGAGGCGGTCGAGGGACTGGTGGTGGCCAACGAGTGGTTGGACAACATTCCCTGCCACGTGGTCGAGGCGGGTCCCGACCTCGCGCCGCGCGTGCTCCACGTGGACCCGGGCAGCGGCGAGGAGGAGCTCGGCTCGCCGCTGGACCACGCGTCCGTTCCGAGCTCGCTGCAGGGGTGGCTCGACCGGTGGTGGCCGCTCGAGCAGCCCGGCGCGCGGGCCGAGGTCGGCACGACCCGCGACCGCGCCTGGGCCGACGTGGTGCGCCGGTTGCGCCGGGGGATCGCCGTGGCGGTCGACTACGGGCACCTGCGTGCGGACCGGCCGCCACTCGGCTCGCTGCGGTCCTACCGCCGGGGGCGGGAGGTGGACGTGCTGCCCGACGGCTCGCGGGACGTGACGGCGCCGGTCGCCGTGGACTCCGTCGCGGCCGGGGTCGGGGCGGTCCTCCGGCGTCAGCGCGACGTGCTGCGGGACCTCGGCCTGAGCGCCGGCCGTCCCGACCACGGCGCCGCCGACGCCGACCCCGACGGCTACCTCCGCCGCCTCGTGTCCGCGGCCGGCGCGGCCGAGCTGACGGCCGAGGGCGGCCTGGGCGACTTCTGGTGGCTCGTGACCACGAAGGGCTGACCCTCAGCGAGCCGACAGCCGGGCTCGCCGGGTGAGCGCGACCTCCCGGTCGAGGACGGCACGGACCTCGGCGGCGTCACGGTGCCGCCCGCGCACGGCCACCGGCCCCGGCGGGCTGTCCACCTGCAGGTCGGCCAGGCCGAGCCGGCGCTGCCCGGGGCCCTGGTGCAGCTGCAGCGACTGCACGCGCGCGTGCGGCACCGCGTGGGTCCGGCGGACCAGGACGCCGCGCCGGCTGACCACCAGCTCCGGGCCGATGCCGGTGGCCATGAACCGCCACACGACCGGTGCGGCCCACCGGGCGCGCCCGGGCGGCGGGGTCAGGACCACGGCGTCGAGGTCGGGACCCCCGGACGCGGCGAGCAGCGTCCGCGCGAGGGCGAGGACCGCGGCACGCGGCGCCACCGGCATCACCGTCGAGGCGGCCGGCCGGCCCTCCCCCTCGGAGCCAGGCTGCCCGGCGAGCGCGACCTCGAGGCTCGCCCAGCCGAAGCCGCGCCACAGAAAGGGCTCACTCACCACCACGCCCTGCACGCGCGCCAGCGAGATCGTCTGCGCATTGAGCTCGAACAGGCCCCGCCGGACGAGCAGCCCGGCGTCCGCTGCGGCCGGCGAGCTGCTGACCGTGAAGTCGTAGTAGGCGGAGAGCTTGCGCAGCTGGGTGAAGGCGAAGCCGATCAGCACCGGGAGGACCGCCGCGACCCCGCGCAGGTGCCCCGAGGCCATCAACGCGGCCCAGGTCGCCACCGCCACGAGCACGAACCCGATGGTCTCCAGCGAGAGCAGCAGGCTCAGGACCAGGGTCGGGAGGTCGAGCCGGGCGATGACCTGCTCCTGCCCGGCGCCGTGGACGACGGGTCCGCTCCGACCTGCCCGCACGGCATCGCGACGGGAGAGCAGGACCTCCCGCAGGTCCTCGGCCTCACGGAGCGGCAGGAACGCCAGCGACCCTTCGCGGGCCCGGCCCCCGGCGACGTCCATCTTCAGCTCCGCCAGGCCGAACAGCCGGGCCACCAACGGCTGCACGATGTCGATGCCCTGGAGACGGTCCACCCGGATCCTGCGGGACTGACGCGTCACCACGCCGGTGTCCACCCGCAGCTCGTCGCCCTCGATCCAGTACTTCGTGCGCAGCCAGGACGCCGTGCCGTACGCCGTGCCGGCGACCAGCATCGTCAGGAAGATCCAGCCCACCGGGCCGAGGTCCCCGTGGAGGACGTCCTCCCACGTCGACGCGAGGGCCGCCACCACCAGGATCCCGCTCCGCACGAGCGGGGTCAGCGGGGACAGCCGGCGATACTGCCTCTCGAGGGGCGGATCCACTGCAGGAACGGTCACAGCCCGGCAGCCTGGGACTCGCCGAGCGCCGTCAGCCGGTCCCGCAGGCGGGCCGCCTCCGTGGCGGGCAGGCCCGGGATCCGGGCGCTCGTGCCGGGGCTCGCGGTGTGCAGGTGGACGCTCGCCACCTTGAACGCCTGGTCGAGGGGGCCCGCCTGCACGTCGACGTACTGCATGCGTCCGTAGGGGACGACCACGAGCTTGCGGAACATCGCGCCATGCTTGATGTAGAGGTCCTCGTCGCGCTCCGCGTACCCCCACCAGCGGGCGTTCCGGCCGATGACCAGCCAGCCGACCACGCCGGCGACGAGGACGACCACGACGGCGAGGACCCACACCGCGGCGGGGGCCGAGAACAGCACGGCGAGCACCGAGAGCCCGACGAGCACCAGGGCCGCGGCGGCGACGAGCACGGTGCGGCGGAGCCTCGCGAGCGCGGGTGAGACCGGGCGCCAGTCCGTCCCCGGCCGCGCGAAGAGCTCGTCCACACCTCAGAGGCTACGTGGCAGCATGGCCGCGTGGCAGAGGAGACGCCGACCGTGGCCGGGCAGCGGCTCACGGTCGGCGTGGGGGCCGGCGCCGGGGGGCACGCCGTCCACGACCTGGTCCTCAACGTCGGCCCCGACCACCCCTCCATGCACGGGGCTCTGCGCCTGCGGCTGGTGGTCGACGAGGACCGCATCGTCTCCTGCGAGCCCGTGGTGGGATACCTGCACCGCGGGGTGGAGAAGCTCTTCGAGGTGCGCGACTACCGCCAGATCATCGTGCTGGCCAACCGCCACGACTGGCTCTCGGCGTTCTCCTCCGAGCTCGGCGTGGTCCTCGCGGTCGAGCGGATGCTCGGTATGGAGGTCCCCCGGCGGGCCACCTGGGCCCGGACCCTGCTGGCGGAGCTGAACCGGGTCCTGAACCACCTCATGTTCCTCGGCAGCTACCCGGTCCACGGTCCTTCGGCGCGTGCGCGCGAGGCCGTCCAGGCGGTGATGGAGGAGGCCTCCGGTGGCCGGGTGCACTACATGTTCAACCGGGTGGGCGGTCTCAAGGAGGACCTGCCGGACGGGTGGCTGTCGCGGGTCGCCGGGGCGGTGCGGGACGTGCGGTCCGACCTGCCCGCGTTCGAGGACCTCGTCCTCGGCGAGGGCTTCCGGGTGCGCACCGCCGGCCTCGGCGTCCTTCCTGCGGCACTGGTCGACGAGTACGGCGTCACGGGTCCGGTGGCGCGCGCGTCCGGTGTCGACCTGGACCTCCGTCGCGACGAGCCGTACCTCGCCTACGCCGACCTGCTGCGCGAGGGGACCCTGCAGGTCCCCACCCGGTCCCAGGGGGACGCACATGCCCGGTTCGGCCTGCTCGTGGAGCAGCTCCGGGTGTCGCTGGCGATTGCGGACGCCTGCGTCGACCGGCTGAGGTCGCTGCCGGCGGGGCCGGTCAACGTGCGGCTCCCGAAGAACCTGCGACCGCCCGAGGGGTCGACATACGCCTGGACGGAGAACCCGCTGGGGGTCAACGGCTACTACCTGGTCTCCCGGGGGGACAGGACGCCGTGGCGGCTGAAGCTCCGCAGCGCGTCGTTCAACAACGCCTCGGCGCTCCCGGCGGTCCTCGCGGGATGCCGGACCGCGGACCTGGTCACGGTCCTGGCCTCGATGTTCTTCGTCGTGGGGGACATCGACAAGTAGCCGTCGGGGCAGCACAGGCGGGATCGCTAGAGTGTCGGCCGTGGACGACCCCGAGCTGCCTTCCGGCCGTTACCTGTCGTGCGCGATCGACGTCCAGGCGGACAACGCCGGCCAGACCAAGGCCCTGCTGATGCGCAACCGGATCTTCGCCGCACGCACCGGCATCGTCCCCTCCGTGCTGTCCTTCGGGCCGAACCACGACATGGACGACCGACGTTCGGTGCTCCTCGAACGAGGTCTCCTCGACCACGGGGTCGACCTCCTCAACATCTTCGAGCACTACCGTGAGACGGACTGGCCCGACGACTCCCCGACCGGCCGGGCGCTGCCGGACCTCGGCCCCCACCTGGTCCGCGAGAAGTCGCTGGCCGACGGCTCCCCCTGGCGGCGGACCTATCGCCTCCCCGACGGCAGCTGGGTCTACGACTACCTGAGGAGCGACGGAACCGCTTTCCTGCGGATGCCGCCCTTCGTGTTCCGGGAGGCGGACACCTGGCCGACGAGCCTCCTGCGGGTCTCGCGGGCCGGCGAGGTGGTGGGCGAGTACGGCTCCGCGAGGGAGTGGTACCAGCAGTGGGTCCGTGAGATGGCGGCGCCGCACGAACGCACGTTCGTCTTCTGCGACTCCCGGTTCCTCGCCCCCTTCCTGGCCCCGATGGACGACCCCTCGATCCTCCTGGTCTACCTGCTGCACAACATCCATCTCGCCGCGCCGCAGCGGTGGGACTCGCCCACCAGCGACGTCCACGAGCGTCTGCTCGGACTGGTCGGGGACTTCGACGCCTTCGTGACCTTGACCGAGCGGCAGCGCGACGACGTGGCGGAGCGCTGCGGCCGCTTCTCGAACATGTTCGTGGTCCCGAACCCGGTCGACCTGCCGCCGATGCCCGAACGGGTCGAGCGAGACCCACGCCAGGTCACGATGATGGCCCGGCTGGTCACGCAGAAGCGGCCGCGGATGGCGGTCGCCGCCATGCGCGAGGTCGTCGACGAGATCCCGGACGCGCACCTCGACATCTACGGGGACGGCCCCAGGATGGAGGCGATCGAGGAGGCCGTCGAGAGCCTCGGCCTCGAAGGCTCCGTGGTCCTGCGCGGACACGACCCGCACGCGCGGGACTCGCTGTGGCGCTCCAGCGCCTACGTGATGACCAGCCAGTACGAGGGATACCCGCTCTCGACCCTGGAGAGCATGAGCCACGGCTGCCCGGTCGTGAGCTTCGACATCAAGTACGGCCCCCGGGAGCAGATCACCGACGGCGTCGACGGGTTCCTGGTGCCCAGTGGGGACGTCTCGGCGCTGGCGGCCCGGGTCAGGACCCTTCTCGAGGACCCCGCCCTCGTCGAGCGGATGGGCGCGGCCGCCCGGAAGAAGGCCGCCGACCACGGCTACGACCGGTTCCTGTCCGACTGGGCACACGTCCTGGGCGGAGCGGTCGACCTCAAGGACGGCCGTACGACGATCGAGGACGCCAGGCTCCGCGTCGAGGAGCTGGTCGTCGAGAGCGGCCCGCGGTGGCACCGCTCCCGGGGCGCGGTCCCCGGTGTCGCCGGGCTCGGGGACCGGTTGGTCTTCCGCGGCCGGCTCACGGTGCAGGGACACAGCAAGACCGCGAGGCTGCAGGACGCCACGGTCACGCTGAGCGCGGTCCACCAGCCGTCGAGCGCGGTGGTCGACGTGCCGCTGGAGGTGCGGCCGGGGGACCGGGGGTTCGACCTCAGCGCCTCGGTCGCCCTGGGGGACCTGTATCCCGCCGAGGGCGCCCTCGCAGGGCGAGCCCGGCTGCGGCTCCGGGTGGTCTGGAACAACTCGGCGTGGGAGACGGTCCTGCGTCGCACCCGCGGCGCCCGGCGCGGGGTCGAGGTCTCCTTCGATGACGACGGGAGTCTCACCCTGACGCGTCAGGCGTCGGGCAGGTAGCCCCACTTCCGGCTGATCGACCGAAGGACCTTGGGGACGTCCTCGGCGCTGGGCACCGGACGACCCTGCTGGACGGATCCGCTGCGGATCTTCTCGCTCCAGTCACCGACCCCCTTGACGAGCTGCTGGTCGCCGCCGTACTCGAGCATCTCGCTCTCCCAGGGGAGGTCGAGGTAGGCGCAGATCTCGCGGGTCACCTTCTCCGCGTCCACCGTGAGGTCCTCGTAGCGAACCGTGAGGCCGCTGAGGTTGCTGCGCGCCTTCTCCAGGGACCGCATGTAGCTCAGGGCGTCCCTGGTGGCCTCCTTGCGGTCCCGCTTGCCCACGGAGGCGTCCGCCCAGGACGCCGCGATCGAGGCGGGGTGCCGGAGGAGGAATATGAACCGCGCGTCCGGCCAGCAGGTAGCGATGCGCCGGTACACGAACGTGTTGGACGGCGTCTTGTCGACGATGAACCGCTTGCCGCTGAGCTGCAGCTCGCGGTGCAGCACCCGGTCCCACAGCAGGTGCTCGAGATCGGCCTCGTCGTGGCCGAGCAGCTCCATGGCCTTCCTGGCCAGCGAGGTGGTCGGCACGACCCGCAGCCGCCGCACGTGCAGCTCGTGGGGGGCGTGCAGCATCGAGTGCCGGTCCATCATCAGCCGCAGGAGGGTGGACCCCGAACGCACCGGGGTCATCAGGAAGATGGGCCGCCGCAGGAGCCGGTCCGTCTCCGGGTGCGCCGGCGGCCTGACCTCGTCCTCGGTGGGCGCGGTGATCAGCAGCGTCTTCTTCGAGGAGGAGCCGCTCTCTGCAGGTTGCGGGGCCGGTTGCGGGGGGGGCTCCGGAGCCGGCTCCGGGGTGGCCCCGTCGACGCGCACCAGCCGCGTCCCGGTGGTCCTCTCCAGCGCACGGTTCACGGCGCTCCTCCAGGTCATGCGCCGGAGTCTACAAGTCCCCCCTCGCGCGAGACGCCCTTGGCCAACGGGTGCGAGGCCAGGATCCCGTCGACCACACGCGCCGCCGCCGAGCCGTCGTCGAGAGGGGTGAAGCGGTCCCGGAAGTCCGCTCTCCTGGCCGCGTAGCGGTCCTCCCCGCGCAGCTGCTCGATGACCTCAGCGGTGCTCAGGCAGATCGGGCCCGGGACCGTCTCGTGGTAGTCGAGGTAGAAGCCGCGGTTGTCGTCGCGGTACTCCTTGAGGTCGGGCGCCAGGAAGACCATCGGCTTGTCGGTGATCGCGAAGTCGAAGAACACCGACGAGTAGTCCGTCACCATCACGTCCGCCGCCAGGTACAGGTCGGCGATGTCGGGATAGCGCGTGACGTCGAGGACCCGACGGGATGCGCCTCGGCGCTCCGCAGCGCCCACGGAGTTGTAGTGACCGCGCACCAGGACCACCGTGTCGTCGAGGGTGTTCACCACCTCCTCGGGGTCGAGGTAGAGGACCTTCTCGAACACCGCGCCCACGCGGAGGTTGTCGCGCCAGGTGGGCGCGTAGAGCACTGCCCTGGTGCCCTCCTCGATGCCGAAGTGGGTGCGGACCCGGCGGCGGACCTCTTCGCGGTGGTCGGCGAGCAGGATGTCGTTGCGGGGGTAGCCCGCCTCCATGACCCGGCCGCTGTAGCGGAAGGCGCTGGAGAGCGCGGACGTGCAGAACTCGCTCTGGCTGAGCAGGAAGTCCCAGCCGTCCCGGGCCACGAGGAGCTGGCGGCGATGGTGCCAGTTGAAGAAGTCCAGGTGTGGCCGGTCGTGGGCGATGCGCTTGAGCGGGCTGCCGTGCCAGGTCTGGTAGTAGAGCTGCCCCTCGCGCTTGCGGAAGAAGTACGGCAGGGACGCGTTGACGACCAGGTACCGCGCGCGGCCGAGCAGCTCGAAGTACTCCGGGGAGAAGCGCACCACCCCCCGGGCCCCCTCGGGCACCACGTTCGAACGGTCGATGACGCTGTAGACGAGGTCCAGGCCCAGGCCCCGTCGGTGGAACTCCGCGCAGATGGCGCCCGGGTTGTCCCCGGTCCCGCGGCCGCCGAAGGTCTCGAAGAGCACGGCGTCGAGCAAGGGCTTCTGCTTGGCTGCGGGGTAGACCTCGTCGCGGAGGCGGCGCCGGAACAGCGGCGGGCGGCAGGACTGCCACTCGACCGGCACGACGCGGACGCTCAGCCGGCCCCCGTCCCCGACCAGGGGGCTCACCGACCAGTCCCCCGCGTCGAGCTCGTGGGGAAGGGTCCGCCACAGCGTCCTCGCGGCGCGCACGGCGACCTGTCGGTCGCCTCCGAGCTGTGCCTGGACCTGGTAGGTGTCGGCGGGCAGCGACGTCGCCCCGAGACCCCATTCGTCGACGAGCAGGCTCACGGGCACCGAGAAGCGCTCACCATCCCGTGTGGCCGGCACCCAGGGCGTTGCCCCGCGGGGACCGAGCAGCCGCACCACGAGGTCCTCGACACAGGTCCCGGTGACGGTGAGCACGCCGTCGTGCAGGTCGAGGGTCTCGGCCACGACCGCCCTGACCCGCGGCACCCGGGGCTCCGCCCCGGTGGTCACCACGAGGCCCAGGCCACGGTGGTCGCGCCAGGTGGCGGTCATCCTGGTCCCGTCGAGCACCTGCGGCTCGAGGAGGCCGGCGGACCCTCCGGCGTTCCGGCTCCGGAAGGGGCCGGACCTGACGAAGCCGCCGATGCACAGCTCGACGTCGACGTCGAAGGCGGTCCGCTGGGGGTCGGTCATCGGCAGCCGGCCGAAGTCGATGTCGGCCACGAACCCGGCCCCGGCGTGGTCCTCGTTGGCCCGCGACGCCCAGCGGTTCACCTCGACCTCCGGCCGCGGGCTCGCGGTCACCCGGAGCTCCTCCCCCGTGCTCCGCTCGGTGATGACGAGCGTGACCGCGCTGGGTCCGAGCCGGTCGTCGAGGTACTCCGCGTACGCCCCTCCCTCGACGCGGAGCACGCGATCGTCGGTCCAGCCGGCGCGGACCAGACGGGCGACGAAGGGCATGTCGCTGTCGGCCACGCGGGTCAGGTCGGAGGACGACGCGTCCAGCGCGTCGATGATCGGCAGGGAGATGTGTGGTCGCCCGTCCTGGATCCGGAAGGGGTGGCCGCGCTGGTTGTCGAAGGCGTACTCGAGGAACGCCTCGGTCGCGGCCCGCTCGTTCCTGGCGCACAGCCAGCTGATCACCCGGTCCTCGACCGGGACGGCGAGGAAGGACTCCTGCGACATCGTCGCGACGAGGCCGGCGACCTCGCCGACCAGGGCCTCCCAGTAGCCGTTCTCGCGACACACCGCGGCGCGCACCAGGTCCGGGATGACCGAGTGCAGGACCTCCGAGAAGTAGGTGCTCTGCACCGGTTCCGATCCGCGGGCGACGACCACCTCGCCGGCCTGCCGGAACCCGCGGACCCGGTCCGCGACGCGTCGGGCGTCCCGCAGGTCACGCTGCAGCAAGGACCGGTTGTCCTCGCGGAACGACCAGCGGTAGACCACCGAGGGCAGCACGTCCACGGTGCCGCCGCCGAGGAGGGACGTGACCACCAACGAGGGGTCGCTCCGCTCGTCGTCACGCGCGAAGCGCCAGCCCTTCGCGTCCCAGGCGGAGCGGCGGAACACGCGCGCCCCCAGCATGAGGTTCCCGAAGATCTCGGGGACCTCGTCCGGGGTCACCGCCACCTGGCGTCGGGCGTTCGACCGGTGGGCCCAAGCAGGGGTCTGGTACCTCCCCTTCACCTGGACCGCGACGGACCCCACCGCGAGGTCGGAGCCGGTCCAGCGCAGGACCCGCACCAGCCGGGCGTAGCCGCCCGGCACGACGCGGTCGTCGGAGTCGCAGAACGCGAGGTACGCGCCGGTGGCGTGCTGCACCCCGGTGTTGCGGGCGGCTCCGACGCCGGCGTGGGCCTGCCCGACCACCCGGATGTGCCGGTGCGCCTTGGCGTAGCGGTCCGCAACCTCGCGGGAGCCGTCCGTCGACCCGTCGTCGACGAGGATCACCTCGAGCTTCTGGTCGTGCTGTGCCAGCAGGCTCTCGAGGGTCCGGGGAAGCTGCCGGACCGAGTCGTGGAAGGGGACGACGACGCTGAGGAGGGGGACGTTGCGCAGCCGGTACGGCGTCCACACGTAGGACTTGAACAGCTGGGCCGCCTTGAGCCGTTTCAGCCGCTGGACCACGGGCCGCGCCACTCGGGGACTCCTCGCTGTGGGTCGGGACAAACTGGGCTCAGCCTATCGGCAGGGTCCGGTGCCAGGACTCGGTGACGTACTTCGTGGCCCAGCCCATCGACACGTAGAGCCCGTGCGCGCCGGTCGGCGAGTCGGCGTCCACCTCGAGGTCGACCCGGTCGCGGCCGCTGGCGGCGGCGTCCGCGATGACGGTCCTGAGCATCGACTTCGCGACCCGCCGGCCACGAGCGCTGGGGAGCACGCCGAGGTACTCCACGTAGCTACCGTCGGGGCAGCCGTCCGGGCTCCCATCCGTCCCCGTGGAGACCGACCCCACCAGCGCTGCGACGGCCGCCCCGTCGAGCTCGGCGACCCACCAGTGGTCCCACCGGTGGCCGGGGTCGTCCCGCAACCGGGAGACGAACTCGTCGAAGGTCTCCTGGTGGCTGTTGAAGTGGTCGGCGAAGGCACCCTCGAGGACGTCGTGCACGGTCCGCAGGTCGTCCTCGTCGGGCATCCCCGTGCCGTCGCGTCGTACCCGCCTGATGCGCAGTCCCTCGGCGGTGGCGGGGTCCAGGGCGGCCTCGTCGGCGGTCACCGGCCTGCTCATCTGCCACCACGTGCGGGCCTTGGTGAAGCCCGCGGCCGTCAGCCAGCGCCGCTGCCTGTCGTCGCCGGCGAACGCTCCGCTGTCGACCTGCTGGACATCGAGTCCTCGGGCGGCGCCGACCCGCTGGGCGACCTGGTCACCCCACGCGAACAGCGCGCCGGCCACCGCGTCGGCGACGGGGGCCTCGACCTCCCAGTCGACCAGGACCCGCAGGAGCAGCCGGCCGGCTGCCCGGTCGTGCGTGCCGGCCCAGCCGCGGAGCACACCGTCAGAGTCCTGGACGACCGTGTTGTCGCGGATCCGTCGCGCATGCCCGGCGACCTCGAGGAGCACGTCCTCCTCCGCGGTGGACGCCCACCCCCGCGCCCGCTCCTCGTGCCGGCGAAGGAGACCGGTGAGCCGGGCGGCGTCCCGCTCGTCGGGGACCCCGGCGACCCATCCGCTCGGGAGCACGGCGACCTACCGCTCGTCCTTGCGGACCCGGCAGGCTCGCTCCAGCAGCAGGGAGCCGACCACGAGCAGGACCGCGGCCACCCCGGCGAGGAGGGCGTGCACGACACGCTCGCGGGCCAGCGCCGCCTCGGTCAGCCCCAGCCAGCTCAGCGCGTAGCCGAAGTAGCCTCCGGCGAACAGCGCGCCGGCCAGCGCGCAGGCCTTGGCGAGGACCAGTCGGTTGACGGCGTTCTGCGGCTCCAGGCGCTCGTGACGCCGATGGATCAGGCGGTACGTCGACCAGGCCAGTGAGCCGACGAGCACCGTCACGAACAGCAGGGCCAGCGCCGGCAGCCAGCTCACGGTCGGAGCGGCGCCGTTCACCCGGACGCTGATGGGGCGGACCAGCCAGCCGAGCACCAGCCCGACGAGCGCGAACCCCGCGACGGCTCCGGGACTGGTGGTCCGCACGTGGCCCCCCGGATCGGGCGGCTCGGGCTGCTCCTGGTCGGCGTCGCCGCCGCCGGGTGCCGGATCCCTCACGAGGCGCTGAGGGTCAGGTCGTCGCGCCGTACGACGCTCTGGTCCTCGGTCTTGCCGAGGAGGTCCGCGACCGTCCCGACCTCGGGGATCTCGGCGTCCGGGTCGACGTCGTGCCAGGGAGCGAGCACGAACGCCCGCTCGTGCGCCTTGGGGTGGGGCAGCATCAGCCGGTCGTCGTCGGCGCGCCGGTCCCCGACCAGGATCAGGTCCACGTCGAGGGTGCGCGGCGCGTTCCGCTCCGGCCCCCGCTCCCGGCCGTACGCGTCCTCGATGGCCAGGGCCCGGTCGAGCAGCGTGCGGGCCGAGAGCGTGGTGTCCACGAGGACCACCGCGTTCAGGAACTCCTTGGAGCCGGCCGGCGCGTCGACCGGCTCCGTCTCGTAGACCGGGGAGACGGCGGCGAGCCACACCTCGGGGGTGTCGGCCAGCGCGTCGACGGCACCCTGCAGGTTCGTCAGGCGGTCGCCCAGGTTGGACCCGATCGCCACGACGCACCTGCGCACGGGGTGCATCTCGCCGGTCAGCGTGTCGGTGTCGACGATGTTCGGGTTGGGGGTCTCAGTCACGGTCGCCTCCGTAGCTCGGGTTGCCAACGGGGCGCCTGCCGCGAGTGATCGTCAGGGTCACGTCGTCGAACGTCGCCTCGATGGGTGCGCTCGGCTTGTGCACGGTCACCTCCGCCTCGACGACCCGAGGGTCCTCCAGGCAGACTCCGGCGACCCGCTCCGCCAGGGTCTCGATCAGGTCCACGGGATCGGACTCGATCGCTTTCTTCACCTTCGAGACGAGGCTCCCGTAGTCGACGGTGTCCCGCAAGTCGTCGCTGCGCGCCGCGGCACGGGTGTCGAGCCGGAGCGCCAGGTCCACCAGGAACACCTGACCCTCCCGGCGCTCGAAGTCGAGCACGCCGTGATGTCCGAAGGCCTCGACCCCCGTGACCGCGAGCCGGTCGAGACCCTCGCCGCGGCGGGGGCCGGCCGGCTCAGTCATCCTCGTCGTCCGTCGCGGACAGCACGGGCGAGGCGTGGTGGATCCACAGTCGCCACCCCTCCCCGGTGCGGACGAAGACGTTGGTGGCGACCGCCTTGCCGCCTCCGAAGGCGTCGGGCCCGGTGCGCTCGTCCCCGGTCAGCACGTTCTCGGTGCAGGTCACCGACGCGGTGGCGCCCTGGACGCTGACCTCGACGTCGGTCAGGAAGAACTGGATGTACGGCGTGTGGGCCATCACCAGCGCCCAGGACCGGTTGATCGGCCCGGTCCCCCGCACGGGCGGCGCTCCCGGATGCACGCAGACGGTGTCCGGACCGTCCAGCCAGAGATCCTGCATGGTGTCGAGGTCACCGGTCTCGAAGGCCTCGTAGAACACGGCGTTGAGCGTGACCACCTGCCGGTGCACCGCGTCCGCGTCGGGGGCCGAGGGGTCAGCCATGGGCGGCCGCCGCGGTCCGGGAGCCCTGTGCCGAGCCCTGGGCCCAGCGGGCGGCCACCCGGACGGCGTCCAGCGTGCCTCGTACGGCGTGCGCGCGGATGCACCAGGCCCCCGCGGCGGCCGCGAGCGCGGACGTCGCGACGGTGGCGTCCTCGCGCAGCTGCGGAGGACGGATGCTGCCCGCGGCATCGACGAGGAGGGCGCCGAGGAAGCGCTTGCGGCTGGTCGCGACGAGCACCGGATGACCCAGCTCGTGGAGGCTCTCGAGACCGGCGAGCACGTCCCAGTTCTGGTCCGCCGTCTTGGAGAACCCGATGCCCGGGTCGACGGCGATCCGGCGTGGGTCGATCCCGGCGTCCAGCGCGGCGTCGAGCTGCTCGTGCAGCTCCTCGACGACATCGCGGACCACGTCGTCGTAGTCGGTGTGCTGCTGCATCTGCTGGGAGTGAGCCCGCCAGTGCATCAGGACGTACGGCGTGCCGAGCCCGGCCACGGTGCCGAGCATCTCGTCGTCGGCGCGGCCACCGGAGACGTCGTTGACCAGCGCTGCCCCGGCGCTGACCGCTGCGGCGGCAACGGAGGCGCGCATGGTGTCCACGGACACCGTCACTCCCATGGAGGTGAGGGCCTCGACGACGGGGACGACCCGGTCGGCCTCTTGCGCGGCGGTCGGCCGGGCCGCGCCCGGGCGGGTCGACTCGCCTCCCACGTCGACGAGGTCGGCGCCCTCGGCGACGAGCCGGAGCCCGTGCTCAACGGCCGGGGCCAGGTCCAGGTAGCGTCCGCCGTCGGAGAAGGAGTCCGGGGTCACGTTGAGCACCCCCATCACCAGCGCCCGGTCGGGGCGGGGGAGCCCGTCGACGTACCGCGGGGGACCCGTGAACATGCTTGCGAGGGTAGCCCCCTGCATCCGCAGGGCCTCAGAGATCACTCAGAACGCCGTCGAGGAACGGGCCCTCACGCTCGGGGTCGAACCGGAAGGGGGCGTTGAACGGCCGGAGGTTCCCTTCAGCCTCCTGCTGCTGCGTCGGCTCGGGTCGGCACCAGACCAGGTCGATGCGGTGGCCCAGGACGGCGGCGATCAGGTACTCGTTCTTGGCCTTGTACGCCTCCGAGGTCACCAGGACCACGTGCTTCGACGCCTCGCTGAAGAGCAGGTTGAACATCGCGCTGCCCGCGTAGCCGGCGATCACCTCCGCCTTGCGGAACATCCTCGCCTGTTCGGCCAGGTCGAACTCCTCGGGGTAGACCACGGTGAAGCCGTGGCTCTCGAAGAGCCCCTCGAGGACGGAGGCGTTGAGGCAGGTGCGCCGCTGCCCGGTGAACACGCCCGGTCCGGTCTGCTCGCGGCGGGCGCAGAAGATCCGCTCCGGGTAGTCCCGGTCGGGAGCGTCCTGGACGAGTCGGTCACCGAGCTCCCCCCAGACCTGCTCGATACCCGGGTGCACGTAGTAGGGGTTGCTCAGCATCGGGGTGGCCCCGACCAGCCTCTCGACGCGCGTGGGACCCGTGATGAGCTCCACGTCCTCGGGCGCGATCCCGGCTGCGGCCAGCAGGGTCGTCTCGAAGCCCGCCAGCTTTCGCCGGCCCGCGTTGACCGCGACCAGCGCCTTCAGGGAGGGATCGGCCGCCTTGGCGTCGCGCCAGGCCCAGAGCCTCGAGACCTGCTCGGTGAGGGCATGTCCGAAGTGCCCGCGGAACTCGTTGTCGAGGTGGAAGTAGCTCCCCTCGAGCTCGCTCGGCTGGGACGCCTCCTTCTTGGGTGCGGCGAACGCCGGCGCCAGCTCGACGGTGAAGCGGTTCCGGAGCCGGCGACTGCCGGGGTGCCGGTAGGTCTCGGTGAGGAGCAGGTTGTCCTTGAGCACGACCTGCCCCGGGAGGCAGGTCACGTCCTGGTACTCGCGCACCGACAGCGCCGGCACCTCGAACGACTCCGGCATGTCGCCGTTCCTCGGCGAAGGGCTCTCGCGAACCACCGATCGCGACCTCAGCACGACGGGGTCCACGCTTCGCAGGACCCGGCCTGTCGCCGGCCCGCGGACGGCCAGGACCTGGTTCGTCTCGGCGTCGTCCAGCTTGGCGTAGGCCGGCTCACCGGTCCTCCTGACGATCAGGTGACCGTGCTCGATCGCGGTCCGGCCGATGGCGAGGGCCAGTGAGAGGTCGTCCGAATGCGGCGTGTCCGCGGTGGTGTCCGTCCGGTTCTTCAGCTCGAGGAGCCGGGTCACCAGCCGGGCGACGCTGTCCCTGCGGTCGTCGGGTAGGTCCTCGGTCCCCAAGGAGAACTGTCGGACGAGGTAGACGCCGCCGGTCTCGAGGTGGAGGAACGTCCTGCGGAACAGGACCGTCCGGTTCCTGGTGCGACCGCGCCTCACGTCGTCGACGATGACGTCGAACCGGCCGGCGGCGGCCAGGGCCGCGTGGATCCTCGACCAGTCGTCGTTGACCTCCAGGCGTGTGACCCGGGCGCTCGGGTACGCGGCCTCCAGCACCTCGCTGAGCTCCCGGGGGCGGCGGCCGGGCGGCACCAGGACCGCGAGCCGCGGGTCGGGACGGCCCCCCGCCGCGCGCGCCAGGGCGCGCAGGAACGCCAGGTTGTCCTTGGTCTGCTTGACTCCGGCCGCTGCCGCCACCTGCAGCAGGTCCGGGCCCCCGGTCCGGTGCTCCGACCGACCCTCTGCAGGCCCCTCTGCCGGGCGCTCGCGTGGCGCGAGCGGGCTCCAGCGGGGCAGCCACTGATCCAGGCTGCGCAGCGCCTTCGACATCCGCGACCCTCCGAGTCCATGGTGGTACAGGGTCCGCTAACTCTACGGGGCCGCTAGCATTCAGCCCGACAGCGCCCGCCGACAGAGAAGGATCAGAACCGTGAGTGAGCCCTTGGCCGTGGACGTTTCGGGGAGCTTCGCGCAGAAGGTAGGCCAGGACGTGCGTGTGGTCCTCGCCGTGCCGCAGCTCGCCGAGCTGCCCGAGCTGCCGGAACCGACGGTGCTGCGGCTGAACAACGGCAAGCGCAACGTCCGCGCTCCCCTGGCTCAGCGCGACACCGCGGAGGGCACCGTCCTCGAGAGCTCCGTGCCCGCCGCGACCCTGAGGCCCTCGGTGTGGAACCTCGCGCTGGTCGGCGGCGCGGGCGCGGACCGACGCGTGCAACCTCTGGAGGCGCGCCTGCTGACCAGTCGCAAGCAGCCGCTCGCCCTGCTGCCCGGCCCTACGCCGGCCACCAGGATGCCGGCTCCGGCACCACGGCCCGCTGCTCCCGCCGGGCGGTCCAAGGTCAACCCGCGGGTGCGCGCCACCATGGTCCGCTCCGTCGACGGCGCCCTCTCGGTGCTGCCCGACGACGTCGCCGCCCGCGCCCGCGACCGGCTGGGCAGGCTCGGGCGCCGGGTGCTCGGCTGACTCAGGCGCCCAGGAGCCCGGAGCCGCGCAGCAGCCGCTGCACCTCCGGGCGCGCCTTCTCGTCGGGGAGGCCGCGGAGGTCCCGCAGCCCGTCCCAGATCGGCGCCTGCACGACGGTCATCGGGCTCACCGCCCGGGTGCGGGCCAGCGTCTCGGCGGGCACGTGCTGCGGGTCGGGCACCACGAACTCGCCGACCAGGCGGTCGTACTCCTCGACGAGTCCCTGGGCGGTGGCATCGGGGTTGAGCAGCACCACGGTGCCCGTGGGCTGCGTGTCGACCTCGAGGCAGACCAGCTCGGGACGCACGGCGCGGAAGGCGTCGATCATCTTGTAGACGTCGCCGGCCCAGGCGCCCTTGACCGCGGCGCCGCGCCGGGTGCGGCCGGCCTCCTCGACGGTCCTCGGGAGCATGTCGTCGATGACGATCACGCTCCCGGCGTGGCAGTAGCGCTCCACGTTCATCACGTCGCGCAGTGCGTACTCGGCGAGGTGCATGCCGTCGATGAACGCCAGGTCGATCACCGGCTCGTCGAAGTGCGCGAGGGGGAACCGGCGGGCGAAGAACTCGTCGCTGGTGGTGCGCACGAGGTGGAGGTCGCAGTGGACCTCGCGGTCGATCTCGAAGAACGGGTCGACCGCGATGGTCCTGGCGCGCGAGAGGGCGAGGCTCTTGCCCTTCCGCACCCCGATCTCCAGGTAGTTGCGGGGCTGCAGCAGCTGGTGAAGGTTCTTCAGGAGCTGGTGACGTAGCAAGGCGTGACTCTCCGTGACGTGGATGCTGGGGGCGGCGGAACGCCGGGCCAGACACTACACGTCACGCAGGGTCACGCCTGCGGTGTACCTCGTGAGTCAGAAGACGATGGTCGCGCGGACCATGCTGTGGTCCGACGGGATGACGCCGCGGATCTGCAGGGTCGTCATGTTCACGTTGCTGACCAGCGACCACTGCTTGACGCGCAGGGAGTTGGTCGCGAAGATCCAGTCGATCCCGTTGCCGACCTTGTTCCTGGCGTCCTCGTAGGCGTAGGGCCGGACGTCACGCCCGAAGTCGTTGTAGGAGTTGATCCACCCCCGCACCAGGCTCTCGGCCCGAGGCTTCGTGACGACCGTCTGGGCGAACTGCTGGTTGAGCACGTCGCCGTAGCCTGCGGCCTTCATCTTGGGGAGGTAGGTGGCGGCGTAGTCGGTGAACTTCGAGGTGTTGTAGTCCCCGACGGCGACGACCGGGAGCGTGCCGTGGAGCCGGTTCGTGTTCGCGATCACCTCGTCCCACTGCCCCTGCCGGGTGGCCGGGCTGTACGGGTCGAGGTGGGTGTTGCTGAAGAAGAACTGCTTGCCGGTCGCTTTCACCTGGAACGTCGCCCACTCGAAGTAGCGCTCGTTCTTGCCGGCGGTCTGGGTGTCGTACTTCACGGACCCCTGGTCGAGCATGGTCAGGGTGTCGGTGTTGTAGAGGATCCGGTTGTCCTGTGAAGCGCCCTGGTCCTTGTACACGCACTTGTAGGTGCTGTCCGGCTTCACGCAGTTGTAGGCGTTCTCGTTCGCCAGGGCGAAGTGCCCGCCGGCGATGTTCAGGGCGTTCTTGAGGTCCATGTACTGGTTGGCGCCGAGGTTCACCGACGAGGTGTAGATCTTGCTCTGGTCCGCCTCCTGGATGCCGACCACGTCCATCCTCTGGCTGAGGATCTGGTGCACCACCACCGGGCGCCGCTCGAGCCAGGGCCGGTGGTCTCCTGCCGCCTTGCTGTCGAAGCTCAACGAGGCCAGGTTCCAGCTGCCGACCCGCACGTCTGACGTCGTCGCCGTGGCGGCGGACGCGGTGCTGACCGTCGTCGGCGCCAGGATCCCGGTCAGCAGCGCAGCGACGCAGGCTGAACCAGCGAAAATCGGACGAAACCCCATTGAAACCCCCAGGCAGTGACGAAGCCGACAAAACGGCATTGCCTGTCAAGCATCGACGCGCCGGAGTCGGCCGTTTAGTCGGCCCGGGAGGGTCGAATCAGGGGGATTCGGGGTAGTCCGAGTGGCACTCGAGGACTAGGAGCGGGCCATGATGAGGCTCATCGCCTCGGCGCGGGTGGCCGCGTTGTGCATGGCACCTCGCACGGCCGAGGTGACCGTCTTGGACCCGGGCTTGCGGACCCCGCGCATGGTCATGCACAGGTGCTCCGCCTCGACGACGACGATGGCGCCACGGGCCTGGAGGATCTCCATGAGGGAGTCCGCGATCTGGGTGGTCAGCCGTTCCTGGACCTGTGGCCGCTTCGCGTAGACGTCGACGAGGCGGGCGAGCTTCGACAGTCCGGTGATCCGGCCGCTCTCGCTGGGGATGTAGCCGACGTGCGCGACTCCGGTGAAGGGCACCAGGTGGTGCTCGCACATCGACCACAGCTCGATGTCGCGCACCAGGATCATCTCCTCGTGCCCGGCGTCGAACGTCGTGGTCAGCACGTCCTCTGCCGAGAGACGCATGCCCGAGAGCAGCTCGGCGTAGGCCCGGGCCACCCGGGCGGGCGTCTCGAGGAGGCCCTCCCGGTCCGGGTCCTCGCCGACCGCGATCAGCAGCTCACGGACCGCCGCCTCGGCACGAGCCTCGTCGAAGGCCGGGACGTCGGCGCGCGGCTCCTCACTGATCCTCTCCACGACCATAGCGGAGGGCCTCGTCAGTTCTCAGACGTTGGGACGGTCGGGTCGCCGTGCAGGTCACCGCCGCTGCCTGGCGGGGTGAGGATGACGGCCCCCTCGGAGGAGTCGGGGGTGTGCCCGTTGGACGCGGCCTGGGGGACGTGAACGGGCGGAATGCTGGAGGGCTCCCTCGTCGGGGACCCGGTCCAGGCCGGCCGGGCCGGGCGGCGGCGCAGCGGCCTGAACACCTCGGCGATCTGGGCCTTGTCGAGGGTCTCCTTCTCCAGGAGCTCGGTCACCAGGCTGTCCAGTACGTCGCGGTTCTCGACGAGGATGTCGAAGGCCTCCTGGTGGGCGTTCGCGAGGAGCTGCTTGGTCTCCGAGTCCACCACGGCGGCCACGTCCTCGGAGTAGTTGCGCTGGTGCCCGAGGTCACGGCCCAGGAACGGCTCGGAGTTGTTGTCGCCGAGCTTGATGGCGCCCAGCCGCTCTGTCATGCCGTACTCGGTCACCATCGCGCGGGCCACCGAGGTCGCCTTGTCGATGTCGTTGCCGGCGCCGGTGGTGGGGTCGTGGAAGACCATCTCCTCCGCGGCCCGCCCGCCAAGCATGTAGGCGAGCTGGTCCAGCAGCTCCGAGCGGGTCCTGGAGTACTTGTCCTCGTCGGGGAGCACCATCGTGTAGCCGAGCGCCCGCCCGCGGGGCAGGATCGTCACCTTGTGCACGGGGTCGGTGCCCGGGAGCGCCGCCGCCACCAGCGCGTGGCCGCCCTCGTGGTAGGCGGTGATGAGCTTCTCCTTCTCGCTCATCAACCGGCTGCTGCGCTGAGGTCCCGCGATGACCCGGTCGATCGCCTCGTCGAGGACCTCGTTGTCGACCATCTTCAGGTTCTTGCGGGCGGTCAGCAGCGCCGCCTCGTTGAGGACGTTCGCGAGGTCCGCGCCGGTGAACCCGGGAGTACGCCGCGCCACGCTCTTCAGGTCCACGCCGGGGGCCATGGGCTTGCCGCGCGAGTGCACCTGCAGGATCTGATGACGGCCCGCAAGGTCGGGCGCATCGACGCCGATCTGGCGGTCGAACCGTCCCGGGCGCAGCAGCGCCGGGTCGAGGATGTCGGGGCGGTTGGTGGCCGCGATCAGGATCACCCCGCCGCGGACGTCGAAGCCGTCCATCTCCACCAGGAGCTGGTTGAGGGTCTGCTCACGCTCGTCGTGACCGCCGCCCATGCCTGCGCCGCGGTGCCGGCCGACGGCGTCGATCTCGTCGATGAAGACGATCGCTGGGGCGTTCTCCTTGGCCTGCTCGAACAGGTCCCGCACCCGGGAGGCGCCGACGCCGACGAACATCTCCACGAAGTCCGAGCCGGAGATCGAGTAGAACGGCACACCGGCCTCACCGGCGACGGCACGGGCCAGCAGCGTCTTGCCGGTGCCCGGAGGGCCGTAGAGCAGGACGCCCTTGGGGATCTTGGCCCCGACGGCCTGGAACTTCGCGGGCTCCTGGAGGAACTCCTTGATCTCCCCGAGCTCCTCGATGGCCTCCTGGCAGCCGGCCACGTCGGCGAACGTGGTCTTCGGCATGTCCTTGCTGATCAGCTTGGCCTTCGACTTGGCGAACTGCATCACCCGGCCGCCACCGCCCTGGACCTGGTTCATCAGGAAGAGGAACAGCACGACGATGATCACGAAGGGCAGCAGGGTCCCGAGGATCTGCCCGAGGAGGCTGGGTCTCGCGACCTTGACGTTGTAGTCCTCGATCGCGCCCTTCTTCACCTGCGCCTGGGCGGCCAGCACGAGGTCCCGCTGCTGGCCGAGGACCCAGGAGGCGGTGACCTTGTCGCCGTTGTCCCGGACGGCCTGGATGGTCTGGTCGCGGTCCACGAAGGTGACGGTCTTGACCGTGCCGTTCGCGATGTAGCCCGCCATCGTCGAGGTGTCGACCTGCTTGTAGCCGCCGTTGGGCGCGAGGAACTGCAGGGCCAGGAGGACCCCCACCACTGCGACGGCGATCCAGACCCACGGACCGCGAATTATGCGCTTAACGTCCATTACCCGGGGCGACCGCCCCGACCTCCTGCCAGCTCAGACCAACGACACATCGACCGTACACTCGGATTCCAACGAAGGAGACCGCCTCCACGGTTCCTGCCGGATCGTCGGGCCGCGGTCCGACACCGTGCGCGCCGTACATTCTAGTAAAGGTCCCGGTGCGGAACAGCGGCCCTCAGGAGTAGACGTGCGGGGCGAGGGTCCCGATGCACCGGAGGTTGCGGTAGCGCTCGGCGTAGTCGAGGCCGTACCCGACGACGAACTCGTTCGGTATGTCGTAGCCGACGTAGCGCACCTCCACCGACATCTGCAGCGCCTCCGGCTTGCGCAGCAGCGTGCAGATCTCCACGGATGCGGGACCGCGCGAGGTCAGGTTCGAGACGAGCCAGGAGAGCGTCAGCCCGGTGTCGATGATGTCCTCCACGACGAGCACGTGCCGGTCGCTGATGTCGGTGTCGAGGTCCTTGAGGATCCGGACCACGCCCGAGGACTTGGTGCCCGAGCCGTAGGACGAGATGGCCATCCAGTCCATCTCCAGGTGACGGCCGAAGTGCCGCGCCAGGTCGGCCATCACCATGACCGCACCGCGGAGCACGCCGACGAGCAGGATGTCCTTGCCGTCGTAGTCCTTCTCGATCTCGGCGGCCAGCTCGGAGAGCCGGGTCTCGATCTGGTCCTCGGTGAACAGGATGTTGACCAGGTCGCCCTTGACGTCCGACTCGTCCATGATCGTCAGCCTCCCACAGCGGTACGCCGGAACCTCAGCCAGTCCCCCGCCCGGTAGGCGGTCACGTGGCCGGGCAGCAGGACCTGCCTGCCGCCCGGCCCGCGCACGAGGTCGGCGAGGGCCACGACGTGCACCCGGAACAGCTCGGAGGCCGGGCAGCCGGCGGCCAGGGCCGCGAGGCGGAGCACGCGGACCAGCACCGCGGCCGGTCGCGACGCCAGCGCGCCCGCGTGGATCCCGTCGGGTCCGCTGACCTCCGCGAGCGCCGCCTCCGCGTAGTCGTCGAGGGTGTCGGCGTCCTCGCGGAGGATGGCCGCCGTCCGGGCCAGGGCCTTCGCCACGCCTGGCCCGAGCTCCTCCTCGAGCACGGGCAGGACCCGGTGGCGCACCCGGGACCGGGTGAAGCGTGGGTCCTCGTTGTGCGGGTCACGCCAGAACGTGATGCCCTGCGCGTGGCAGGCCGCTTCGGTCTGGGCGCGCCTCAGCTCGAGCAGCGGCCGACGGAAGGGGCCGAAGCCCTGCCTCATCCCGGCCAGCGCCCGGCCCCCGGAGCCGCGGGTCAGCCCGAGCAGGACCGTCTCCGCCTGGTCGTCGAGGGTGTGGCCGAGCAGCACGGTGGGGGAGCCCATCCGACCGGCGACCTCCTCGAGCACGGCGTACCTCGCCTCACGGGCGGCCGCCTCAGGACCCTGCCCGGTCGCGTGGACCTGGACCCGGACCGCGACGGTCTCATCCGCCCCGATTCCGGCCATCTGCTCGACGAGCGCACTCGCCCGGTCCGCCGACCCCTCCTGGAGGGCGTGGTCGACCGTCGTACCGACGACCCGCCACGGTCCGCTGCGAGCCTCGAAGACGGTCGCCGCGAGCAGGGCGAGCGAGTCCGCACCCCCCGAGCACGCCACCACGACGGGATGGCCGTGCGGTGCGTCGGCCAGGCTGCGGCGTACTGCCAGGCGGACGGCGGCGACGGACGCGTCGAGCGCCACGCCGGCGCTCAGCCGTGCACGCGGCGGACCCAGCCTGCCGGGTCGCCGATCTCGTCCTTGGACGGCAGGTTGGCGGGCTCGGACCAGACCGCGTTGAAGCCTTCCATCCCGACCTTGTCGACGACCCCGCGCACGAAGGCGGCGCCGTTGCGGTACTGCGCCATCTTGGCCTCCAGGCCGAGCAGCCGGCGCAGCACGCGGTCGAGGTAGCCGGCGCCCCGGCGGCGCTTGTCGAACTTCCTGCGGATGTCCTCCACGCTGGGGATCACCGTGGGGCCGACTCCGTCCATGACCACGTCGGCGTGGCCCTCGAGCAGCGACATGACGCCGGTGAGGCGGTCCATGACGACCCGCTGCTCCGGAGTGGAGACCAGGTCGAGCAGGCTGACGTCCTCGTCCCCGCGAACCACGTCGCCGATGCGGCGGACGGCTTCGCCCAGCATCGCGGCCACCTTCGCCGGGTCCGGGTCGACTGCGCCGACGAGCTTCTCGATCTCGCCGCGGACGTGGTCGCGCATCCACGGCACGGCGGTGAACTGGACCCGGTGGGTCTCCTCGTGCAGGCAGACCCACAGCCGGAAGTCGGTGGGGTCGACGCCGAGCTCGTTCTCCACGTGGACGATGTTGGGCGCGACGAGCAGCAGGCGGCCGGTCGACGGACCGTCGCGGGGGTCGAGGCCGGGGCCGGAGTAGAAGGGGTCGAACTGGCCGAGGACCTTCGAGGACAGGAAGCCGAGCAGGCCGCCGACCTCCAGACCGGTGACCTTGGAGCCGACCGCCTCGGTCATCCCTCCGTCCGCGGACCGCTTGGCGCGCAGCTTCTCCACCAGCGGACCGATCACCTCGGCGAACCCGTCGGCGTTGGCCTGGATCCAGCCGGTCCGGTCGACGACCAGGACGGGAGCGGTGCGCTCGTGCGCCTCGAGCCCGGTGAAGTCGCGCACCAGACCGGTCGAGCGGTTGGCACCGCCGCGGAGCTCCGCCACGGCGGCGTCGGCGTCAGGTCGGGTGATCACCGGACCCGGGCCCGCCAGCCGGGAGGCGGTGGCGACGGCGAGGTCCCAGTCGATCATCGTGCGTGCGGCCATGCGACGACCTTACGGGGTGGCCGCACAGGCGCAGCCGGCAAGAGCGGCGGCGACCCGGTCCAGCGCGTCGCGGGCCTCGAGGGTCTCACCGGGGCGCACCCGGTCCGCGATCGCCACGAAGCCGAGGAGCGCTCCGTCCCTGGTCGTGACGGTGCCGGCGAGCCCGTCCACGCCGGTCAGCGTTCCGGTCTTGGCGCGGACCGTCCCCCGAGCGGCGGGGAGGCCGACGAACCGGCTGGCCAGGGAGCCGGTGAACCCGGCGACCGGGAGCCCGGCCACCGCGCTTCGGAGCCCGGGGCGGTCGCCGGCCGCCGTACGGATGACCGCCAGCAGCGTCTCCGGCCGGAGGCGGTCGTGCCGCGACAGTCCGCTGCCGTCGTAGATCCGGTCACCGCGGGTGCTGATGCCGAGCCGCCCGAGGACGGCTCGCACCGCGCGGGCCGCCCCGGCGAAGGAGGCCGGCTCGCCCTGTGCCACGGCGACCTGCCGCGCGAGCACCTCCGCGCCGTCGTTGTCACTGACCTCCAGGACGTGCTGCACGACCGTCGCCAACGGCGCCCCACGGACGACGGCGATCCGCCCGCCCCCGGAGGACGCGGGCGGTGCGACGGCGGGGCCCGGTCTCCCCACGACGGTGATGTGGCGCCTCTCCAGGGCCTGCGCGAAGGCCTCCGCGGCGTCGGTGGCGGGGTGGGCGGACCGGTCCTCCAGACCGGCGGTACGGCGGCCCTCGTCGACCCAGAGCGGTGAGATGCGGCTGACCACGTCGTCGGCGAAGTACGACGGCTCCCAGTGCGGGTCCAGCGCCGGCCCGCTGAAGAGGGTGGTGTCGTAGCCCACCCGGACCGTGCTGCGGCCCAGGGCCTTCAGCGCCTTCGCGGTGCGGTCCGCCAGCGTCTCGAGGTCCGCCCGCGGCGGGAAGGTCCCGGCGGGCGCGGGCGACCGGCCGAGCAGCGGGTCGCCGCCACCGACGAGGACGACGCGCTCGGACTGGGGCGTGGCGACGACCGAGGTGGTGAAGCGGTGATCCGGCCGCAGCGCCTCGAGCGCGGCCACCGTCGTCAGCAGCTTCATCGTCGAGGCGGGAGCCACGGCGCCGGCGCCGTGGCGGTAGACGACAGAGCCGCTGCCCAGCGCCTCCACGTCCACGACCACGTGCCCGCCGAGCCTCGAGCTGCGCAGCAGGGACGCCACGGCTCGGCGCACGGCGGCGCGGTCGACGGCGACCCGGCCCGTGGGAGCGGCTACCGGTGCCGGCTGCCGGGCGGCCGGCAGGCTGAGTCCCGCGGGCGGCGGCACCTGCGCCGGCGTGCCCGGCGCGAGCCGGTAGGCGACGGCGGCGCCCAGCGCACCCAGGAGGACCAGGAGGACCAGCGCGGTGGCACCACGACGCAGCCACCGGCCGGGCCTGGGGTCAGCTTCGGGCACTCCCCCACACCTCTCGACTCCACGTTTTGCACGGTCGTGCGGGAGACTAGCCGAAGCGCCGGCCCGTCACCCGGGTGTGGCGGACTTCCCGGCGGGCCCTGTATCGGAGGAAAAGTGGAGTTCGACGTCCTGGTAGAGATCCCCAAGGGACAGCGCAACAAGTACGAGGTGGACCACGCGTCGGGCCGGATCCGGCTGGACCGGACCTTGTTCACCTCGACGCAGTACCCCGCCGACTACGGGTACATCGAGAACACCCTGGGCCTCGACGGCGACCCGCTGGACGCGCTCGTCCTGCTGCAGGAGCCGACCTTCCCGGGCTGCCTGATCAAGTGCCGGGCGATCGGGATGTTCCGGATGACCGACGAGGCGGGCGGCGACGACAAGGTGCTCTGCGTGCCGGCGACCGACCCGCGCCTGGAGCACCTGCGCGACATCAACCACGTCTCCAAGTTCGACCGGTTGGAGATCCAGCACTTCTTCGAGGTCTACAAGGACCTCGAGCCGGGCAAGTCCGTCGAGGGCGCCAACTGGGTCGGCCGCGCGGAGGCCGAGGCCGAGGTCGTCGAGTCCTTCGCCCGCGCCAAGGACACCCCGTTCGCGCACTGAGCCGCCGCCCGCCGAGGTCGGGCGCTCAGACGCGCACGAAGAAGTTCGGCGGGATCCAGTAGTACATGGAGTCGATCTCCACCGGCCGTCCGGTGCGGGGAGCGTGGATGATCTGCCCGCCGCCGATGTACATCGCGACGTGGTGGATCCCGCCCGGGGTGCCGTTGGTGCTCCAGAAGACCAGGTCGCCCGGGCGCAGCTGCGAGACCGAGATCGGCACGCCCGCGTAGTACTGGGCCACCGAGTAGTGCGGCAGTGACACGCCGGCCGATCCCCAGGCCCCCATGGTGAGACCCGAGCAGTCCCACGAGCCGGGTCCTGCCGCGCCCCACTGGTAGGGGTCTCCGAGCTGCGACTCGGCGAACCGGATCGCCTGCCGGGCGCCTCCCGACGACGAGGGGGCGGGTGCCGGGGCGGGGGCGGGCGCCGGGGCAGGTGCAGGTGCAGGTGCAGCCGCGGGCGCCGGGGCGGAGATGCTCCCTCCCGAGTGACGGGCCGAGTGCCGGCTCGAGTGAGGGGCCGCCTGGCGGCGGGCCGCGGCCCGGGCCGCCTCCCGGGCCTGTTCCTGGGCCTGGGCCCGGGCGGCTGCCGCCGCGGCCCGGCGGGCGCGTTCCTCGGCCTTCTTCCGCGCGATCTCCTCGAGTGCCGCCTGCCGGCTGCGGGCCAGCGCCACCGAGATGTGCTGGGCCCGGGCGAGCTCACGGACCAGCCGGGCCTTCTCCGCCGCGATGGCCGTGGCCTCGCTCTGCGCGGCCTGGGCCGCCGCGAGGGCCGCCGCCCGGGCGCGCTTCGCGCGGGCCGCGGAGCGGACCTCCGCGAGCTTCGCGCTGCGCGCCTTGGTCTCGAGGACCCGGGCGAGCGCGTCGGAGGCCCCGAAGCGCTGGTAGTCGGCCTCCAAGGAGGTCGAGGCGCCCTGGAAGGCGGCGTACCCGTCGAGCACGCCCTCCGCTCCGTCGGCGCCGAGGACCGCGTTGAGCGCCGACAGGTCACCGCCCTCCTGGTAGGACTGCGCGACGAGGGCGCCGATCCGGTTCCGTTGCGTGCTGACCGTACGGCGGGCGCGGGCGGCCTCGCCCTGCGCGGCGCGGTACGCCGCCTTGGCCTGCTGCAACCGCCATACCGCACCGTTGTAGGCCTCGGACGCCTGCTCGGCTCGCACGGACGCCGACTGGAGCCGCTGGTTGGCGAGCACGAGCTGGGCCTTGATGGCGCTCACGTCCTCGGCCTTCTGGGCCGCGCGCGCACGCGCCTGCTCCACCTGCTGGCGGCTAGGGAAGGCCTGCGCGGCCGGTACGACGCTCAGGGCGCAGGACCCGGCGACGACCAGCGTGGTCAGCAGCGCTGCCAGCTTGCGTCCTCGTTGCACTCTTCGCCCCTTCCGTGGACCTCTCGCGACCGACAACTCGAAGCACGCTAGTGCTCATCAGTCACAAAGGGAACAGTTTCCCCACAATCACCTTCGGCGGGGCGGCGTGTCGGCTTGACAAATTACAGAAGTGTAATTCAGGGCGACGGTCGTCGCGGCATGCGCCCGGGCATGCAAGAAGGTCCCGCCCCATTGGGAGGTTGGGGCGGGACCTTCGCCCTTTACTCTACAGGGCGGGTTCCTCGACGGGAACGTCGGAGGAGCTGGTGGTGGGATGTGCGCCGCGCCCTCTCCGGTCGAACTTCTGACCGGTCGCGAGGCCGCCGAGCCACACCGAGACCACGGCGATGACCGCGCCGGCGACGTCGTCGGCGATGTAGTGCCAGCCGAAGTAGAGCGTCGAGACGACCGTCAGTCCGAAGTAGACCCACATCGTCCTGCGGATCCAGGCGTGCCTGACGGTGTAGTGGGTGATCAGGGCCAGCGCCAGAATGATCCCGACGTGCAGCGAGGCGAAGCCGGCCACGCTCTGGATCGAGTCCGTGGTCAGGGGGTGCCAGCGCACGTCGCCCCGTGAGTAGAACAGCGACTGCTGCATCTCGGCGACGCTGGTGCGCGGGAGGTCGGAGTAGAGCCAGAAGTACCAGAACGCCGGCCCCACGGTCGGCAGCAGGTAGTAGCTCACCGTGCCTAGGGTCCAGGCCAGGCACTGGGTGGTGGCGAACCAGTAGCCGTGGCTGATGTTGCGCGACCAGACCAGGAAGACGATCAGCGAGAGCGGCGAGACGGGCAGGAACAGCAGGTACACGTAGGCCAGGACGTGCGCCGCCACGGTCTCCCCGAGGAGCTGGTGGAGCAGCACCGCGGGCTCGTGGCCGAACATCAGCGCCTTGTCGATCGCGTGCAGCTGCGTGTCGTGCAGCGTGTGGTTGACCCGGGGTAGGAAGTTCTTCAGGTTCCGGTAGCTGACGTAGGTCACGTAGAACGAGACCAGACCCACCACGACCAGCTGCATCCGCTCCCGCGTCCAGTGTTCACGGACGAGGCCCTGGGCGTGCCGGCCGAACGACTTCAGGTCCTGGCGCGAGCGCCACAGGGAGCGCGGGACCACGTCCACGACGAACGCACCGAGGACCATCAGGGGCAGCCGGACCCACGACGGCCCGAGCGAGCCGTCCGGGTCCTTGAGCCCCTCGCCGAGCCACAGGCTGACGAGGACCGCGACGGCGCCCATGGCGATGGCCACTCCGACCAGCAGGCTGTACGCGCGCCTCATCACAACCCGAGAGTCTAGGACGTCCGGCCGTCGGCGCCATCCTCCCGGAGGGGTGCCGTCCGGGTGAGGTCAACCACCAGGTGAACCTCCTCGCCGACCGCCGGTGGCACCGTGCCGGGCTCCGCCACGGCGTGCACCTCGCCCACCCCGTCGACGACAACGGTGAGCCGGGCCGCCCCCGGGGTCGGTCGCGACGCCAGCACGCGGCCCCGCAGCGGTCCTCCGGCGGCGACCCGCAGCGCGGAGCGTCGCAGCGCCACCGCGTCCCGGCCGTCCGCCGGTCCCCCTGATCTCCCCCGGCCGCCTCCGGCGGCCAGCAGCAGGGACGCGGCCGGCCCGACGAGCACGGTGGCGTAGCCGAGGAACCGGGCCGCCTCGGCGTCGGCCGGCGCGCGCCAGACCTCCTCCACGGTGCCGGCCTGGACCACTCGCCCGGCCCGCATCAGCGCCATCCGGTCCGCGACCGCGAACGCCTCCTCCTGGTCGTGGGTCACCAGCAGGGCCGTCGTACCGGCCGCGACCAGGATGTCGCGCAGGTCGTGGGCCAGTCGCTCGCGCATCCCGCGGTCGAGCGCGGAGAGCGGCTCGTCGAGCAGCAGCAGCCGCGGCTCCACGGCCAGAGCGCGGGCGAGCGCAACCCGTTGCCGCTCGCCGCCGGACAGCCCGGTGATGCTGCGGTCGCCGAACCCGGGCAGGCCGACGAGCGCGAGCAGCTCCCCGACCCTGCGGGCGACGACCGCCGAGGGGGCGTGCCGCAACCGCAGCGCGTAGCCGACGTTCCCGGCGACGGAGTGGTGGGGGAAGAGCTGTCCGTCCTGGAACATCAGCGCGAAGCCGCGGCGGTGCGTCGGCACGCGGGCCAGGTCGCGGCCGTCGTACTTCACAGAACCGGTCGCGAGGGGCTCCAGTCCGGCGACCGCGCGGAGCAGCGTGGACTTGCCCGAGCCGGAGGGGCCGAGCACGGCGAGCACGTCCCCGGCGGGCAGGTCGAGGTCGACGTGGTCGACGGCCGGGGCGGAGGCGCCCTCGAAGGCCACGGTGGCGTTGCGGACCTCGAGCACTCACCACCTCCCGACGGGCGGCGTGCGCAGCCGCTCGACCAGGACCATCACCCCGGCCGTGAGGACCCCGAGGACCACCGACGCGGCGAGCGCCATCCCGACGTTCTGCTCCCCGGGCCGGGACACCAGCTGGTAGATCTCCACGGGCAGGGTGGGGCGCTCGGGCCGGGCCAGGAAGCTGGTGGCCCCGAACTCGCCGAGGGACACCGCGAAGGCGAAGCCGGTCGCGGCGAGCAGCGGGCGCCACAGCGCCGGTAGGTCGACGGTGAGCGCGACTCGCACCGGCGAGGCTCCGAGCGAAGCCGCCGCCTGCCGCTGCCGCGGGTCCACCGACCGCAGGACCGGCGCGAGGGTCCGTACGACGAGCGGCAGCGCGACCAGCGCCTGGGCGATCGGCACGAGGTATGCCGAGCTGCGCAGGTCAAGCGGCGGGCGGTCCAGGGTGATCAGGAACCCGAAGCCGAGCGTCACCGCGGAGACCCCGAGCGGCAGCATGAACACCCCGTCCAGGACCGCCAGCGCGCGCCGGCCGAGCCGGCCGCCGGGTCGGGCGGACACCACCGCGGCGACGAGGATGCCCAGCACCATCGCGAGCAGGGTCGCGTCGACGGCCACCCGCCAGGAGTTGTCGAGCGCCTGCGAGACCGGGACCAGCAGCGCTCCTCCCTCGCCCCTGGTGGTGAGGGCACGGTAGTTGGCGAGGGTCCACCCGCCGCCCCGGTGAAGGGAGCGGAGCACGAGGGTGCCGAGCGGCGCGGCGAGGAACAGCAGGACCACCGCCGTGACCAGCACCGCTGACGCGTCGCCCCGGCGCGGGCGCCGGCTGGACTCCCGCTCGGCGGTCCGGTCGAGGACCTGGGGGTCGCCGGACCCGGTCCGCTGGGCGACGTACAGCAGGAGGGCCACCACGACCAGCTGGAGGACCGAGAGCGCGGAGGCCGCCCGGAGGTCGAGGAACTGGGTGGTGAGCAGGTAGATCTCGGTCTCCACCGTCGAGTACCGCAGCCCGCCGAGGGTGAGCACGATCCCGAACGACGTGGCGCAGAAGAGGAACACGATCCCGGCTGCGGCGACGATGCCGGGCAGCAGGGCAGGGAGGGTCACGGTGCGCAGCACCTGCACCGGTGAGGCTCCCAGCGCGGCGGCGGCCTCCTCCCGCCGGCGGTCGACACCCTCCCAGAGGGCGCCGACGGTCCGGACCACGACCGCGAGGTTGAAGAAGACCATGGCCGCGATGATCGCCACGGGCGTGCCGTCGAGGTGCAGGCCGCCGAGCAGCCCGGTGGGTGTCAGCAACGTCCGGAAGGCGACGCCGACGACGACCGTCGGCATCACGAAGGGCATCAGCACGAACCCGCGCAGCAGCCGCCGGCCGGGGAACCGCAACCGGTGCAGGACGTAGGTCACGGGGAGCCCGAGCCCGACGGTCAGGGCCGTGGCCGCGGTGGAGGACCAGACGGTGAACCAGACCACGCGGTGCACCCGCGGGCGGCCGAGCACCTCGAGGACGCCTCCGACATCGAGGGACCCCGAGGAGAAGAAGCCGCGCCCGACCATCCCGGCGACCGGCAGCACGAAGAAGACACCGAGGACCAGCACCGGCAGTGCGGCCATCGCGGCCAGGCCGGCGCCGGACCACCAACGCGTCGGCCGGTTCGTCCGCCGTTCCCTGGGCCGGCTCATCGACTGGTGATGTCCCCCCACTGGCGCAGCCACCGATCGCGGTTCTTCGCGATCGTGGCGGGCGGGACGGTGAACGGGTGGGCCGCGGTCTGCGCGTACTTCTTCCACAGCGTGGGCAGGGCGACGCGGTCGTCGACCGGGTAGACGTACATGTTGTCGGGCAGCTCGCGCTGGAAGGCCTTCTGGGTCATGAAGTCGATGAACGCCTTGGCGCCGGCCGGGTCGGCGGCCCCCTTCAGCACGCCGGCGTACTCCACCTGGCGGAAGCAGGTCTGCAGCAGGCTGCTCGTGGTGGGGCGGTCGCCGCCCTTGGGGATGGTGAACGGCGGCGACGACGCGTAGGACAGCACGAGGGGCCGGTCGCCGTGACCGCCGCCCGCGGTGAAGTCGACGTCGTAGGCGTCGGACCAGCCGGAGGTCAGCTTGGTCCCGTTGGCCATCAGCTTCTGCCAGTACGCCGGCCAGCCGTCGCCATACCGCGCGATCGTGGCGAGGAGGAAGGCCAGCCCGGGGGAGGAGGTGGCGGCGCCGGGGGTCACGAACAGGTTCTTGTACGCCGGCCGGAGCAGGTCGTCGAGGGTGCGCGGCGGGGCCAGGTGGTGCTTGCGGAACCAGACGTCGTCCGCGTTGACGCAGACGTCGCCGTAGTCGACCGGCGTGAGGGCGGCGGCCTCGGCGGGGTCGTGAAGGCGGTAGGCGGTGGCGGACGCGGCCTGGCGCCCCGGGCGGTACGTCGCCAGCACCCCCTCGTCGACGGCGCGGGAGGCGAAGGTGTTGTCGATGCCGTAGGTCATGTCCGCGATGGGGGACCCCTTGGTCAGCACCAGTTTGTTGGTCAGCTGGCCGACGTCGCCGTTGGGCTGGACCCGGACGGAGTAGCCGGTCCGGGCGGTGAACTGCTTGAGCACGGACTTCGACATCGCCCAGGAGTCGTGCGTCGCGACCACGACCGTCTTCGCGCGGGCCGCCGAGGTCGCGTCGGAGCCGGCGCCGCCGCCGACCGCGCACGCGCTGACCATGGCGATCGAGGCGGTGGCCGCGGCCAGCGCCGCGCGCCTGAGGGATGTCGACACGTTCGTCTCCCGTTCGTCCTGGGAGGGGACCGCGCACAGCGGTCGAGACTCGACTTCCTTCGCCGGTGCTAGCCGGATCAGGTTCGAGGGTCTGCGGCGATCCGCACTCTCAGCGCCCTGGTGGCGCTCCCCTGTCGTTCCAGGACGAGGCTACACGCCGCGCCTCAACCCAGGTGGCCGCGGACGGATGCGTGTCCCCTGAGCAGGTTCCGCGCGATGGTGCGTCGCTGGATCTCGTCGGTGCCCTCGTAGATCCGGAGCAGTCGGAGCTCGCGGTACCAGCGCTCGACGGGGAGCTCGCGGGTGTAGCCCATCCCGCCGTGGATCTGCAGGACCCGGTCGACGATCTCGTTCGCCTTCACACCGCCGTACAGCTTGGCCATGGACTGCGCGTGCCGGGAGTCCAGCCCGGCGTCGACCTGCCAGGCGGCGGTGAGCACCAGCCACCGCAACGCCTCGATCTCGACGGCCGAGTCGGCCACCATCCACTGGATCGCCTGCCGCTCCGCGATGGGCTCCCCGAAGGTCACCCGGTTGCGCGCATGCTCCATCCCCATCTCGAGGAGCCGTTCGCAGGCCCCGAGGGCCCGGGCGGGGAGCAGGTAGCGGCCCCTGCCGATCCAGCGCAGCGCCAGCTCGAACCCCTTGCCCTCCTCGCCGAGGATGGCCGAGCTCGGGACCCGCACGTTGTCGAAGACCAGCGCGGCCGGGCCCCACTCCCCCATCGTGTCGATGTACTCGGACTTCCAGCCCCGGTCCCGGTCGACGAGGAAGCAGGTCACGCCGCCGTCGGCTCCCTTCTCCGGGTCGGTGACCGCGAAGACCATGCAGAAGTCGGCCTCGTTCCCGCCGGTGATGAAGGTCTTCTCCCCGGTGATCACCCACTCGTCGCCCTCGCGGACGGCCTTCGTCCGGATCGCCCTGGCGTCGGACCCGGCGCCGGGCTCGGTGATCGCGAAGCAGCTCTTCCGATCGCCGCTGATAGTGGGCTCGAGATAGGTCCTCTTCTGCTCCTCGTTGGCGAGGAACAGGATGTTGTCCGCGTCGCCGGCGAACTTGAAGGGCACGAAGGAGCGACCGAGCTCGGTCTCCACGAGAGCGGTCATCAGCGCGGACAGCCCCATGCCGCCGTACTCCTCGGGGGTGTTGACCCCGAAGAATCCCGACTCCTTGGCCTTGTCCTGCAGGGCCCGGAGCTCCGGTGCGGTGAGGGCGGGCTCGTGGCGGCGCTCGCGGGAGAGTACGTCGGGTTCGAGCGGCATGATCTCGCGGCGTACGAACGTGCGGACCCACTCACGGATCTCGCGCTCCTCGTCGGACAGGGTCAGATCCATGCAGCAGAGCCTAGGTCGTCCGCCGAAAGGTAACGTCCCGCGGGTGACGTCGTACGAGATCCATGTCGACGCCTTCGACGACCTGGACCCGCGGACCGCCTACCGGCTGTGGCGGCTGCGGGAGTCGGTTTTCGTGGTCGAGCAGCAGTGTCCCTATCCCGAGCTCGACGGTCGTGACCTGGAGCCGGGGACTCGGCACGTCTGGCTGGGTGCAGGGACCGGACCCATCGGCTACCTGCGGATCCTCGACGAGGGCGACCACCTCAGGATCGGACGGGTTCTCGTCGAGCGGTCCCAACGGGGGACGGGGCTGTCGGAGGTGCTCGTGCGCACCGCCCTGGACCTCGTCGGTGACCGCCCTTCACGGCTGGACGCCCAGTCCCCGCTGGCCTCCTGGTACGCCGGCTTCGGCTATCGGCAGGACGGCGAGGAGTTCGTGGAGGACGGCATCCCGCACATCCCCATGCGGCGGCCGTGACCGGTCACGGTCGGTCGTGCGGGTCTTTGCTTAGTCGCGGCCCTCGGCTCACTCGGTGAGGAGTGCGGCGAGGGCGTGTTCGGTGGGGGTGGCGTGGGGGTCGAGCAGGGTGCGGTGGGCGGGGGCGAGGTGGCGTCCGAGGTTGTGGGTGCCGCGGTGGTCGACGCGGGCCCAGTGGCCGTGGGGGGTGCGCCAGTAGTGCACGCCGGGCAGGGGTTGGCGGTGGATCCAGCCGGGGCCGT
>JAWWPF010000198.1:0-6089 GCA_033850795.1 Nocardioidaceae bacterium | reverse complement strand
TCAGGACCACCTTGGGGTCGTCCAGGTGCTCCTCCACCCACTGGGCGGTGACGAGCGAGCTCTCGCGGGTCACCGCGTCGTCGGTCAGCTCACGGCTGTCGAGCTCCCACTTCTAGCGACCGCCGTCGAGGAGCCGGACGTCCTGGTGGCCGTAGAGCTTGAAGTACCAGTACGCGTAGGCCGCGAACCAGTTGTTGGTGCCGCCGTACAGCACGACCGTCGAGTCGGTCGCGACGCCCTTGTTCGACAGGAGCTCCTCGAACTGCGCCTTGCTGACGAAGTCGCGGCGGACCTGGTCCTGCAGGTCGGTCGTCCAGTCGAGCTTGATGGCGCCCTGGATGTGGCCCTTGTCGTAGGCGGTGGTGTCCTCGTCGACCTCGACCAGGACGACCTTCGGGTCGTCGAGGTGCTGCTCTACCCAGTCGGCGGTCACGAGTGCGGATTCGCGGCTCACGGTGTTTCCTTTCGTTGCCCGGGCGGTCCGGGAGGTTGTCCGATGTGGTGTGTCAGTGCGTGGTGGCGCGGCGTGCGAGCAGGTACACCTCGCAGCCGAGGCATAGCCCGAAGGCGGCGTTGAGGAATGCGGCGGCCAGGGCGAAGCCGGTCGCGACGGCTCCGAGCAGGTCCAGGCCGGCGAGGTAGCCCCCGAGCGCCACGATCGTGAAGCCGAGGCCCACCGTCTGGGCGAAGCGCGGCGGCGCGGCGTCCTCGAGCTCGGCCGGTGGTCCGAGACGCGGCCGGACGAAGGTACGGAAGAGCCAGGAGTATGGCGTCCGCGCCACCCCGGCCACGGCCCCGATGCCGAACAGCACGGCCTGGACCGCCAGCAGCACCACGGTGCCGGTGGACGGCGCCACGAGCAGCGCCACGGCGAGCAGCACCGTGGTCAGCGTCGCCGCGAAGCGGGGTCCGCGGGGGTCGACCTGCGCGGGCGTCCTCGCGCCGGTGGGCCGGACGGTGGTGGGCATGGGTTCTCCTGCGTGGGTGGCCTGTCGGGCTGGGCAGACGTCGGGGCAGGCTCCACGGGGTTCCTTCGGGGCCGGTTGGCCGGTCAGCCGAGGGAGGGGAGGGCGCGACGTCCCGTCAGGACATTCGACACAGCGCGGAGCGCACGCGGCAGTGGTCCACTGCGCGGCGCTTCGTCAGCATGGTCGAGGACATGCTTGTCAGAGTACGCACGGGCTGAGCGGCCCCGGAATCGGCCGTCTCAGGGCGTGGACCGGCGGTCCGACATGTGGTCACGGTCAGCCGTCCAGGGCTCGGCCGAGCGTGGCGAGCACCGCCGCCTTGGTCGGCGCGCCGCTGGCACGGGAGACCTCGGTGCCGCTGGCGTCCAGGACCAGGGTGGTGGGCGTCCGCAGGATCCCGAGCCGGCGCACCAGGTCCAGGTGCTTCTCGGCGTCCACCTCGACGTGGGTGACGCCCGGGACCACGCCGGCGACGTCCGCGAGGACGCGGCGGGTGGCTCGGCAGGGCGCGCAGAAGGCGGAGGAGAACTGCAGCAGGGTGGCGCGCTCGCCGAGGTCGTGGCCCAGGCCTTCCAGGGGGTGGTCCGGCTCGGTCGGCGGGGGTGCCTGGGTGGGTTCCGTGCGGTGCGTCGCTTGGGCCACCTGGACCGCCTCGGATCCCTGGACCGCGCCGGCCGGCCGGGTGGCCCTCACGGCGTGGGTCCCGCGGAACCGGCCATCGCGCGCCGTACGCCACACACCGAAGCCGGTGGCCACGAGCAGCACCGCAAGGAGCACCCAGGTCGCTTGGTCCATGGAAGCGTCAACCATCCCGTTTGCGCGGGGATTCCCGGTGTGCTCGCGGGCGTGGGTAAAAAGAAGACGCTTCGGGGCGATCCCCCTGGGAGGTGACGGACCGCCCCGAAGCCGCATGTGGTCCGCATCTGGTGCGGACGGGACCTTCTGGCACTTGTATAGCAGACCTTACCTACGGCGGCGGGTAAAGATTTGTCGCGTCGGACGACCGCCCGCTCAGCCCCCCGCGAACGGCGGGAGCAGCTCGACGGTGTCACCCGGCTCGAGCGGCACCTCGGCCGGATCCGTCTTGCCCACCGGACGGTCCCCGACCAGCACCGAGCACACCGAGACCACGTCGGCGAGCCGGGGGCGGTCGCGGTGCAGGGCGCGCACCAGGTCCAGCACGGTCGCGAGCGTCGTACCGCTCTCCACCGGTACGACGTCGCTCTCCACGCCCGCCGCAGCCCGCGCCGCGGCCCAGTAGCGGACCGTGACCCCGGCCACGTTCGGCTCCGGCGGTGACGGCTTGTCGGTCATGTTGGGTATCCTGCCTCATCCCGTAAACCGGGCCGACCGCTCCAGGCCGGCCCGGGTTGCGTCCCCTGAACGGCTCAACGGCGAGTCGGCCCGCACCCTCAACAGGAGATGCCATGAGCACCCTGCTGCTGTTGACGAGCACGACGCAGCCGTCCGCCGACGTGCTGCCCGCGCTCGCCCTGCTGCCCCACTCCGTCAAGATCCTGCCCGCCGAGGGCAGCGCCCTGCTCGAGGCGCCCGAGGTCGACCTGGTCCTCGTGGACGGGCGCCGCGAGCTCGCCCAGTCCCGCGACCTGTGCCGGCTGATCCGAACGACCGGAAGCGACGCGCCGGTCCTGCTGATCGTCACCGAGGGCGGCCTGGCCGTGGTCGCCGCTGACTGGGGCATGGACGACGTCCTGCTGCACACCTGCGGACCCGCCGAGCTCGAGGCGCGCCTGCGGCTCGGGGTGGGCCGGCTGGCCTCGCAGCGGGCGGCCGACGACCCCGAAGCGCACGTCTACCGCTCCGGTGAGGTCACGGTCGACGACTCGACGTACACCGCCAAGCTCGGCGGCCGGCCGCTCGACCTGACCTTCAAGGAGTTCGAGCTGCTGAAGTACCTCGTGCAGCACCCGGGCCGCGTGTTCACCCGCGAGCAGCTGCTGCAGGAGGTCTGGGGCTACGACTACTTCGGCGGCACCCGCACCGTCGACGTGCACGTGCGGCGGCTGCGGGCCAAGCTCGGGCCCGAGAACGAGACGCTGATCGGGACGGTGCGCAACGTCGGCTACCGGTTCGTGCTGCCGCCGAAGGAGAGCCGGACCGAGCGCGAGAACGCCTGACCGGTCGCCCCGTCCGCGGTCGGCAGAGATCGACCCCGCCGCGACGGACCATTGTGCTACGTGATGCTACAGTGAGTCGCATGAGGACGGTCAGTCAGCGGGAGCTGCGCAATGACAACGCCGAGATCATCCGCGGCGTCGAAGCCGGCGAGACGTACACGGTGACCAGGCGCGGAGTCCCGGTTGCGCTCGTGGTCCCGCTGCCCGCTGCGAACGACCTGCGCTGTGACCGGCCGGCGAAGAGGAGACCTAGCTACGCCGACCGACCCCGCGTCCGGACGGCCGGCCCGACCACCGCGCTGGTGGAGGAGCTCCGAGGGGATCGGTGAGCATCTGGTACCTCGACACCTCGGCCGCGCTGAAGCTGCTCGTCGAGGAGGCTGAGTCGGACGCGCTCGCTCGCGCGATCGACCGCGAGGGACCGGATCTCGTGGCCTGCTGGCTGCTGGAGACCGAGATGCGGCGTGCGGCACATCGAGAACCCGCCCTGACGCAACAGGCCGTCACCGAGTTCCTCGAGGGCATCGACCTGTACGAGGTCCCGTCGGCGCTGTTCCGGGAGGCGGGCCTGCTTGCGGGAACGCAGCTGCGCTCCCTGGATGCGCTCCACTTGACGGCAGCCGTCCGCATCGGCGTCGACCGCGTCGTGACGTATGACGCCCGGATGGCCGGGTCGGCTGGATTCCTCGGCATCAACACTGTCGCTCCCGCGTGAGAGGTTGCGCCTGTGACCTTGCGCAGCTCGCCGGCCGGGTGGCGGGACCCTGACACAGGGGCACGTCTCAGGTGCTGAGCGCGCCTTCCGCGCTGCCGGCGACCTCGGGCCGGCGGACCTCGGTGGCCGGCACCGGGCGCTGAGCGGGGATCCGGGCGGCGTCGGCCACCTCGGGCGCCACGGCGCCCGTCGGGACACTGAGGATGGGCGGCGGCGCGGGCTTGCGCTGGGCGGCGTGCACGTCGCGCTCGAGAGTGTCCTCGAGGTGCGCGAGCCACAGCAGGAGCCCGAGCGCGGCGAGTGGGAACAGCATCGCGCCGACCACCATCGCCGCTACGTTCATCCGGACCTCCCGCGTCCCGTTGACTCTAGGGTGACGCCATGACCTCCGCCAGCACCGTGTCGCGCGTCGACCCCGCAGGTTTCGACTGGTCTGCTTCCGGCGGGCCGGCCGCGGCGCTGCGCGAGGTCGTCGACCTGTCGACCGTGGAGGACGGGACGGCCCCCCTCGACGAGGCGACGTTGCTGGCCCTGCGGCACGGCCTGGGGTCCTCGACGCTGTGGGGGGCCGGCAGCGACGGGTTCGCCTGGAGGCACGACAGCGCTCTCGACGTGGTGGTCGCCCCGGTGGCGCGGCGCCGGGGGCTGGGCGGCGAGCTCGCGGCGGCTGCCACGGCCGAGCCGGGGCCGCTGACGGCCTGGTCGCACGGCAACAGCCCGGCCGCCGCCGCCCTGGCCGCGCGGTTCGGGTTCGACCGCGTCCGCGACCTGTGGGTGATGCGCCGGTCCCTGTCCGACCTGCCGCCGGAGCCCCCCGACCTCTCGGGCGGCGACGCCGACGGCATCGACGTACGCACGTTCCGGGTCGGCGAGGACGAGGACGCGTTCCTGGCGGTGAACGCCGAGGCGTTCGCGCACCACCCCGAGCAGGGCGGGCTGACCCGCGCCGGCCTCGAGGAACGGATGTCCGAGCCCTGGTTCGACCCGGACGGCTTCTTCGTCGCCGTGCGCGACGGACAGCTCGTCGGCTACCACTGGACGAAGGTGCACGAGGGCGACCCGCCATACGGCGAGGTGTACGTCGTCGGGGTGTCCCCCGCTGCCCAGGGCGGCGGGCTCGGCCGTCGGCTGACCCTGGCCGGGCTGCGGCACCTCGCCTCGCGCGGGCTCGGCGAGGTCATCCTGTACGTCGAGGCGGACAACGCGCCGGCCGTCGCGGTCTACCAGCGGCTCGGGTTCACGCACGCGCCAGAGGACACCCACGTCCAGTACGCCCGTCGGTAGTCCTGCTACCGACGCCCCCGGGGTGGTGTCACCATGGGCGCATGACCCCTGAGGCCCCGTCGGGCAGCTCCCTGGCCACCCACATCGGTGGCGTGTCCGAGGACGGACCCACCGACCTGCGCGCCGTACCCTCCGAGCCCTTCGACATCGAGCCGCCGTACGACGCCTCGGCCTCCGACCTGCCCGCCGACCGGTTCCTGGACCGGGAGCTGTCCTGGCTGCGGTTCAACACCCGCGTCCTCGAGCTGGCCGAGGACCCGTTCCTGCCGCTCCTGGAGCGGGTGCGGTTCCTGGCCATCTTCGCCTCGAACCTCGACGAGTTCTTCATGGTGCGGGTCGCCGGCCTCAAGCGCCGGATCGCCGCCGGGGTGGCGGTGAAGACTGCCTCCGGGCTGATGCCGCGCGAGGTGCTCGAGGCCATCTGGGGTACGACGTCCGCGCTGATGCAGCGCCAGGCGCACCTGTTCCGCGACGAGATCGTGCCGGCGCTGGCCAAGGAGAACATCGAGCTCGTGCGTTGGGACGACCTCGACCGCGAGGAGCAGAAGCGCTGCAAGAAGCTCTTCAAGGAGCGGGTGTTCCCCGTCCTCACCCCGCTGGCCGTCGACCCGGCGCACCCCTTCCCCTACATCTCCGGGCTCTCCCTCAACATCGCGGTGCTGGTCCGCAACCCGAGCACCGGCAAGGAGCACTTCGCCCGCGTCAAGGTGCCGCCGATCTTCGCGCGGTTCGTGCCGGTGGGGAATCAGCGGTTCGTGCCGCTCGAGGACGTCATCGGCGAGCACCTCAAGCGGCTGTTCCCGGGGATGGAGGTGCTCGGCGTCCACACGTTCCGGGTGACCCGCAACGAGGACCTGGAGGTCGAGGAGGACGACGCCGAGAACCTCCTGGCCGCGCTCGAGAAGGAGCTGCTGCGCCGCCGCTTCGGCCCGCCGGTCCGGCTCGAGGTCGAGGAGACCATCGACGCGCACATCCTCGACCTGC
>JAWWPF010000148.1:0-11396 GCA_033850795.1 Nocardioidaceae bacterium | reverse complement strand
CACCTGGAAGACCATCGTCGTCGGGGTCGACGGATCCCGCGGCAGCCGAGGCGCGTTGACGTGGGCCGCCGCCGAGGCAGCGGACCACCGGGCCGACCTCGTTGTCCTGAAGGTGTGGGAGCGCTCGCTGCTGCCTGCCCTCGGCACCGGCAGCGTGCCGTCGGGCGACGTTCCCGACCCGGGCGAACAGGCCGCGAAGGATCTCCTCGAGGTGATCAAGGAGGAGCTCGGCGAGGACCCTCCTGTGCTCGCCCTGCCGCGGGTCAAGGAAGGCAACGCGGCGGAGGTGCTCATAGCGGAGTCATCGGCCGCCGATCTGCTGGTGGTCGGGACCCGCGGCCACGGAGGCTTCGCAGGCTTGGTCCTCGGCTCGGTGAGCCAGCACGTCGCGGCGTACGCCCAGTGCCCGGTGACCGTCGTCCGCTGACCTGCGTCGACCCGGCGCCGCGGGCCTGTCGCCTGTGGATCATGCTCCCGGGTGTCGACGGCACTGGATAGGGTGCTGCGGTGTCCGCAACCGACGCCCCGCCGCGCACTCGCGTCCGTGAGGTGCTCGCGGCTGCCGTGGAGGCGCTCGGCGGGGAGGACCGGCCGGGGCAGATCCAGATGGCGGAGGCGGTCGCGCGCGCGATGACCTCGGCCGAGCACCTGCTCGTGCAGGCCGGCACCGGCACCGGCAAGTCCCTGGGCTACCTCGTCCCGGCGCTCCTCCACCACCGCCGCGTCGTCGTGGCGACTGCCACCCTGGCTCTGCAGCACCAGCTCGTCGAGCGCGACATACCGGCGCTGCTGGAGGCCGCCGAGCACGTCCTGCACACCAAGCCCTCCTACGCGGTCCTCAAGGGCCGCTCGAACTACGCCTGCCTCCACCGGATCCGTGAGGGCGTGCCCGACGACCAGGGCGCCCTGGTCGAGCTGCCCACCGGCTCCCTCGGCAACGAGGTGCTCGCGCTCCGGTCCTGGGCCGAGGAGCAGGCGCAGTCCCAGGGCCCCGGGGACCGGGACAACGCGCCCAAGCACACCGACAAGGTGTGGCGGCAGGTCTCGGTGACCCACCGCGAGTGCCTCGGCGCGGCCCGGTGCCCCTTCGGTCAGGAGTGCTTCGCCGAGCGGGCCCGGGAGAAGGCCGCGCAGTCCCAGCTCGTCGTCACGAACCACTCGCTGCTCGCGATCGACGCCATCGAGGGCGTCCCGATGATCCCCGAGTACGACGTCGTGGTGATCGACGAGGCCCACGAGCTGTCCGCCCGGGTCACCCAGGCCGCCACCGACGAGCTGTCCGTCCCGGAGGTCGAGCGAGCCGCCCGACGCTCCCACCGGCACGTCGAGGGGACCGAGGCCGACGACCTCGCGGACGCCGCCGACGCGCTGCGGGCCGCCTTCGACGACTGTGGTCCGGGCCGGATCGACACGCTGCCCACAGCCCTCGGGGATGCGCTGGTCCTGACCCGCGACGCGGCCCGGTCCGTGCTGTCGGCGTTCCCCAAGGAGGCCTCCGACTCCGAGGCCGACCCGGGTCGCACCCAGGCGCGCGGAGCGGTGCAGGACGTCTACAAGATCGCGGAGCGGATGGCGTCGCAGTCGCCGTCCGACGTGCTCTGGCTCTCCGAGCGTGACCGGGCCCGCGGCGGGGACCAGCTCTGCGTGGCGCCGCTGCAGGTGTGGGGACCGCTGCGCGACAAGCTGCTGTCGGACAAGACCGTCGTGCTGACCAGCGCGACCTTGATGCTCGGCGGCGACTTCGGCTCGGTGGCCGCCTCACTGGGCCTCAAGCCGGAGGAGCGGGTGGACCACTCGGTCTCGGAGGTCCCGGCGGTCCGCGACGAGGACGACACCAGCCTGCCGTGGCGCGGGATCGACGTGGGGTCCCCGTTCGACTACGCCAAGCAGGCGATCCTCTACGTCGCCCGGCACCTGCCGCCGCCCGGCCGCGACGGGCTCGGGCCGGCGCAGCTCGACGAGATCGTCGACCTCGTCGAGGCGGCCGAGGGGCGGACCCTCGGGCTGTTCTCCAGCCGCCGGGCCGCGGAGGCGGCCGCGGAGGCCGCCCGGGACCGGCTGCCGCACCTGACGATCCTGGCGCAGGGCGAGGCGCAGCTCCCGGAGCTGGCCCGGCTGTTCACCGAGGACCCGTACGCCTGCCTCTTCGGGACGCTGAGCCTCTGGCAGGGGATCGACGTGCCGGGCGAGACCTGCCAGCTCGTCCTGGTGGACCGGATCCCCTTCCCCCGGCCCGACGACCCGCTGATGTCGGCCCGCCAGCGTGCCGCGGACCAGGCCGGGGGCAACGGGTTCATGCAGGTGGCGGCCACCCATGCCGCCCTGCTGCTCGCGCAGGGCGCCGGCCGGCTCATCCGCACGACCTCCGACCGGGGCGTGGTGGCGATCCTCGACCCGCGGCTGGTCACCGCCCGCTACGGCAGCTTCCTGCGTGCGTCCCTGCCGCCCATGTGGTCGACCACGGACCGGGACGTCGTACTCGCTGCGCTGCGCCGGCTCGCCGCTTGAGCGTCGTTTCGTACCATGATGGCGACGGTGCGCCGATGGATCCTCGAGCGGCGGCTGCAAGGATGTGGGCATGAGCAGGACCTTCGTGATCAGCGACGTGCACGGGCACCTCGCCGACCTGCGCGCGAACCTGCTGCAGGCCGGCCTCGTCGACGGTGAGGACCGTTGGGTCGGTGGCGACGACACGCTGTGGATGCTCGGTGACCTGATGGACCGCGGACCCGACGGGATCGGGGTCATCCGGTTCATGCGCTCGCTGCAGCAGCAGGCGCCCGAGCGGGTCCATGTGCTGCTGGGGAACCACGAGTCGCTGATGCTGGGGGAGCGGCTCTTCTCGGGGACCCGGTTCAGCGAGGTCTGGCTGATCAACGGCGGGCTGCGCAGCGACCAGCAGGGACTCAGCGACGACGACGTCTCGTGGCTGCGGGGCCTGCCCGCATTGGCCCTCGCGGGGGACCACCTCCTGATGCACTCGGACATCACCGACTACCTCGCCTGGGGCAGCTCCGTGGAGGAGGTCAACCAGACCGTGTCCGGGATCCTCGCCGGCGACGACGCGCAGGCGCACTTCGACCTGTTCGCCGCGCTGACCAGCCGCTACGACTTCGCCGGACCGGACGGGGCCGACGTCGCCCGCGGCATGCTGTCCCGGCTCGGTGGCGAGCGCATCGTGCACGGGCACAGCATCATCGGCACGCTGCTCGACATACCGTCCGACCAGATCAAGGAGCCGCTGCAGTACGCCGACGGGCTGGTCGTCGACATCGACGGCGGACGCTACGACGGCGGCCCGCTGCTGCTGGTGCAGCTCTCCTGACGCTCAGCGGACCACCGTGGCCCGGAAGCGGGCGCGCAGCCCGTCGTCGTAGGACGTTCCCTGGCAGGACTGCTCCGTGCCCTGGTCGCACCGGAAGCGCACGCTCGCGTTCACCAGGTCGAGCTCCACGCGCTTCACCGACCCGTGCCGGAAGCCGACCGTCCGGGTCCCGTTCCCGCGCCGGCCGAGGTCCACGGGCACGACGGAGACGTGTCCCGAGCGCAGGTGCACGATGAGCTGTGCCACCGACCCGCGGGCGGGCCCGGCCATGTCGACCGAGACGCGCAGCCGCCACCGGCCGGTCAGCCGGGAGCCCGGTGTGAATCGGATGAAGCTGTGCGAGAGGTGGTCCAACGGCGTGCCATGGGTCCCGGTGCTCCGGTGCGTCGAGGTCAGCGTGAACCAGCCGTCCAGCGGCGCGGCGCGGTAGGCCCGGCCCTCGCTGAAGTAGCGCCCGGGGTCCCGGATCCAGGTGCCGAAGGCGGCGAAGGCGCGCGGGGCGCTGGTGTGCCGGTCCTGCAGGACCGTGCGGAGGGCGCCCGCGGAGTACCGCTTGCCGACGGCCGCCTCCCACACCTGGCGTACGACGCTCGGGTCGCTCGCCCGTCCCGGCCCCGACCACTCGCTGAGGAACCGCCAGAAGATCCAAGCGCCGTAGGGCTGGTAGCCGTCGCCGGTGTAGTCGAGGGGGACATAGGGGTTCGCCAGCGGGCTCTCGGCGAGGTACTGCCGGTTGTCGTTGACGCCGTCGTAGACCTCGTCCTCCATCCAGGCCGCCGTACCCTCCATCAGCCAGGGGTCCTCCCACCAGTCGTAGCCGAACTGCACGAGGTGGAAGAACTCGTGCGCCGCCGTGACCTGGAGGTTCTGCAGCTTGGTGTGGACGGGGAACTGCGTGTGGGCGTAGTCGTTGTCGAGCACGCAGTAGCCGTAGACCTGACGGGTCGGAGGGTCTGCGTCGGGCTCGTCGCTGGTGCAGTAGCCGTAGATCCCCTTGCGGCCGAGGTCCGCGAGGTACACGTCGACGTGGTCGGCCGGATCGCCCGGTCGTCCGATGCTGCCGTCGGACAGCGGCGCCCGGTAGCCGAGCCGACCCACCTCGACGCCGTACACGTGCTCCATGGTGTCCGAGGTGGTGCGCACCCACGCCGGCACGGTCGTCACGTCACCGTCGCCGGAGACCGCGTTGGGGGACCCGTCCTCGACCCAGTGCACGCAGAAGTGCTCGGAGCAGTCGGATCCCACCGGCGAGCTGTGGCGGTACTTGGGATCCACCACGTCGGGATCCGGGTCCCGAGGCAGGTGGTCGTCGGGCCGCGCCAGGATCCGGGCCGCGGTCGCGCGCTGAGTCGCGGTGGGGAGGTCCCCGGCCAGCCGGGCCAGGTCACGCAGGACCAGCGTCGGCTCACGGCGCCCGACGGATCGGGTCGCGCTGCGCCGTTCGGCGGTCGAGGGACCGTCGCCGAACAGCGCCTGGGCCTGCTCCAGTGCGCGGGTGGCCTGCCGCTCGATCGTCGCGGTGGAGAAGGGGTCGGTGGTCCGGGCGGCACCCGTCGCAGCCAGGACCGTCGCGCCGGCGGTGCCGCCGGTCAGGGACACGGTTGCGGTAGCGGCGAGTGCGGCCATGGTGAGGGTCACGAGCAGTCGAACGGGGAGCCCGCCGGTCGGTCGAGAGGGGCGGCGAGCAGGAGGGCGAGTGGGCACGTGGTCCTCGGGCGGGGCGACGATGGTCGCACCAGCGTAGGGGGCAACCCGGACGCAGACCCCGAAACAGGTCAGAGGCCGCAAGTCGGGCTGGTCGTCGGGTTCCCGCCGCGTACCGGCCGCGCCGTCTGTCCGAAAAGTTGGAATTTGCCCGTTTCTTTACGACGGGGGCGCCAGAACCCTCACACTCGCCCTGTGCTCAGATGGATCCGGATCGGCTATGCCGCGTGGGTCGGCGTCACCGCCGTCCTGTACTTCGCGCTACCCGAGCCTCCCCGCTACCTGTGGACCCTGATCGGGTGCAGCAGCGTCCTGGCCATGCTGTCCGGGATCCTCGTGCACCGCCCCCGCGAGCGGGACCCCTGGCTGCTGCTCGCGGCCGGCGTCGCCTTCCTGGTGCTCGGGGACACGACGTACGACCTGCTGGTCACCGCCGGGGGCCAGAAGGACCCCTTCCCGTCTGTCGCGGACGTGGTGTACCTGACCATGTACCTGCTGATCGCGGTCGGGGTCTTCATGCTGCTGCGGGCGCGCGCGACCCTCTCCGACCGGCAGGCCTCGCTGGACGCGGTCATCGTGACCGCCGGACTGGCGCTGCTGATGTGGGTCTTCCTGATCGACCCCTACGTCTTGAACCAGCACCTGAGCGTGGTGCACAAGGCGTTCAGCATCGCCTACCCCACCGGCGACCTGCTGATCCTGGCGATGATCGTCCGGCTGCTGATGGGCGGTGGTCCCCGGACGGCGTCGCTTCGGCTGCTGGCCGCTGGCGCGCTGGCCCTGATGACCGCCGACGTCCTGTACGGGCTCGCGCAGCTCGACGGACGCTGGCACACCGGGGGACCCGTCGACGTCGGGTGGATCATCTTCTACGCCGCCTGGGGTGCTGCGGCCCTGCATCCGGACATGGCCCGGATCGCCCACCCCGTGGCCCCCCAGCCGCACCTGACCTCCCGGACCCGGTTGTCGGTCCTCGCCCTGGTCTCCCTGGGTGCGCCCGGCCTGCTCCTGGTCCAGTCCGTGCGGGGGACCTTCCACGAGGTCGGCGCGATCGCGCTGACCTCGGCCGTGGTGTTCGTCCTGGTCGTCCTCCGGCTGCACGGGCTGCTCGAGATCGCCCGCACGTCCGCCCGGCGCGAGCAGGTGCTGCGCCGTACCAGTGACCACCTGGTCGCCGCCTCGACCGCGGACCAGATCGCCGCGGTCGGCGGCCGGGCGATCTCGGAGATCGCCGCCACGTCGGTCGGGGACCGGGTGTGGGTCGCGCTGGAGCGACACGACTCGGTCGAGGCGGTGTTCGACTCCGTCGGCGAGGGGCCGGCGGACTTCTGGGAGTCCTGGAACGACCTGCTCCAGGGTCAGCGCGTGCAGCTCGAGGAGCGGAGGTTCCTGCTCGCGCGGGCCGCCGACTGGGCCCCGCTGGCCGGCCGAGGAGACCCTGACCTGCCGGTGCTGATCGCCGGTCTGGTCTCCGACGGCACGGTCCTCGGCGTCCTGGTGATCGCGGGGGAGGAGGCCTGCCGGTGGGACATCGTCGACGCCGCATGTGCGCTGGCGTCCCAGATGGTGCTGGCACTGGAGAGCGTCCGGCTCACCGAGCAGGCCCTGCAGCGCCGGAACGAGCGGTACTTCAGGTCGCTGATCCAGAACGCCTCGGACATCATCCTGGTCCTCGACGCCGAGCTGTCCGTCGTCTACGTGACGCCCTCGGCGCGCTCGACGCTCGGTCGCCGCGTCGACGGTCTCGTCGGCCGTCCGGTCGAGGTGCTGTTCAGTGACGAGGACGCCCCGCACGCACTGGTCCTGCTGCGCCGTCTCGTCGACTCCGGCTCCCGCGTCGACCCCTCGGACCCCGACGACGAGTGGCGGCTCGCCGACGAGCACGGCGAGGTGCTGACCTTCGAGGTCACCTGCAGCAACCTGCTGCCCGACCCGGCCGTGAACGGGCTGGTCCTGACCCTGCACGACATCACCGACCGCAGGCGCCTCGAGGACGAGCTGAAGCACCTCGCGTTCCACGACTCGCTCACCACTCTCCCGAACCGTGCGCTCTTCCTGGACCGGGTCCAGCACGCGCTCGCACGTCGCAACCGCCGGCGCCTCGCGGTGATGCTGATCGACCTCGACGACTTCAAGATCGTCAACGACACCCGCGGGCACGCCACCGGGGACGAGCTGCTGGTCCAGGTCGGCGCGCGGCTGCGCGCCGCACTGCGCCCGGAGGACACCTGCGCCCGGCTCGGCGGCGACGAGTTCGCCGTCCTGGTGGAGAGCCTCGTGCACGACGACGAGGCCCGCCAGCTCGCCGACCGGCTGCTCCGCTCCCTGCGTGAGCCGTACCACCTCGAGTACGACGACATCGTGGTCGGCGCGAGCATCGGGCTGTCCACGAGCGATGACGGGCTCGACGCGCCCGAGCTGCTCCGGCAGGCCGACCTGGCGATGTACGCCGCCAAGGACTCCGGCAAGGGCACGCACCAGTTCTTCCGCCGCGCGTTCCAGGAGGAGATGCACGCCCGGCTGAGCCGCAGCCGCGACCTCGAGCGAGCACTGGCGCGCGGCGAGTTCCAGCTGCACTACCAGCCGATCCTCGACCTGACCACCGAGACGGTCCTGGGCGTGGAGGCCCTGCTCCGCTGGCAGCACCCTGAGCGCGGGCTGCTGCTGCCGGGTAGCTTCATCGACGCGGTCGAGGAGAGCGACCTCGCCGTGCCGCTCGGCGGCTGGGTGCTCGAGGAGAGCATCGCGCAGGCCGCGAGCTGGCAGGGGCTGGCCGCCCGCGACCTGCCGCTGCGGATGAGCGTCAACGTGGCGCCACGGCAGCTCCGCGAGGCAGGCTTCGTCGACGACGTCGTCTCGGCCCTGGAGCGGCACGGGCTCCCGGCCTCGGCGCTGATGCTCGAGATCACTGAGCGGATGTTCGCCGGGGACGAGCCCCACATCGTCACCGCCATGGACCGGCTGCGGTCCCTCGGCGTGCGTCTGGCGCTCGACGACTTCGGGACCGGCTACTCCGCGCTCGCCTACCTGCGGCGCTTCCCGGTCACCAGCCTGAAGATCGACCGCAGCTTCGTGAGCGGCCTGACCCACTCGCAGGACGACCGGGCGCTGGTCGAGGCCATCATCCGGCTCGGCGAGACGTTCGGTCTCGAGCTGGTCGCCGAGGGCATCGAGGAGTGCAGCCAGCGCGACGCGCTCACGTTGCTCGGCTGCCGGCAGGGCCAGGGGTTCTTGTACTCGCGGCCGCTCCCGGCCGCGGAGGCCCGCGCCTACATCGCCGAGCACGCGGCCCAGCCCTTCCCGGCCGGCCAGGCCTGAGCCGGGGGGCTACACCCGGCGCAGGACCGCGGTGACCTTGCCGAGGATCGTCGCGTCTGTGCCGTCGATCGGGTCGTAGGCGACGTTGTGCGGCAGCAGCCAGACCTGTCCGTCGCGCCGCTGCAAAGTCTTCACGGTCGCCTCGCCGTCGATCATCGCGGCGACGATCTCGCCGTTCTCGGCGCTGGGCTGCTGCCGGATGACCACGTAGTCCCCGTTGCAGATGGCCGCGTCGACCATCGAGTCGCCGAAGACCTCGAGCAGGAAGAGGGTGCCGTCACCGACCAGGCTCTTGGGCAGCGGCATGATCTCCTCGACGCGCTCCTCGGCGAGGATCGGACCGCCGGCGGCGATCCGGCCGACCACGGGCACGTAGGTGGGCGCGGGCATCGCATCGCCCACGCCGGTCTCGTCCACGCCGCCCTCGACCCGGGCCTCGCCAGGGGTGAAGACCGACAGCGCGCGTGGCCGGTTGGGGTCGCGCTTGAGGAAGCCCTTCTCCTCGAGCGCCCGCAGCTGGTGGGCGACGGACGAGGAGCTGGTCAGCCCGACCCGCTCACCGATCTCGCGCATGCTGGGCGGGTAGCCGCGACGCTCGATGGAGTCGCGGATGACGGTCAGGACCCGCTGCTGGCGCGGGGTCAGTCCGGTGGCGTCCGGCGGGCCGTCGGGGAGCTCGGCGACCCCGGAGGTGCCTGCGTCGCTTGCCTTGCGCTTGCCTGCCATGGACGTGCCTTCCCTGTCTGCTCACGTGCCTGCGACTGCCTGGCCGTGGTGGTCAGGTTAGTCGTCGCGCGGCCGGTTGTTCAAACATCTGTTCGAACGGCGTGTCGGCGGCAGTGGGTCGACGGGCTGCTCGTCGGACGTCCGGCGCGTGGGTCGCCGTACGCCCGGTCAGCTGTGGTGCACGGTGACGCGGAGGTCCTCGCGGCTGACCTCGAGCACCATGCCGTTGTAGATCCGCTCCCACTGCGGGCCCGGCGGCTCCCAGCCGTCGGAGGCGACGGTGACCGCGTCCGGGGTGACGCGGAACATCAGCTCGTACGACGCGGTGCCGGACTCGATGCTCTTCGGCGCAGTGGGGTCCCAGAACGCGAACGCGTACAGGGCCTGCGGGGTGAGGACCAACGCGTTCAGGGACACCAGCTCGTCGGTGATGTCGGTGATCCGGCGCGCGGTCGACTGCAGCGCCTCGACCGGTCCCACGTCGCGCATGGCGGCCAGCACGAGGCCGAAGTAGCGCTCGCTGTCGGTGTCCCCCTGGGGTGCCCGGCCGCCCACCCTCTCGACCTCAGCCTGCACCGCCTCCAGGGGAAGGAAGTGCCCGTTGTGCGCGAAGGCCACGCTGCCCGCGACGAACGGGTGGGTGTTCAGCGGGTTGGGCGTCATCCCCGGGGACGCCTTGCGCAGATGCAGCATCGCCGCATCGGTGTCGGCCTGCTTCGCCGAGGTCCAGAAGTCCTCGCTGCCCAGCGCCGCCTCGGGCGACTTGGCCACGACGAGGTCGTCCTCGTCGTTCCAGTAGGCCATTCCCCAGCCGTCGCAGTGGATCGAGGACAGCGCCGCGAACGGCTCGAGGTCGCGCGAGAGCGTCTCGGTCAGCGGTGCGGCAGCGCGGGAGACCACGCCGAGCAGTCGACACATGTGTGGACACAGCCCCTTCGTCGTCGTACCGGTCCCAGGGTCAGGACCGTGGTGGTGCGCAGGCTCAAGCCGTGGGCGCCAGGCCGGCTCTCGGCGCCGTGGCCACCTGCGTGGTGTCGGTCGGGCGCTGGCCGCCGGGCCGGCGACCCATCCGCCGCTCGACGGCGCCGGCGAGCTGCCCGAGCAGGAAGTTGATGACAACGTAGATCACCGCGATGATCACGTAGGTCTGAATCAGCAGATGCGTCCGCGCAGTGAGGAAGTCGCCCTGCTTCATCAGCTCGGGGTAGCTCACCGCGTAGCCCAGCGTGCTCTCCTTCAGCAGCGTGACGAGCTGCGCGATCAGCGTCGGCAGGACCAGCCGGATGGCCTGGGGGAGTACGACGAGGCGCAGCGTCTGCCAGTAGCGGAGCCCGATCGCCTCGGCCGCCTCCGTCTGTCCGCGATCCAGCGCCCGCACGCCTGCACGGAACACCTCGGCGATGACGGCCGAGGAGACCATGACGATGGGGACGACGAGCTTCCAGAAGATCGGGAGGTTCACGTGGTAGCGCGGCAGGGCCAGCAGGAACGCGTAGATCAGCAGCAGCAGCGGGATGGAGCGGAACACCTCGATGTAGATGGTCGCGAGCCACCGGACCGGACCGCGTCGCGACAGCCGCATCAACGCGAGGAACGCGCCGAGCGGAAAGGCCAGCACCGCGCTCATCACCGTCGCCTTGAGGGTGCCCTCGAGGCCCTGCCACATCACGCGCAGGTACGGCCCCGTGGTGAACGCCTGCCAGCGGTAGGACTGCAGCTGCCCGTGGTTGCCGAGCTGCAGCAGGGCAAGGACGATCACGGTGGCCACCGCGACGACGGACAGAATGGTCAGCAGCGTGATGCGCCGGCGGGCGCGAGGTCCGGGAGCGTCGAACAGGACGCGGCTGGCGGTGCTCATCGCTTGATCGCCAGCCTCCGCTCGAGGCGCCCGCCGACCGCGCCGCCGCCGAGGGCCACGATCAGGTAGACCGCGCCGGCGAAGAGGAAGCAGACCACGGCCTCCGCGTACTGCAGGTTGAGCTGCTGCGTCCGGTTGGTGAGGTCGGCGACGCCGACCGCGGCGGCGAGTGCGGAGCTCAGCAGGACGCCGATGAAGACGTTCACCAGCGGCTGCACCATCACCCGGAAGGCCTGCGGCAGGATCACGTGACGCAGCACCTGGATGAAGGAGAGCCCGACGGCGCGTGCGGCCTCGGCCTGGCCGACCGAGACCGAGTTGATGCCGCCGCGCATCGTCTCGCAGACGAACGCGGACGACGACAGTGCGAGGCAGATCGCCGCGGAGGCGAACAGCGGGATCGTGACGCCCGCGTCCGGGAGGCCGAAGATGAACAGGATCAGCAACGACAGCAGGGGAATGTTG
>JAWWPF010000101.1:0-16625 GCA_033850795.1 Nocardioidaceae bacterium | reverse complement strand
TGGCCGTGGTCGCGAGCCTCGAGCAGTGCGAGGTCCCGACCCGCGGAGGCACCGGCTTCAGCATCGGCCGCTCCGAGAGCGGCGGCGCCACCCGGACCCTGGCCTCCCCCGACGTCGCCCTGTGCCGCGACTGCCGCGAGGAGCTGCGCAACCCTGCCGACCGGCGCTTCCGGCACCCCTTCATCACCTGCACCAACTGCGGTCCCCGGTTCACGATCATCACCGAGCTCCCCTACGACAGGGCCCGCACCACGATGGCGGACTTCCCCATGTGCGCGGCCTGCGCGCGTGAGTACGACGACCCCGAGGACCGCCGGTTCCACGCGCAGCCGATCGCCTGCCACGACTGCGGTCCGCGGCTCGCGCTGACCAACGGCGACGAGGTCACCGCGACCGGCGACGCGGCGGTGCGCGGGGCTCGCGCGCTGCTCTGCGAGGGCCGCATCCTGGCCGTGAAGGGGCTCGGCGGCTACCACCTGGCCTGCGACGCCAGGAACCCGGACGCCGTGCTCGAGCTGCGCCGGCGCAAGCGTCGCGGCGACAAGCCCTTCGCCGTGATGGCCCGGGACCTCGAGACCCTGCGCGGCCTGGTGGGCATCCGAGCGGCCGAGGCGGAGCTCCTCGACGGGATACGGGCCCCGATCCTGCTCCTGCCGCGGGCCGGCCGGCGGGCGGGAGAGGGCGGCGCCCGGCCCGTCGCAGAGGCGGTCGCCCCCGGGAACCCCGACCTCGGCGTCCTGCTGCCCTACACCGCCCTGCACGTGCTCCTGCTCGGCCTCGAGGAGGACGGCGGCCCGGACGTGCTGGTGATGACCTCGGGCAACATGTCCGGGGAGCCCATCGTCACCGACGACGACCGGGCCCGGACCGTGCTGGCCCACCTCGCGGACGCGTGGCTCACCCACGACCGCCGCATCCAGGTCCCCTGCGACGACTCGGTGGCCCGCGTCGTGGCCGGCGGCGAGCTGCCGATCCGCAGGTCGCGCGGCTACGCGCCGCTGCCGATCGCCCTGCCGTTCGACGTGCCGCCGGTGCTCGCGGTCGGCGCGGACCTGAAGAACACCTGCGCGGTCGCCGAGGGCCGCTACGCCTGGCTCAGCCAGCACGTCGGCGACATGGACGACCTGGCCACCGTGGCCGCTCTGGGCGACACGGTCCGCCACCTCCAGCGGCTCACCGACGTCACGCCGCGGCTGCTGGTGGCCGACGACCACCCCGGCTACCGGTCCAGCGGCTGGGCCCGCGAGCACGCCGCCGGCCGCCGGGTGCGCACCGTCCAGCACCACCACGCGCACGTCGCCTCGGTGATGGGCGAGCACGGCCTGGAGCTCGGAGAGACCGTCATCGGGGTGGCGTTCGACGGGACCGGCTACGGCAGCGACGGCGCGGTCTGGGGCGGAGAGGTGCTGGTCGCCGGCTACACCTCCTTCCGGCGCGCCGCCCACCTCGGGTACGTACCGCTGGCCGGCGGGGATGCCAGCGTGCTCCGGCCCTACCGGATGGCACTGGCCCACCTGCGCTCCGCGGGCCTGGCGTGGGACGACGACCTCCCGGCCGTCGCGGCCTGCCCGGCCACCGAGCGGGGCGTCCTGGCCCACCAGCTCGACACCGGCTTCGGGTGCGTGCCGACCTCGAGCATGGGACGGCTCTTCGACGCGGTCTCCTCGCTGGTCGGGGTGCGGCACGTCGTCGACTACGAGGCCGAGGCCGCGATCGAGCTCGAGTCGCTGGCTCGCGGGGTCGCGGTCACCGCGCCGTACGCCTTCGGGCTGGCCGACACCAGGAGCGGGCGGACCGTCGGATCCGGCGGCGTGGTCGCCGACCCCGGGCCGGTCGTGCGCGCTGTGGTGGCGGACCTTCGGCGCGGCACCCCGGCCGAGGTCGTGGCGGCGCGCTTCCACGCGGCGGTGGCCTCGCTGGTCACCGCGCTGGCCGTGCACGAGCGGCGGCGCAGCGGGATCGGCACGGTCGTCCTCGGCGGCGGCGTGTTCGCGAACACGGTCCTGCTGGAGAGCGCGGTCGACCAGCTCGAGGCCCGCCGGTTCCGGGTGCTGCGGCCCCGGCTGCTGCCACCCAACGACGGCGGCCTCGCCCTCGGCCAGCTCCTGGTCGCGGCGGCGGGCTGACACCACAGGTCCCACGAGACATCGACAGAGGAAGGAGACGCAGATGTGCCTGGCAGTTCCGGGTCGCGTCCTGTCCGTGACCGAGCAGGACGGCACGACGATGGCCCAGGTCGACTTCGGCGGGGTGCGCAAGGAGGTCTGCCTCGCCTACATCCCGGACGCGGAGGTCGGCGAGTACGTGATCGTGCACGTCGGGTTCGCGATCCAGCGCCTCGACGAGCGGTCCGCGCAGGAGACCCTCGCCAACTTCGAGAAGCTCGGCATCCTCGAGGAGGAGTTCGGCGACGGCTTCTCGCTCGCGGCCCGACAGGCAGGAGACAAACGATGAAGTACCTCGACGAGTTCAGCGACCCGGCACTGGCCCGCAAGCTGCTGGACGAGATCCACGCGGTCACCACCAGGCCGTGGGCGATGATGGAGGTCTGCGGCGGGCAGACCCACTCGATCATCCGGCACGGCATCGACCAGCTGCTGCCCGAGGGCGTGGAGATGATCCACGGGCCCGGCTGCCCGGTCTGCGTGACCCCGCTGGAGATCATCGACAAGGCGCTGGCGATCGCCGAGCAGCCCGGGGTGATCTTCTGCTCCTTCGGGGACATGCTCCGGGTCCCCGGCTCCGAGAAGGACCTCTTCTCGATCAAGAGCGCGGGCGGCGACGTGCGGGTGGTGTACTCCCCGCTCGACGCGCTGAAGCTGGCCCGGGAGAACCCGGACAAGCAGGTGGTGTTCTTCGGGATCGGCTTCGAGACCACCGCCCCCGCCAACGCGATGACGGTCTACCAGGCACAGCGGATGAACATCGCGAACTTCTCGCTGCTCGTCTCGCACGTGCTCGTCCCGCCGGCCATCGCGGCCATCATGGAGTCGCCGGTCTGCCGGGTCCAGGCCTTCCTCGCCGCCGGCCACGTGTGCAGCGTGATGGGCACCCGCGAGTACCCGCCGCTCGCCGAGAAGTACGGCGTCCCGATCCTGGTCACCGGGTTCGAGCCGCTGGACATCCTCGAGGGCATCCGGCGGACCGTCGTACAGCTCGAGGAGGGCCGGCACGAGGTCGAGAACGCCTACACACGCGCGGTCACCGACCAGGGCAACGCCGCCGCGATGGCGATGCTGGAGGACGTCTTCGAGGTCACCGACCGCACCTGGCGGGGCATCGGGATGATCCCGCGCAGCGGCTGGCGCCTGTCGCCGCGCTACGCGGACTTCGACGCCGAGGCGCGGTTCTCGGTGACCGACATCCACACCGACGAGTCGCCGCTGTGCCGGTCCGGGGAGGTGCTGCAGGGGCTCATCAAGCCGCACGAGTGCTCCGCCTTCGGCAAGCAGTGCACGCCGCGCAACCCGCTCGGCGCCACCATGGTGTCCTCCGAGGGCGCGTGCGCGGCCTACTACCTCTACCGCCGTCTAGAGCTGGTCGAGAGGCCGGTCGAGTCGGTCGTCGAGAGCCCGTCGACGGCAGGGGTGAGCTGATGCCCGAGGACCTCGACTTCGAGGGCTGGGTGTGCCCCCTGCCCCTGCGGGACACCCCCACCATCGTGATGGGGCACGGCGGCGGCGGCGCGATGTCCGGTGAGCTGATCGAGCAGCTGTTCCTGCCGGCGTTCGGCGGCGCCGCGAACGCGGACCTCGGGGACTCGGCGGTCCTCTCGTTCCCGGGGCTGCGGGACGGGGCGCGGCTGGCCTTCTCCACCGACTCCTTCGTGGTGCGACCGATGTTCTTCCCGGGCGGCTCGATCGGCGACCTCGCCGTGAACGGCACCGTCAACGACCTCGCGATGTCGGGAGCGACACCGCTGTTCCTCTCGACGGCCTTCATCCTCGCCGAGGGCACGGCGCTGGCCGACATCGGCCGGGTCGCGACCGCGGTGGGGAAGGCGGCCGAGGCGGCCGGCGTACAGCTGGTGACCGGGGACACCAAGGTCGTGGACAGCGCCAGCGGGGACGGGGTCTACGTCAACACCGCCGGCATCGGCGTGGTCCCGGCCGGGGTCGACATCGGACCCCGGCGTGCCGAGGTCGGGGACGCCGTCCTGGTCAGCGGGGACATCGGCGTGCACGGCATCGCGGTGATGAGCTGCCGCGAGGGTCTCGAGTTCGGCACCACGGTGGAGAGCGACACCGCCGCCCTGCACGGCCTGGTCGCGGACATGCTGGCCACCGAGGTCGACGTCCACGTGCTGCGCGACCCCACCCGAGGCGGCGTGTCCGCGACGCTCAACGAGATCGCCAAGGGATCCGGCGTCGGCATCGACCTGGTCGAGCGGGACCTGCCCATCCCACCGGAGGTCCGCGACGCCTGCGGTCTGCTCGGCCTCGACCCGCTGCAGGTCGCCAACGAGGGCAAGCTCGTCGCGATCGTCCCCGGCGACCGCGCCGAGGAGGTGCTGGTGGCGATGCGGAGCCACCCGCTGGGCAGGGGCGCGAGGCGGATCGGGACCTGCGTCGAGGAGCACCGCCGGATGGTGGTGGCCCGCACCGGTCTCGGCGGCACCCGGGTCGTCGACCTGCCCATCGGTGAGCAGCTGCCCCGGATCTGCTGACCGTGTCGTCCCAGGGCGCTCGCCTGTTCGCGCAGTACGCCTACCCGCCGAACGAGCTCGGCTACTGCGGACCCGCCGGGGCGGGCGCCATGCTGGCCCCGGGCGCGACCGCGGAGATCGAGCGGCGCGCGCGGCAGTTCGAGGGCGCCTGGGGCTACCTGGAGCTGCTCGCCGAGACGGCCGGGACCGACGACCCGCTCGACGAGGAGGTCGTGCGCGCCTACTGGGTGGGCAACGACCTCCTCGACCGGGTCGACCCCGGGGCGCTCGTGGCGCACCTGCGTCAGCGGTTCGCCGGGCAGGTCGGCGGGACCTGGGATGATGCGTCGTCGCGCGCTGCGGCGCACCACAGCTTCCAGGTGTTCGAGGTCTACCCCTGGGCGGCGATGCTCCTCGAGGGCCGGCCTGCCGGTCCCGCGGTGCACGTGCTGGACCGCTGCCGGGTCCGGGTCGGGCAGGTGCAGGCCGTGCACGACGAGGCGGTCACCGTCACCTCACGCCTGCTGGTCTGGGACGGTACGGCGCTCGACGAGACGGCCCACGAGGTGAGCGAGCAGGCCCGCTGGTCGTGCGAGGACGGCTCGCTGATCGACGTACCCGCCGTGGGGGACACCGTTGCGCTGCACTGGGACTGGGTCTGCGAGCTCCTCTCCCCGGACCAGGCGGACTCGGTCGCGGAGCGCGAGCGGGGGCGGCGCGAAGTCCTCGGCCTCAGCGGCCGAGAAGACCCCGCACATAGGCTGCCTGACCGGCGTGCTGAGTGGCGTCGTTGAGGACGCTCACCAGCCGGACCCCCAGGCTCACCGGAGGGTTCCACCGCTTGTCGACGATCCGTGCGTAGTCCGCGTCCGCCAGGGTCCGCAGGTAGGCGACCGTCGAGTCGTGGACCGCGTCCTGGTAGCCGCTCAGCAGCTCAGCGGTGGCGTGCACCTGACCGACCTCCTCGGCGCTCTGCCCGTATCCGGTCGCGCCCACGTCGAAGGGCAGCCGGAACCGCTCCACCCAGCCGCCGGAGGTCCAGAGCTGCTCGGACCCGGCGGCGTCGGCGACGTGGTCGTCCTGGATCCGGGTGAGGTGCCAGACCAGCCAGGCGATCGGGTTCGCGCCGTCGGCGGGCCGGAACCTCAGCGCGTCCTCGTCGAGGCCCTGCACCACGTCCCGTACGTCGTCGCGCACCCGGTCGAAGCCGTCACTGAGCAAGTCGTCTGCGGTCGCCATGGGCCCGACGCTAGCGTCTCGCGCAGGGCCGGTCCGCCTCACCCCTCCGTCGGGAGGCCGGCGTAGACCCGGCGGGCGTTGCCGCCCAGGACGGCCGCGGCGAGCTGGTCCGAGAGCCCGAGGTCCACCACGTCACGCGCGTTCCGTGCCGTGCCCGGCACCCCTGGCCAGTCGGTCGCGAAGATCCATCTCGCGGCGAGTCGGGCCAGGGCGTGGTTGCGGTAGTAGTGGGGCAGCCGCTTCGGGGGCAGGCCGGCCAGCTCGATCCACACCCGCTCGTTGGACAGCGCCATGAACGCCGCCGCGTCGTACCACCAGCCTCGCCCGCCGTGCGCCAGGACGACGTCCACGGTCGGGAAGTCGCGCAGCATCGGCAGCAGGTACGCCGGGTCGGCGAGCTCGTTCATGGAGCCGGGGAAAGTGCTGGTGCCACAGTGCACGATCAGCGGGACCCCGCGCTCGGCGAGCACCTGGTAGGCCGGGTAGAGCGTCGCGTCGTCGCAGCGGAAGCCGCCGTGCACGGGGTGCAGCTTCAGCGCCGCCGCGCCCAGGTCGAGCTGGCGGCGGACCTCGGCGGCGATCGGGAAGTGCAGGTGCGGGTTGACGTTGGCCACCGGCCGGAAGCGGGTGGGGTTCTGCTCGACGATCGGCAGCAGGTCCTCGAAGTGCTGGTAGCCGGTGGCCTTCGGGCTGTACTCGCAGAACAGCAGCGCGTGGTCGACGCCCTGCTCCTCGAAGAGCTCGTCGAGCCGGGCCGGGCGGGGGACGCCGTCCGCGTCCCAGGCGTCCTCGAGGATCCCCTCGGGCCCGAACCGCCGGGCCCAGTCGACCCAGGCGGGAGCCACGGACGCGAGCACCGGCACGTGCACGTGCGCGTCGACGAGGACGTGGCCGTCGAGCACCGGGGGCTACCGCCGGGTCCCGAGGCGGTCAGGCGGGGACGGGTACGTCATGCGGGTCGTTGCTGGTGTGGCCGGGGAAGATGTGCGCCGCCGGGTCGAGGTGCACCGCTGCGTTGTTCACGGCGGTGGCCGCCTCACCGAAGCCGACCGAGATCAGCCGGACCTTGCCGGGGTAGTCGGTGATGTCCCCTGCGGCGAAGACGCCCGGGATGTTGGTGTGCATGGCGGTGTCGACGACGAGGTGCCGGTTGTCCCGCAGCTCGAGGCCCCACTCGCGCAGCGGGCCGAGGTTGGCGGTGAAGCCGAGTGCGGCGACAACCCTGTCGCACTTGAGGATCCGCGACTCCTCCTCGCCCCGGACGCTGACGTGGGCGCGCTCCAGGACGGGATCCCCCTCGAGGGCCGTCACCTGGGCGTTGACCAGCATCTCGACGTTCGCGGCGCGGACCTTCTCCACGCTGCCGCTGTGGGCGCGGAAGGCGTCGCGGCGGTGCACCAGCGTGACGCTGCCGGCCAGCGGCTCGAGCATCAGAGCCCAGTCGATGGCGCTGTCCCCTCCGCCGACGATGACGACGTCGCGTCCGACGTACTCCTGGCTGCTCGGCACGAAGTACTCCAGGCCGCGGCCGAGGAACTCCTCGCCGGCGGGCAGCGGGCGGGGGGTGAACGTGCCGATCCCGCCGGTCACGATGACGGCACCGCAGGTGACCTGGGAGCGGGTAGTGCTGACCCGGAAGCGGCCGTCGGCCAGCTTCTCGAGGCGCTGCGCCTCCTGTCCCAGCAGGTACGTCGGGTTCCGCTGCGAGGCCTGCGCCGCCAGACCACGGACCAGGTCGCGCCCGGAGACCGAGGGGAACCCGGCGACGTCGTAGATCTGCTTCTCGGGGTACATCGCGGTGATCTGGCCGCCCACCTCGCTCAGCGAGTCCACGACGGCCGTACTGAGCCCTCGCTCGCCGACGTAGTAGGCGCCGTAGAGCCCCACCGGCCCGGCCCCGACGATCAGGATGTCGACGTCCAGGTCGCTCACCAGGTCCTCCTCGGTTCGTCGGGGTCCGCCTTGGATACGACCACGACAGCGGCCGGTTTGTCGAGGGCGGCCACGGCCGGCGGGTCCGCCGTACGACCGTGCGGGACGGGTGCAGGGGAGGCTGCGCGGCATACTGCTCGGGTGAGCGACTTCTCCAACGGCAGCCTGGGCGACGTCTCCGGCTCGTTCATCGAGCACCTCGGGCTGAGGTTCGATGAGCTGAGCGGCGACCAGGTGCTGGCCACCTGGTCCGTGCGGCCCGACCTCCACCAGCCCCACGGGATCCTGCACGGAGGCGTGCACTGCAGCGTGATCGAGACGCTGGCGAGCATCGGCGCGGCGGCCTGGTGGGCCGAGCGCGGCCGGGTGGTCGGGGTGAACAACAACACCGACTTCTACCGCGCCGTCCGGGAGGGGACTCTCACGTCCACCGCCACCCCGCTGCACCGCGGCCGCTCGCAGCAGGTCTGGGTCGTGGAGACCCGCGACGAGGAGGGCCGGATGCTCGCGCGCGGACAGGTCCGCCTGCAGAACCTCACGGCCTGACTCTCCCATGACCACGGTGATCCTCGACGGCGGACTGTCCAACGCCCTGGTGGCACGCGGCCACGACCTGTCCGACGAGCTGTGGACCGCCCGGCTGCTGCGGGACTCGCCGGAGGAGATCGCCGCCGTGCACCGCGCGTACTTCGGGGCCGGAGCGGACGTGGCCACCACCGCGAGCTACCAGGCGAGCGTCCCGGGCTTCGAGGGCGCAGGGCTGTCCCGCCGCGAGGCGGAGGCGCTGGTCGCGAGCAGCGTGACGATCGCGCGGACGGTGCGCGACGAGCTCGCCGGCGACGGACGGCGGCGGCTGGTGGCGGCGTCCGTGGGGCCCTACGGCGCTGTCCTCGCCGACGGGTCGGAGTACCGCGGGCGCTACGGCCTCAGCCCGTCGCAGCTGCGGGAGTTCCACCTGCCCAGGCTCGAGGTGCTGGCGGCCGCGGGGCCGGACCTGCTCGCCGTGGAGACGATCCCGGACCTCGACGAGGCCGAGGTGCTCGTCTCCCTGCTCGACGAGCTCGGCGTGCCGGCGTGGTTGTCGTTCTCCGTCGCCGGGGGCCGGACCCGGGCCGGGCAGCCGTTGGAGGACGCGTTCGCCGTCGCCCGGGACGTCTCGTCGCTGGTCGCGGTGGGCGTCAACTGCTGCGACCCAGATGACGTGCTGCCGGCGCTGCAGGTCGCCGGCCGGGCCTCCGGGAAGCCCGCCGTGGCCTACCCGAACGCCGGCCGGGCGTGGGACAGCCGGACGCGGTCGTGGGCCGGCTCCTCGTCGTACGACGCCTCCCTGGCGCCGGCGTGGGTCGCTGCCGGGGCGTCATACGTCGGAGGGTGCTGCGAGGTCGGGCCGTCCGACATCGCGGCCCTCGCGTCGGCGCTGTCCTGAGGGCCTCAGCGCCGCAACGGCCCGCCGCTGCGCCCGTAGGACGCCGCGACGATCTCGGCCACCACGGACAGCGCGATCTCCCCGGGGGCCTTGCCGCCCGTGTCCAGGCCGGCCGGCACGTGCAGCCGGGCCAGCGTCTCGGGCGGCAGCTCCCCCTCGAGCTCCGCGAAGACTCGCTCTGCGCGGCGGCGGCTGCCCATCATCGCGACGTACCCCGCTTGCCCGGCCAGGGCGGCCCGCAGCAGCACCTCCATGTCAGGGGTGTCGTGGTCGCAGAGCACGATCGCGTCCCGCGGCTCGAGCGGGTGCTCGGCCAGCCACGCGAGCGGGGTCTGGGCGACGTCCTCGTCCGGCAGCAGCGTCGCCTCTCGGCCGGCCACCCCGGCGATCTCCACGACGGCACGCGCGATCGGGTTGTCGGTGACGACGACCAGCCGGCCGTGCTCGGTCGGGGCGTCGGACCACGGCTGCTCGCGGCCCTGCGGACTCGGAGTGCTACTGCCAGTGCCAGTGCCAGTGCTGCTCCTCATGCTCATGCTCATGCCACCCGACCCTACGTTGTTGAGACGGCACGTATTTCCGTTGAGACGGCAGGTATTTCCGTTGAGACGGCAGGCAATCCCGTTGAGACGGCAGGGATTCCCGGGCGCGTACGGCGCCACAGCCCGTCGTACGACGGAACGCGAGCCGCCTCAACCGGAATCCGCGCCGCCTCAACCGGATTCCGCGCCGCATCAACCGGAATCCGCGCCGCCTCAACGGAAATCCCTGCCGGCTCAACGAGGGGGAGAACGATGAGTCGGGGTGGACAGGGAGGTCTACCCGGGAGAGAGTCGGCACCCTGTCCGTCCACGAGCACGAGGAGCACCGCCATGTCCGGCAAGGTCACCACCTGCCTGTGGTTCGACACCGAGGGCGAGGAGGCCGCCGAGTTCTACTGCTCGGTGATCCCCGACTCACGGATCGTCGGCGTCACGAACTACGGCGACGGCGACCCGGAGCGCGCGGGCACGGCCATGACCGTCAGCTTCGAGCTCGACGGCAAGCCTTACGTGGCTCTCAACGGCGGACCGAACTTCACCTTCAACGAAGCCGTGTCCCTGCAGGTGAGCTGCGAGGGACAGGAGGAGGTCGACCACTACTGGGACGTCCTGTCCGAAGGCGGGTCCGAAGGGCCGTGCGGCTGGCTCAAGGACCGCTACGGGTTCTCCTGGCAGATCGTCCCCACCGCGCTGCCCGAGCTCCTCGGGGACCCGGACCCGGGGCGGGCGCAGCGGGCCATGGAGGCGATGTTCGCCATGAAGAAGATCGACATCGAGGCGATCCGCGCAGCGGCCGACAGGTCCTAGTACTAACAGACATCTGTCAACTGCGACCCGGCTGCAACGAGTCTGGACTCACCAAGAACCCCGCCGGCCAAGATTCGGCGAAAATCCCAGGAGTCCACCATGAACGTTCGTCGTACTGCTGCTGCCCTCACCGTCACCGCCGCCGCGCTCTCGGGCGTCGCGATGATCGCGCCCGCCGCCGACGCCAAGGGGGGCGTCGCCCCGACGGTGCGCAGCGGTCCCTGCGCCACCGGCAGCTGGAAGCTCAAGGCCAAGCCCGACGACGGCGGCCGTCTCGAGGTCGAGTACCAGCTCGACACCAACCGCAACAACCAGATCTGGTCGGTGAAGATCACTGACAACACCACCCACCAGGTGTTCGCCGGCAACCGCACCACCAAGGCGCCGAGCGGCTCGTTCTCGATCAACATCCGCCCCGTGAACCGGGCCGGCACCGACCACCTGGTCGCCACCGCCAAGCGAGGCAACGTCACCTGCACCGGCCGGGTCGCTATCTGACCGACTGGTGCCCGCCGGGGCCGAGGGGGTCAGCTCCGCAACGCGGAGCTGACCACCTCGCGGGCCTCCTCCTGCACCTGAGCGAGGTGCTCGGGGCCCTTGAAGGACTCGGCGTAGATCTTGTAGACGTCCTCGGTGCCGGACGGCCGGGCCGCGAACCAGGCGTTCTCGGTGGTCACCTTCAGGCCACCCACCTTGGCACCGTTGCCCGGCGCCTCGGTCAGCTTGGCGGTGATCTCCTCACCTGCCAGGGCCGAGGCGGTCACGTCCTCGGGTGAGAGCGCCGCCAGCTTCGCCTTCTCCTCGCGGTTGGCCGGCGCATCGACGCGGGCGTACGCCGGGGACCCGTACTTCTCGGTCAGCGACGCATAGTGCTCCGACGGGGTCTTCCCGGTCGCAGCCAAGATCTCAGAGGCCAACAGGGCAAGGATCATCCCGTCCTTGTCGGTGGTCCACACCGCGCCGTCGAAGCGCAGGTACGACGCGCCCGCGGACTCCTCGCCACCGAAGGCGATGGACCCGTCGAGCAGCCCCGGAACGAACCACTTGAACCCGACCGGCACCTCGGTCAGGGTCCGGCCCACCAGATCGGCGACCCGGTCGATCATCGAGGACGACACCAGCGTCTTGCCGATCGCCGCCTTCTCCGGCCACGCTGGCCGTGCACCGCCGTACAGGTAGCGGATCGCCACGGCCAGGTAGTGATTGGGGTTCATCAGCCCACCGTCGGGCGTCACGATGCCGTGCCGATCGGAGTCCGCGTCGTTGCCGGTGGCGATCTGGTACTCGTCCTTGCGCTCGATCAACGAGGCCATGGCGTACGGCGACGAGCAGTCCATCCGGATCTTGCCGTCCCAGTCCAGGGTCATGAAGCGCCACGTCGGGTCGACCAGCGGGTTGACCACCGTGAGGTCGATCCCGTGCCGGTCGGCGATCTCCGCCCAGTAGGCCACCGACGCACCGCCCAGTGGGTCCGCGCCGATCCGCACACCCGCCTCCTTGACCCGGGCCAGATCCACCACGTTCGGCAGGTCGTCGACGTAGGTGCCCAGGAAGTCGTACGACGAGGCCGCCGACCGGGCTCGCGCGAAGGGCACCCGGCGCACGCCCGACAACGACCCCTCCAGGTAGGCGTTGGCCGCGTCGGCCACCCACTTCGTGACGTCGGTGTCCGCAGGGCCGCCGTTGGGCGGGTTGTACTTGAAGCCGCCGTCCGAGGGCGGATTGTGCGACGGCGTCACCACGATGCCGTCCGCGAGTCCGCCGGCCCCGGCGTCCTTGCCGTGGTTGGCGCGCAGGATCGCGTGCGACACCGCAGGAGTCGGCGTGTAACCGTCGCGGTCATCGACCAGCACGCTCACGTCGTTGGCGACGAGCACCTCGAGGGCCGAGACCCAGGCCGGCTCGGACAGCCCGTGGGTGTCGCGGCCGATGAAGAGCGGACCGTCGTACCCCTGCTGCTTGCGGTAGTCGCAGATCGCCTGCGTCGTCGCCAGGATGTGCGCCTCGTTGAACGCGTTCCGCAGACTGCTGCCCCGGTGGCCAGAGGTGCCGAACGCGACCCGCTGGTCGGGGTCCGACGGGTCGGGTTCACCTGTGTAGTAGGCGGTGACGAGGTGTGCGACGTCGACGAGGTCCTCGGGCCGGGCGACCTGTCCTGCACGGCTGCTGCTCACGATGCTGACTCCTCTCGGACCTGCTGTTCGGCGGTGCCTGACGGGGGCGGCACCCGCACCGACACCACGGCGATGTCGTCGCGGGCGGCGCCGTGCTGGAACTCGAGGACCTCACCGAGCACGGACTCGGCCGGCCGCGGCGCGTCGCGGTGGGCACGCACGGACTCGCGCAGCCGTTCGTCGCCGTAGAACTCGGCGCCGGACCGTCCCTCGGTGACGCCGTCGGTGAACAGGACCATCACGTCGCCGGGTTGAAGCCGCACGACCTCGTCATGGAAGCGGACGTCGGTGAGCACGCCGATGAGGGATCCCGGAGCGCCCACCGGGTCTGGTTCCCGAACCCGGGAGGTCAACAGAGGAAGGGGATGCCCCCCGGAGCTCAGGGTCGCCGTCCAGGTGGAACCGTCCTGCCGCAGCCGGACCAGGACGACCGTGCAGAAGCGCTCCGTGCCCTGCGCGAGCAGCACCTCGTTGAGGGACCGGAGCACGGCGCTGGGCAGTGCCTGCTGGACGGTCAACGCCCGGATCGTGTAGCGGACCAGGGCCGTCACGACCGCCGCCTCGACACCCTTGCCGCAGACGTCACCGAGCGCGACCACCCAGTCGCCGTCGGCGAGCTGGAAGATGTCGTAGAAGTCCCCGCCCACCTCCTCGCCGTCCCCCGCCGGGCGGTAGCCGGCGGCCACGTCGAGCCCCGGAACGGACGGGGCGGAGGGCGGGATCAGGGTGGCCTGCAGCGTGCGCGCCAAGGCGTGCGCCCGCGTCTCGGACTGCTCCGCCCGCTGCTTGGCGCGCAGCAGCTCGCGCTCGTACTCCCGGCGCTCCGTCGCGTCGAACACCGCGACCCGGACCATCCGCGGTGAGCCGTCCTCGGTCGTGTCCAGGGCGGCGTTGACCAGCACCGGCAGCCGGCCGCCGTCTGCTCGGACGAGGTCGAGGGCCACCTCACGCACGGTGCCCTGCATGCGGAGCATCGGGGCGTAGTGAGTCTCGTGGTAGATCCGGCCGCCTGGGGTGAGCAGATCCGCGAAGGTACGGCGCCCCAGCAGGTCCTCACGCCGATAGCCGCAGAGGTCGAGGAAGGTCGCGTTGGCCTTCACGATCGTCCCGTCGGGCGTCGTCGACAGGTAGCCGCACGGGGCCCGTTCGTAGAGCTGTTCGGGGTCGTCGTCGAGAAGCGCGGCGCAGAACGCCTCGCTGGCCGCCTGCTGGCTCATCACCCGACCCTCACCGGACCTCTCCGCCACCTCCCCCGGGGCGGCCGTCACCCGACCCGCGTCCCGACCACGTCCTGCGCGGCACCGCCACGCACGAACGGCGCGATGGCGGCGATCGTCTGCTCCGGTGCGCTGAGGTTGGGGCAGTGGCCCGTCGCGTCGAGCAGCACCAGCGAGCCCCGCGGCAGGGCGTCAGCGACATACTTCCCCACACTGACCGGCGCGATCGCGTCGTGGCTGCACTGCAGCACCAGCGTCGGGGTCTGCACCAAAGAGAGCTCACGACGGTTGTCCGAGGTGAAGGTGACCTCTGCGAAGCGCCGCGCGATCGCGGGATCGGTGCGGCAGAAGCTCTCCGTCAGCTCCTGCCCGAGCTCGGGGCGGTCGCCGTTGCCCATGATGACCGGCGCCATGGCACTGGACCAGCCGAGGTAGTTGCTGTCCAAGGAGTGCAGGAGCTCGCGGATGTCCGCATCGCTGAAGCCCCCGACGTAGCCCTCGTCGTCGATGTAGCGCGGGGAGGGACCCACCATCACGAGCTTGGCGAACCGCCGCGGGTCGGCGAGGTCGGCCAGCGCGCCGATCATCGCGGACACCGAGTGGCCGACGAAGACCACCTCCTGCGCGTCCAGGGCCCGGCAGATCTCCAGCACGTCCTCGGCGTACCCCTCCAGCGACCCGTGCCGCTGCGGGTCGTACGCCGCGGGGTCCGACCCCCCGGCACCGGCGTGGTCGAAGAGGATTACCCGGAAGTCGTCCTCGAACGCCGGGGCCACCAAGCGCCACATGTTCTGGTCGCACCCGAAGCCGTGCGCGAACATCAGCGGCTGCCCGTCCGGTCTGCCGGACACCCGGACGTTGTGCCGGGCCAGGACGTCATCCATCCCCGCAGCCTAGCCTCAGACCGACCCTCAGCCCGACCCCACCCGAGGTCGGGGCGAGCTCGGGCCGACCAGTGCGGCCGGGGCCCCCTCGGACGGCTCCCGGCCGGCCGAACCGGCGTAGGATCACGGGGATGTCCGCGCCGGCCACGGCGGCTCGGGCGCCGAGGACGTCCTGCATGGCGAGCGCGCCAGGCGGGTACCTTCGCTGAGGTGGGCGACCGGAAGGGGTGCAGATGGGACCCGGCATCTTCCTCATGGTGGTCGGGGCGTTGCTGGCGTTCGCCGTCGAGGACCACGTGCCGAACCTGAACCTCCCGGTCGCCGGTGTGATCCTGATGATCGCGGGCGCCGTACTCATCGTCCACGACCAGCGGACCTCGAGGCGGACCGTCGTACGTCGCGACGAGTCGACGGACCCCGACGAGCCGACCCACATCGTGGAGGAGACCGTCGAGGAGCAGCCGGCGACGGACTCCAACGAGAGCCGCGGACCGGGCTGAGCGCCGCCGGCTAGCGGGACTCGCGGGCCGCCATCCGCGCCTTGAGCGCGTCCCGCTTGTCCTCGAAGCGCAGCGCCTGCTTCTCCAGCTCCGCCATGAAGTTCGCCAGCTCGGTGCGGGCGGCCTCCCCCTCGGCGTCGAGGCCCTCGATCTCGAAGACCTTCCAGAACCGCAGGACCGGAGCCACCACGTCGTCACGATGCTGGCGCAGGTCGTAGACGCCGGCGAGCGCCATCTCCACGGCCTTGCGCTGGAAGCCCGCGATGTCGGTGCCGGGCATCGCGAAGGTCGTCACGACGTCGGTGATCGCCCGCATCGTCTGGTTGGGGTCCCGCTCCAGCGCCGCACCGAGCAGGTTGCGGTAGAACACCATGTGCAGGTTCTCGTCGGCGGCCACGCGGGCCAGCAGCTGGTCCGCCACCGGGTCGCCGGTGAGCCGGCCGGTGTTGCGGTGCGAGACCCGCGTGGCCAGCTCCTGGAAGGAGACGTAGGCCAGCGAGCGGACCATGTCGTCGTGCATGGCGGTGTAGCCGGTGGACATGTGGTCCATCCGGAGCCGCTCGAGCTGGACCGGGTCGACGGCCCGGGAGGTGAGCAGGTAGTCGCGGATCGCGATGCCGTGCCGGCCCTCCTCCGCGGTCCAGCGGTGCACCCAGTCGCCCCAGGCCGCTTCCCGGCCGAACAGCGTGGCGATCTCGTGGTGGTAGCTGGGCAGGTTGTCCTCGGTGAGCAGGTTGACGATCAACGCCGAGCGGGCCACGTCCGACATCGGCGAGTCCTCGACGCTCCACGGGTCGCCGTCCAACGGCCCGTCGAAGTTCCGCCCGTCGCTCCACGGCACGTACTCGTGGGGGAACCACTCCTTCGCCATCGACAGGTGCCGGTTCAGGTTCTCCTCGACGACAGGCTCGAGCTCCAGCAGCAGCTCGGTCGTGGTCAGTGGCGCGCTCATCGGGTCTCCTCCGGGTCGTCCCTGGGTGGCGGTTCCCTTTCCTGGTGACTCTACGCACCCGACTCGCCGGGCGGGCGGTTCAGCCCCCGGCCAGCAGCTGGACCCGGTTGCCGTTCCCGTCGCGGCTGCGGAAGCGCCGGAGTCGGGCAGGTTGCGGTCCCGGCGGAACTGCAACCCGGCCTCGTGAGGCATACGGCGCCCGGTCGGCAGGTGACCTCCACGTGGTGCAGCCTCACCGGTGGGCCACCACGAAGATCCGGCGGAACGGCAGCACGGTCCCGTGCCGCCCGCGGGGGTAGGCCTCCCT
>JAWWPF010000074.1:0-3710 GCA_033850795.1 Nocardioidaceae bacterium | reverse complement strand
GTGCGGCTCCTGGGCGTGGGCGTCTCCGGGCTGGCCGACTGGATCCAGGAGGACCTCTTCGAGGAGTACCCCGGCTCCCCCGACGATCCCTCCCCTCACACTCCGTCTGGCGACTCGCGCGACGGCTCGCCCGACGAGGTCCCGTCGGACACGGGGGCAGAGGTGGAGGCGCTCACCCGGGCCCGCCGCTGGGCGCCGGGCATGGACGTCGTCCACGCGGTGCACGGCCCCGGCTGGGTCTGGGGGTCCGGGGTCGGCAGGGTCACCGTGCGCTTCGAGACCGCCGAGACGGGCCCCGGCCCGGTCCGGACGTTCCGCGCCGACGACCCCGAGCTGGCGCGCCCGCCGACGCCGTCCCCGTAGGCTCCGGCCATGGCCGACGCATCTCCCCAGCCCAGCGAACCTCTCAGCCCGCCGGTCGCGCGGCGCGTCCCGCACGAGCGGACCCACCACGCGGACACCGTCGTGGACGAGTACGAGTGGCTGCGCGACGCGGAGTCGCCGGAGACGCTGGCCTACCTCGACGCCGAGAACGACTACACCGCCGCACGCACCGGCCACCTCGACGATCTGCAGGAGCAGATCTTCTCCGAGATCCGCGCCCGCACGAAGGAGACCGACCTGTCGGTGCCGTCCCGGGTCGGGGACTGGTGGTACTACGGCCGCTCCCACGAGGACAAGCAGTACGGCGCGAGCTGCCGGTGTCCCGTCCGCGGGCCCGACGACTGGACCCCGCCGGAGCTGGACGCCGAGGAGCCGGTCCCCGGGGAGCAGGTGCTGCTAGACGCCGACGAGCTCGCCGCCGGGCACGACTTCTTCTCGCTGGGGACGGTGTCGGTGAGCCCGGACGGCCGGCTGCTGGCCTTCAGCACCGACGTGGTGGGCAACGAGCGGTACCTGCTGCAGGTCAAGGACCTGGGCACCGGGGAGCTGCTGCCCGACCAGGTCCCGGACACGATGGGCGGCGGGACCTGGGACCGCCGCGGCACGACGCTCTTCTACACGACCCCGGACGAGGCGTGGCGCCCCGACAAGCTGTGGCGACACGTGCTCGGCACCCCGGTGGAGCAGGACGTGGTGGTGCACCACGAGACCGACGAGCGGTTCTGGACCGGCGTCGGACGGACCCGCAGCGACCGGTTCCTGGTGCGCGCCTCCGGGTCGCGGACCACCTCGGAGTACGCGATCCTCGACGCCGACGATGCGAGCGGCGAGTTCCGGGTCGTCGCTCCCCGCCGGGACGGGGTCGAGTACTCCGTCGAGCACGCCGTCGTGGCCGGTGAGGACCGGTTGCTGGTGCTCCACAACGACGGCGCGGAGAACTATGCGCTCGCCAGCGCTCCCGTCGACGCGACCTCGGCGGACCAGTGGGAGCCGCTGCTCCCCCACGACCCGGCCGTCCGGCTCGAGGACGTCGACGCGTTCGCGGGGCACCTGGTGGTCAGCCAGCGCAGCGGCGGGACGACGCAGCTGCGCATCATCACCCTCGACGAGCAGGGTCCCGCCGACGACTTCCTGGTGGAGTTCGAGGCCGAGGTGCACACGGTCGGGGCCGGCGGCAACCCGGAGTTCGCGCAGCCGACCGTGCGGCTCGGCTACGTGACGATGGCCGACCCGGCTGCGGTCTACGACTTCGACGTCGCGACCCGGAAGCTGACCCTGCTCAAGCGGACCCCCGTGCTGCCCGGACCGGACGGCACCGCGTTCGACCGTTCCCGCTACGTGCAGTCGCGCGAGTGGGCGGTGGCCCCGGACGGCACCCGCGTGCCGATCTCGATCGTGGTGCCCGCCGACGCCCCCCGGGACGGGTCGATGCCGATGGTGCTCTACGGCTACGGGTCCTACGAGGACTCCATCGACCCGTCGTTCTCGATCGGGCGGCTCTCGCTGCTCGACCGCGGCATCGGTTACGCCATCGCGCACGTGCGCGGCGGCGGTGAGATGGGGCGGCGCTGGTACGACGAGGGCAAGCTGCTGCAGAAGAAGAACACGTTCACCGACTTCGTCAGCTGCGCCCGCCACCTGGCCGCCGAGGGCTGGACGTCGGCGGACCGGCTGGCCGCCGAGGGCGGGAGCGCCGGGGGCCTCCTGATGGGCGTGGTCGCGAACACCGACCCGGATGCGTTCACCGCGATCCGCGCCGCGGTCCCGTTCGTGGACCCCCTCACGACGATCCTGGACCCCTCCCTGCCGCTGACCGTGATCGAGTGGGAGGAGTGGGGCAACCCGCTGGCGGACCCGGAGGTGTACGCCTACATGAAGAGCTACTCGCCCTACGAGAACGTCACCGGACAGCGCTACCCCGCGATCCTGGCCGAGACCTCCCTGCACGACACCCGCGTCCTGTTCGTGGAGCCCGCCAAGTGGGTCGCCCGGCTGCGGGCCACCGCCGACGGCAGCGAGGACGTGCTGCTGCGCACCAAGATGGCCGCCGGGCACGGCGGCGTCAGCGGCCGGCACAACAGCTGGCGCGATCGGGCCTTCAGCCTCGCCTGGATGGTGGACCGCCTCGGCGCCTGAGAAGTCGCTGAGACTTGCGCGGAGACGCAACCACCCGGCCTCCTGATACGTCGTTCCAGAGGAGAAGGGCAAAGCGCCACATCGGGAATCTCGAACATGCGTTCGTCGTTGTGGTGATTACAAGGTCAGACCGATGGGTAAGTCCTTGGCCCCACAGGAAGGGACGGCACGCACCGTGGCAACAACTCGCACCGCAACACGGGAGATCGAGGGACGCGACAGCGTCGGGATGTATCTCGACGAGATCGCGCGGACTCCCCTGCTCGACGCCATCACCGAGGTCGAGCTCAGCAAGACCATCGAGGCCGGCCTGCTGGCCGAGCACCTGCTCGCCGAGGGCCGCGTCGGACGCAAGAAGGGCGGCGCCCCCAAGTACGCCTCCGCGGAGGAGCTCGAGTGGCTCGCCGCCGAGGGCCAGCGCGCCATCCAGCGCTTCATCGAGGCGAACCTGCGCCTGGTGGTCTCCATCGCACGTAAGTACGGCCGCAGCCAGATGCCGATGCTCGACCTGGTCCAGGAGGGCAACACCGGGCTGATCCGCGCGGTCGAGAAGTTCGACTACGCCAAGGGCTACAAGTTCTCCACCTACGCGACCTGGTGGGTCCGCCAGGCGATCACCCGCGGCATCGCGCAGCAGGCCCGGGTCGTCAGGCTCCCCGTGCACGTCGTGGAGGAGCTGAACCAGGTCGGCGCCGCACGTCGTACCCTCGAGCGCCAGCTGGGCCACGACCCGGAGCCCGAGGAGATCGCCGCGGAGCTCGGGATGGACCTCGACCGGGTGCTGGACCTGCTGTCCTGGGGCCGTGAGCACGTGAGTCTCGACACACCGGTGGACGAGGACGGGGACACCTCCCTCGGCGACCTGATCGCCCAGGAGACCGCGCCGGGACCCGACAGCACGTTCCTCGACGTCGAGTCCCGGGACCGGCTCGGGCACCTCGTCGAGCTGCTCGACGACCGCGCGGCGGACATCATCCGGTCCCGCTACGGGCTCGTCGACGGCCGCCAGCACAAGCTGGCCGACATCGGCGCCAAGCACGGCATCTCCGCGGAGCGGGTGCGGCAGCTGGAGCGCGAAGCGCTGCAGAAGCTGCGCGACCTCGCCGACCCGGACCTCGCGGCCTGAGCCCGCGACCCAGGGCGCTCGCCCGGGGACCCGGCTGATATGCCGTGAGGTAGTCCCCTCTTGG
>JAWWPF010000068.1:0-24677 GCA_033850795.1 Nocardioidaceae bacterium | reverse complement strand
GGGTCGGACGTGTCGGCGGTGTACGCGGGTCGTGACGGGGTCTCGGCCGGCGGATACCAGGACTGGGAGTCACAGGCGATCATCGGCACCACGGGGACCGTGACGTTCAAGAACCTGATCCCGGGCACGAAGTACACGGTGTACGCGCAGCCGGTGGTCGGCGGGGTGCGGGGCGCGAAGGCGTCGGTGACGGTGACGACCGCGGACGACACGGTGCCCTCACCGGGGGACACGACCGGCGGGGGGACGCCGGGGACGCTGACCAACGGCTGCACCTACTCCGAGCGCGGGATCCCGACCTGCGGGGCCTACCTGGGCGCGGCGTACGGCGCGAACACCGACCCGACCGCGTGGGAGCGCAACATGGGCACCCACCTGGGTCTGCACCGCACCTACTACGACGGCGGCGGGGTCAACAAGGCGGTCGCGACCGCCGCGGCCGACCTGGCCGCGGGCCGGCTGCCCTGGATGAGCTTCAAGCTCCCCAAGAGCTGGCCGGCGATGGCCGACGGGCAGGGCGACGCCTGGGTCACCAACCTCGCGGTCCGGCTCAGCAGGCTCAACGGACCGGTGTGGGTGGCCTTCCACCACGAACCCGAGGGTGACGGCGACATCACCGCCTGGACCCGGATGCAGGCCCACCTGGCGCCCCTGGTCCACTCGCTCGCACCGAACGTCGGCTACACGATCATCCTGACCGGCTACCACCAGTTCTTCGGCGCCGCCCAGTACCACCTGGACTCGCTGTGGCCGAAGGACACCCAGATCGACCTGGTCGGCGTCGACGTCTACAACAAGTACGGCGTGACCCGCAACGGGAAGCGCTCCAACTCCCCCACCGACATGGTCGGCAAGTACTTCGCGCCGCTGTCCACCTGGGCCAAGGCCCACGGCGTCGCCTGGGGACTGGGCGAGACCGGCTTCACCAACGAGGCCGCGGCCCTCGACCCGCAGTGGGTGACGCGCACCTACGACCAGATGCAGCAGTACGGCGGTGTCGCCTTCGCCTACTTCAACACCAACCTGCACAGCGTCGCGGACTGGCAGCTCGCCACCACCGCCAAGCAGCTCGACTTCGTCACACCCCTCAAGGCCAGCTCGAAGCTGCACTGACCAGGTCCCGCCTCGCCCCCTGGGCGGGGCGCGAGGCCACGGCCGGACGTGAAACGCCCCCGGTGTCCTGGGAGACCTACCGGGGGCGATTCTGCAGCACTCGGGAGCAGACCTCGGCCGAGTGATGCTCGTCGCGGCCGCCGTAGTCCCCTGACCAACGGTCGCCGCAACACCTGAGACGCTACGCCATAATCGCCGTCGTCTGAAGAGAATCATAGTGTTCGGACCGAAAAATCCCCACACCGGGGTCCGGCACGGGGATCCTCCCGCTCGGGCGGGCCGGTCTGCCCCTCGCGGCGATGGTCTGCGGATCCATGGCCTCTGATGTGCCGCTGTTCGTCCGTGGACCGGTCTCGTACGGCTTCACCCACAGCCTCCTCGGGGTGGTCACGGCTCGTCGTGCCGGCGGCGGTGATCGGGTCCTTCTCGCACGTCGCCTGGAACGACGCCTTCCCCAGGTGGCGGCGCGGGCGTTCGGGCCTCCAGGACGCGGAGATCCCGCTCCGCGTACACCCGGTGATGCCACTCCTCCCTGAGGACGGCCCCCAGACACCTGCGCACGGCGAAGCTCTCCGACTCGGGATAGCCCGGCTCCGGCACGGGTTCGGTCGTCCCGTCGAGCCGCACGTCGGTGAGGTCGGCCAGGACCCGACGTACCGTCCCCATCCGGTCGGCCCGCAGGTGCAGGACCTCCTCCAGCGAGGGCCGCACCGTGCGGTCCCGCGGCACGCCCGGCAGGTCCGGCATCTCGTCGTGAGGCAGGTCCAGGGGATGCCACGGCGCCGGCTGCCCGAGGAACGCCCTGCTGACCCAGGCGTCCGTGGCGAAGAGGAGGTGGCGCAGGGTCTCGATGAAGGACCACTCCTCGTCGACCCGCTCGTGCAGCAGCTCCGGGTCCAGGCGGCACGCCCGCTCGACGGTGTGGGGCCACAGCCCCTCGAGGATGTCCCAGGCCTCGCGGTAGCCGTCGGCGTCGGTCGGTCGCATCTTGGCGCGCTCCGGGAAGCGTCGGTCCAGCTCGGCCTCCACCAGCGGGGCGACGTCCACGCCGTTGACCCGGAGGTCCGAGACCTCCCCGGTGATCTCCACGTCGACGACCGCGGCGCCGCGGATCACCACCCCGCTCAGGTCGACCAGCCGGAAGCGGGATCCGCGGAGGTCGACGTCATCGAAGCGGGATCCGGTCAGGTCGACGTCCTCGAAGCGGGATCCGGTCAGGTCCGCGTGGGTGAAGTCGGGCACGGGTCCAGGCTCGCACAGACGGACCCGAACGCCTGCCTGGTCAGCAGGAACGCCACCGAGGGCAACGGCGCGTGACCGGCGACCGGGTGGTCGTACTCGGCGATCGGGGTCATTCCCAGCCGCCGCATGACCGCCTGGGAACGCGTGTTGCCGACCACGGTGAACGAGGTGATCTCGTGACGGCCGACCTCCTCGAAGCCGAAGCGGCAGGCCTCCCTGGCGGCTTCGCTGGCCAGCCCCTTCCCCCAAGCGGAGAGGACCAGCCGCCACCCCACCTCCACGACGGGCTGCTCGCGCTCGTCCATCCAGGGCGAGTGGAAGCGCGGCACCGCCAGCCCGGTGAAGCCCACGAAGTCCCCGGTCTCGCGCAGCTCCACCGCCCAGAGCCCGAAGCCGTGGGCCTCGAACCCTCGTTCGACCCGGTCCACGAACGCGTCCGACTCCGCTCGCGACAGTGTGGCGGGGAAGTGCTCCATCACCTCGGGGTCGGCGTTCATCGCGGCGAACACCTGTCGGTCGCGCGCGGTCCAGCCCCGCATCACCAGCCGTGCAGTGGTCAGGCGCGGTGCTCCCACGATGGTCCTCCGATCGCGCCGGCGTCCGGGGACGCCGTCCCCGGCTCGCTAGTGTGCCCGACATGGACGACGCGACACAGACGGCGGTGATCGTCGACGTGCCGGCAGCCGAGGACGTCGTCGGCGTGCACCGCGCCCGGTGGGACCGCTCAGCGGGATGGGGGGTGCCGGCCCACGTGACCGTGCTGTACCCCTTCGTTCCGCCCGACGAGGTCGATGAGGCCGTGGTCCTGGCGCTGGCGGCCGCCGTCGCCCGGGTGCCTCGGTTCACCGCCACGTGGCGCGGGTCGGGCTGGTTCGGGGAGGAGGTCCTGTGGCTCGCTCCGCAGCCCGAGGAGGCCTTCCGGGCACTGACGACGGCGGTGTCGCAGGCGTTCCCGGACTACCCGCCGTACGGCGGGGCGTTCGCCGACGCCGTACCGCACCTGACGGTGGGCGACGGCGGCACGCCCGAGGACCTGCGAGAGGCGGAGCGGCAGATCCTGCCCCGCCTGCCGATCTCGATGGAGGTCACCTCCGCCGCCCTGTGGCGGGGCACGGATCGTCCCGGCTCCTGGCAGCCGGTGGCGCTGCTCCCGCTCGGTGGCCCCGATGAGGCGCAGAGCGTCTAGGACAGCGCGAGCTGCCGGCGTACGACGTCCGCGAGACGGTCCGCGACCTGCCGCGCCTGCGCGGCCGTGGCCGCCTCGACCATCACCCGGACCAGCGGCTCGGTGCCGGAGGGGCGCAGCAGCACCCGGCCGTCCTCGCCCAGCTCGTACTCCGCCTCGGCGACGGCCGCGGCGACCACGGCGTCCTCGTCGGTCCGGGACTTGTCCACGTCCGGCACGTTGACCAGCACCTGCGGCAGCCGGGTCACCACCCCCGCGAGGTCGGCCAGCGACGCCTGGCGCTCCGCCATCCGGTCCAGGACGTGCAGCGCGGTGAGGATGCCGTCGCCGGTGGTCGCGTAGTCGGTCATGATCACGTGACCGGACTGCTCCCCACCGAGGTTGTACTGGTGCGCGCGCATGGCCTCGAGGACGTAGCGGTCCCCGACCTTGGTCTGCCGGACGCCGACGCCCTCGCGGCGCATGGCCTGCACGAACCCGAGGTTGCTCATCACCGTGGCGACCACGGTGTCCGCGCGCAGCGTCCCGGCGTCCCGCATCGCGAGCGCGAGGACGGCGAGGATCTGGTCACCGTCGACGACGTCGCCCCGGTGGTCGACGGCCAGGCAGCGGTCGGCGTCGCCGTCGAGCGCGAACCCGGCGTCGGCGTCGAGCTCCACGACGGCCCGCTGCAGGACCTCGAGGTGCGTGGACCCGCACCCGTCGTTGATGTTCAGTCCGTCGGGTTCGGCACAGATCGCGACGACGTCCGCCCCGGCGGCCCGCAGGGCCATCGGACCGGCCTGCGACGCGGCGCCCTGGGCGCAGTCCAGGACCACCTTCAGGGGACGCCCGAGGCCGGTCGAGGCGCCACCCAGGTGCCGGCCCACGGTCGAGACCAGGTGCTCGGCGTAGTCGGTGACGGCCGCGTCGTACGTCGAGACACGGCCCACCCCGGCCCCGGTGGGGCGCTGCCAGGGCTCCCGCAGCCGCTTCTCGATCGCGATCTCGATCGCATCGTCGAGCTTCACGCCGCCGCGGGACAGGAACTTGATGCCGTTGTCGGGCATCGGGTTGTGGCTCGCCGACAGCATCACGCCGAGGTCGGCCTTCAGAGCGTCGGTCAGGAACGCGACACCGGGCGTGGGCAGGACACCCAGCAGCAGCACGTCCACACCTGCGGAGGCCAGGCCGGCGACGACCGCCGCCTCGAGGAACTGGCCGGAGATCCGGGTGTCGCGGCCCACCACGGCCAGAGGCCGGTGACCTTCCGCGAGGTGGAAGGCACCGGCCTCGCCGAGGACGTGCGCCGCCGCGACCGACAGGTCCACAGCGAGCTCGGCGGTGACGTCGGCGTTCGCGAGCCCACGGACACCGTCGGTTCCGAAGAGTCGACCCATCAGCTGGTCAGCCCCGGCGGCCGGCGCTCAGCGCTTGCTGTACTGAGGAGCCTTGCGGGCCTTCTTCAGGCCGGCCTTCTTGCGCTCGACGGCGCGGGGGTCCCGAGTGAGCAGCCCCGCCTTCTTCAGCGAGGGCCGGTTCGCGTCGACGTCGATCGCGTTCAGGGCTCGGGCCACGCCGAGGCGCAGGGCGCCGGCCTGGCCGGTGATGCCGCCGCCATGGATGCGGGCGACCACGTCGAAGCGACCCACCAGGTCGGTGTTCACGAACGGCTCGTTGACGACCTGCTGGTGCAGCTTGTTGGGGAAGTAGGACTCCAGCGTCCGGCCGTTGACCGTCCACTGCCCGGTGCCGGGGACGAGCCGCACGCGCGCGACGGCCTCCTTGCGGCGCCCCGTCGCGTTGGCGGGGGCGATGGTCGCCGGACGAGGGGGCGCGTCCTGCGAGGGGGCGCTCTCCGAGCTGTAGGCGATGCCCTGCTCGTTGACCTCGAAGGTCTCCTCCTCGGAGCCGGTGGCCGTGGCCGCCGCGTCGGTGGTGTCAGTCACGAAATGTTCCTCGCTGTGTGGGTCGGTGAGCCTGTGAGCTGGGTGGGGGGCTGCAGCAGCTGCTACTGGGAGACCTGGGTGATCTCGAACGGCTTGGCCTGCTGCGCCTGGTGCGGGTGCTCGGGTCCGGCGTACACCTTGAGCTTGCTGAGCATCTGCCGGCTGAGCCGGTTCTTCGGGAGCATCCCCCACACGGCCTTCTCGATGGCTCGCCGCGGGTCCTTCTCGAGCAGCTCGCCGAACGGAGTGGCCGAGAGCCCGCCGGGGTAGCCCGAGTGCCGGTAGGCGAGCTTCTTGGTCGCCTTGTCACCGGAGAGAGCCACCTTGCCGGCGTTGACGACGATGACGAAGTCGCCACCGTCGACGTGCGGGGCGAACGTGGGCTTGTGCTTGCCGCGCAGCAGGGTCGCGACCTGCACGGCGAGGCGACCGAGCACCACGTCCGTGGCGTCGATGACGTGCCACTCGCGCTGGATGTCAGCGGGCTTGGGGCTGTACGTACGCACGTTCACTTACTCTCTCGGTTGCTGAGTACGGCATGGGTGAGACCGACCGGCGAGGATCGGCTTCGGTGGCACGGGCCGGGCACCGTGAGGCCGGTCCGAGGTGACGCGCGGCAGGGTGCCGGCACACGCTCGAGACCGCACGGAGGCAGCCGCGACCACCCGAGTTTACGCTCGCGCGGGAACGAGGTCAAAACGGGACCGGGCTTCGTGCCCCCACGGTTCCGGGCATAGATTACGTGGGTATCGCAAGACACCACACCGTCCGGCCGGCGACACCACCGGACCTGAACCTCCCCGGCGTACGACGAACCGCGTCGGCGCGGCCGGGCCCCACGAGCGAGGAGCCGACGTGACCGAGAACACGGCCACTGCTTCAAGCAGCACCGAGACCCGCAACGCGAGCAACGGCGCGCCAGGCGCCTCCCTGACCATCCGCGACAACCGCACCGGTGAGTCCTACGACGTGCCGATCGTGGACGGCACCATCAAGGCCGCGGACATCGGCAAGATCAAGCCGGGTCAGGACCAGCCGGGGCTCGCGGTCTACGACCCGGGGTTCGTCAACACCGCGTCCTGTCGCAGTGCGATCACCTTCATCGACGGGGACAAGGGGATCCTCGAGTACCGCGGCTACCCCATCGAGCAGCTCGCGGAGAAGTCGAGCTTCCTCGAGGTGTCCTACTTGCTGATCCACGGGGAGCTGCCGACCAAGGAGCAGTTCGACTCCTGGGTGCACGAGATCACCTACCACACGTTCGTGCACGAGAACGTCCGCGACTTCATGGAGGGCTTCCGCTACGACGCCCACCCGATGGGCATGCTGCTCGCCTCGGTGGGCGCGCTGTCCACCTTCTACCCCGAGTCGCGCAACATCTCCGACGCGGCCAACCGGCACATGCAGATCGTCCGGCTGATCGCCAAGATGCCGACGCTGGGCGCGTGGTCGTTCCGGCACGCGCAGGGCAAGCCGTACGTCTACCCGGACAACGATCTGGGCTACACGGCGAACTTCCTGGCGATGCTGTTCCGGATGAGCGAGAAGCGCTTCGAGGCCGACGAGCGGCTGGTGAAGGCGCTCGACGTGCTGTTCATCCTGCACGCCGACCACGAGCAGAACTGCTCGACGAACGCGGTGCGCTCCGTGGGCTCGAGCCAGGTCGACCCCTACTCGGCCACGGCGGCGGGCATCGCGGCACTCTACGGCCCCCTGCACGGCGGCGCGAACGAGTCGGTGCTGCGGATGCTGCGCCGGATCGGCTCGATCGACAAGATCCCCGAGTTCATCGAGGGGGTGAAGAACGGCAAGGAGCGCCTGATGGGCTTCGGCCACCGGGTCTACAAGAACTTCGACCCGCGCGCCAAGATCATCAAGAAGGCGTGCGACGACGTCTTCGAGGTGACCGGGGTCAACCCGCTGCTCGAGATCGCCCAGGAGCTCGAGCGGATCGCGCTCGAGGACGAGTACTTCGTGCAGCGGAAGCTCTACCCCAACGTGGACTTCTACAGCGGGCTGATCTACGAGGCGCTGCAGTTCCCACCGGAGATGTTCACGGTCCTGTTCGCGATCGGGCGCACCCCGGGCTGGCTCGCGCAGTGGCTGGAGCTGGTGCAGGACAAGGAGCAGAAGATCGCGCGCCCCAAGCAGATCTACACCGGCGACCGCTCGCTGGACTTCGTGCCCGCCTCCGAACGCTGGAAGTGACCCGACCCGACCCGGGTGACCCGCCTGCAGGTGCGCCCACGGATACAGGGCGCCCCTCGGCCTCCGCGGTGGTCTTCGACCTCGGCAACGTGCTGATCCGCTGGGACCCGCACCCGGCCCTCGCCGCGGGTCTGGGCCACGAGGAGGCGACGAGGTTCCTCGCCGCCGAGGACTTCGACTTCATGGCCTGGAACCACCGGCAGGACGGCGGGCGGCCGTGGCCCGAGGCCGAGGACGAGGTCCGCAGGACCCATCCGCACTGGCACCGGCACGCGGTCGCCTACCGCGTGCACTTCGACCAGAGCCTGCTCGGCGCGCTCGAGGACAACGTCGCGGTGCTGCGGGACCTGCACGCGGCCGGTGTGCCGCTCTTCGCGCTGACCAACTGGTCCGCCGAGCTCTTCCCCAGAGCTCGTGAGCGCTTCGAGTTCCTCGCCCTGTTCGACGACATCGTGGTCTCCGGCGAGGAGCTGCTCGCCAAGCCGGACCCGGAGATCTTCACGGTCCTGCGCCGGCGGATCGGCCGGCCGCTGCAGGACTGCGTGTTCGTCGACGACTCCCCGACGAACGTGGCCGCGGCCCAGCGGGCCGGGATGGACGCGATCCACTTCGGGCCGGGCAGGTCGTTGCGCGAGGACCTGCGTCGGCGCGGCCTGCCCGTCTAGTCGTCGGGGGCCGACGACCCGGACTCGGCGTGCTCGCCCAGGGCGGCGCGCTCGACCTCCAGCAGCGAGACGTTCTCCCGCTCCCGCTCGAAGGCGGCCCGGCCGCCGCGGATCCCGAACAGGCGCTTGGTCCAGAGCAGGTAGACGACCGCGAACACGTTGAGCGCCAGGGCGAGGATCCGCACCCAGGTGACGGTCTCGAGGATCTCGTACACCTCCAGCGGGATGAAGATGCCGGTCCCGACGACCGCGACGTACTCCCCCCAGCGCCTCATCAGCCACAGCCCGACAGCCTCGACGAGCTCGAGGACGCCGTAGGCCAGCACGCCGGCGGAGACCATCGCCAGCGTCGAGTGCTGGGCGTTCAGCGCCTTCTCGATCAGCCGCACGGGGCCCGCCGACTCCAGGTCGAAGCCCAGCCGGTCGGCCACCGGTCGCAGCAGCGGCAGGTAGGTGTCGAGGACCTGCCGCAGCGAGTCGCGGGAGCCGTTGAACCGGTAGACGCCGTAGGCCAGCAGCACCAGCAGCACACCGCGGATCGCCCGCTCGGCCGCCAGCAGCCGCAGGATGAGGGCGTCCCGCAGGGCCGCGCCGCGCAGCACGACCGGCGCCTGGTCGGCCGGTCCGGCGCCGCGTGGCTCGCCCGGCACGAAGCTGCCGCAGCGCAGGCAGCGCCACGCCGTCCCCGCGGTCGTCGGCGACGACAGCCGGTCTGCGAGGTCGCGCTCGTCGGGGCGGTAGGTCGCGTGCCCGTGCCAGCCGCAGGAGCGCACGTCCCAGTCGAAGTTCCTCAGCGGGCGTCGCGGCACGCTCGAAGCGTACGGCGGGCCGACCTCCCTGCGCCGCGGATCAGCGCCGGCCGCCGGGTGTCCGGGCCTCCTCCCGCGTATCCCGAGGGCCGCTCCGGAGTCCTTGTGGGTATGAGTCTCCACGCATCTCCCGGCCTGGTCCCTCCTGCCTCGTCCCTGGTCCCGCTCTCGGTCTCACCGCAGCGTCGTGCCGCACGGCAACGACGCCGGCGGCTCGCGGCCCGGCTGCTCCTGGACCGTGACCCGCAGCGGCCGGTGGAGAGCGCTCAGCGGGTCCGTTCGACGCGGCCCTCGTCCCACACCGGACCGTCGGACTCGAACACCGTGCCGTCGGCCCCGTAGACCAGGAACCGGTCGAAGCCGCGGGCGAACCAGCGGTCGTGGGTGACCGCGACGACGGTGCCGTCGAAGGACTCCAGCCCGTCCTCCAGGGCCTCCGCGGACTCGACGTCGAGGTTGTCGGTGGGCTCGTCGAGAAGCAGCAGGGTGGCGCCGGAGAGCTCCAGCAGCAGGATCTGGAACCGGGCCTGCTGACCGCCCGACAGCGAGTCGAACAGCTGCTCGGCGGCATGGGCGAGCTCGTAGCGGTCCAGGGCCCGGGCCGCGGGCTCGCGCGGCATCCCGTCGCGGTGCTCGTCGCCGCGGTGCAGGATCTCCAGCAGGGTCCGGCCGCGCAGCTCCGGATGCGCGTGGGTCTGCACGAACCATCCCGGGCGGACGCGGGCTCCCAGGCGGGCCGTTCCGGTGTGCCGGACCGGGTCGATGCGCAGGTCACCGACGGGGCGGTGGGCGACGTCGGGGTCGCTGCCCCCCGCGGCGAGCAGCCGCAGGAAGTGCGACTTCCCCGAGCCGTTGGAGCCGAGCACGGCGACGCGTTCGCCATACCAGACCTCCAGGTCGAAGGGCTGCATCAGGCCGGTCAGTCCCAGCTGCTCGCAGACCACCGCCCGCTTGCCGGTGCGCCCGCCTTTCAGGCGCATCTTGACCTGCTGCTCGCGCGGGATGGCCTGCGGCGGTCCGGCCTCCTCGAACCGCCTGAGCCGGGTGACCGCGGACTGGTAACGCGAGGCCATGTCGGAGTTGTAGGCGGCCTTCTGCTTGTACATCAGCATCAGCGCCCGCAGCTTGGCGTGCTCCTCGTCCCAGCGCTTGCGGAGCTCCTCGAAGCGGCGGAAGCGCTCGCGGCGCGCCTCGTGGTAGGACGCGAACCCGCCCGGATGCGTCCACACCGAGTTGCCCGCAGCCCCGAGCTCGACCGTGACCACCCGGGTCGCGGTGTTGTTCAGCAGCTCGCGGTCGTGGCTGATGAACAGCACCGTCTTGGGTGACTCGGTGATCCGCTGCTCCAACCAGGTCTTCCCGGGCACGTCGAGGAAGTTGTCCGGCTCGTCGAGCAGCAGCACCTCGTCCGGTCCGCGCAGCAGGAACTCGAGGACCAGCCGCTTCTGCTCACCGCCGGAGAGGGTGTCCAGCTCGCGGTACTTGGCCCGCTCGAACGGCACGCCGAGGGCTGCCGTCGTGCAGACGTCCCAGACCACCTCGAGGTCATAGCCGCCGGCGTCCGCCCACTCCGCGAGAGCGGCGGCGTAGCGCATCTGGACCTTCTCCTCGTCGGTCTCCATCAGCGCCAGCTCGCAGGCCTCGACGTGCTCCGCGGCCGCCCTCACCCGGGGCGGGCTCACCGACAGGAGCAGGTCCGCCACGGTGGCGCCGGCTTGCCGGCCCACTCCCTGACCGACCATCTGACGCATCACGCCCAGGCCGCCGCTGCGGGTGACCGCCCCCGCGTGCGGCCTCAGGTCACCGGTGATGATCCGCAGCAGCGTCGTCTTGCCGGCCCCGTTGGCGCCGACGAGGGCGACCTTCGCGCCCTCGCCCACCCGGAACGAGACGTCGTCGAGCAGGACCCTCCCGTCCGGCAGCTCGTAGCGCACCCCGGCCACATCGACGTGTCCCACGGAACCCAGTGTTGCCGACGCCGAGCGAGGAAGCGACGGGTTTTGGTCCTCCGCAGCAACGCGCAGTTGCGGAAGGCCCCGTTCAGGCCGTCCCCGAGCCGCCCTGGGACTCGGCCGCGGAGCGGGCCGCCTCCAGCCGCGCGACCGGGACCCGGAACGGCGAGCAGGACACGTAGTCCAGCCCCACGTCGTCGAAGAAGTGGATCGAGGCCGGGTCGCCGCCGTGCTCCCCGCAGACGCCGAGATGCAGCTCCGGGCGTGCCTCGCGACCCTTCCGGGCGGCGTACCGGATGAGCTCCCCCACACCTTCGGTGTCCAGCGACTCGAACGGCGAGACGCCGAAGATCCCCTTGTCCAGGTAGGTGCTGAAGAACGACGCCTCGACGTCGTCGCGGGAGAACCCCCAGGTCATCTGGGTGAGGTCGTTGGTGCCGAAGGAGAAGAACTCGGCGGCGCCGGCGATCTCCCCGGCCGCCATCACCGCACGGGGCAGCTCGATCATCGTGCCCACCGCGAAGTCGGGCCGGATCCCGGTGTCGGCCTCGATGCTCGTCGCCACCTCGTCGATGTCCGCGCGCACCAGCTCGAGCTCCTGGACCGTGGCCACCAGCGGGATCATGATCTCCGGGTGCGGGTCACCGCCCGCCTTCACCCGCAGCGCGGCGGCCTCCAGGATCGCCCGCGTCTGCATGGCGAACAGGCCGGGGATCACGATGCCCAGACGGACCCCGCGCAGCCCCAGCATCGGGTTCTCCTCGTGCAGCCGCTTCACCGCGTCGAAGAGGACGTGCTCCTTGGTGTTCGCGTTGCCGTGGTCGTCGTGCAGCGCGACCTGGACCGCCAGGTCGGTGTAGTCGGGCAGGAACTCGTGCAGCGGCGGGTCGATCAGCCGGATCGTCACCGGCAGCCCGTCCATCGCCTCGAGGATCCCGACGAAGTCGTCGCGCTGCATCGGCAGCAGCTCGGCGAGCGCCTTCTCCTGCTCCGCTGTCGACTCGGCGAGGATCAGGTTCTCCACGAGTGCCTTCCGCTCGCCGAGGAACATGTGCTCGGTGCGGCACAGGCCGATGCCCTGGGCGCCGAAGCGGCGGGCCCGTCGCGCGTCGTCGGGGGTGTCGGCGTTGGCGCGCACGCCGAGGCGACGGGCCCGGTCGGCGTGCTCCATGATCCGGGCGACGGCCGCGACCAGCTCGTCGGCGGTCCCGTCCTCGCCGGTGGCCTCGTCGGCGCTCTCGCCGCCGGTGTCGAAGTGACGTACGACGAGGGAGTCCACCACCGGGACCTCGCCGGCGAACACCTCGCCGGTCGTCCCGTCGATGGAGATCGCGTCGCCCTCCGCGACCTCCACGCCGTCGTCGGTGGTCAGCCGGCGGGCCTTGACGTCGATCCGCAGGGAGTCGGCGCCGCAGACGCAGGTGCGCCCCATCCCGCGCGCGACGACGGCCGCGTGCGAGGTCTTGCCACCGCGGCTGGTGAGGATCCCGCGGGCCGCGACCATGCCGCGCAGGTCGTCGGGGTTCGTCTCCCGGCGCACCAGGATGACCTGCTCGCCACGAGCCGCCCACTCCACGGCGGTGTCGGAGTCGAAGACCGCCTTTCCGACCGCGGCACCGGGTGAGGCGTTCATGCCCTTGGCGATGAGCCGGCGCTCGGCGTCCTCGTCGAAGCGAGGGAACATCAGCTGGGCAAGCTGGGCCCCGGTCACCCGGCGGACCGCCTCGTCCATGTCGATGAGGCCCTGGTCGACGAGCTGGCAGGCGATCCGGAACGCCGCCCCCGCGGTGCGCTTGCCCACCCTGGTCTGCAGCATCCACAGCTTGCCGTGCTCGATCGTGAACTCGATGTCGCACAGGTCGCGGTAGTGACCCTCCAGCGTCGCCATGGTCGTCAGCAGCTCGTCGTACGCCGCCTTGTCGATCTGCTCGAGGTCGGCGAGCGGGACGGTGTTGCGGATCCCGGCGACCACGTCCTCGCCCTGCGCGTTCTGGAGGTAGTCGCCGTAGATCCCCTGGGCTCCCGATGCAGGGTCGCGGGTGAACGCCACGCCCGTGCCGGAGTCCATGCCGCCGTTGCCGAAGACCATCGAGCAGATGTTGACCGCGGTGCCGAGGTCGGCGGGGATGCGCTCCTGGCGGCGGTAGAGCACCGCGCGCTCGGTGTTCCAGGAGTCGAAGACCGCACGGACCGCCATATCCATCTGCTCGCGCGGCTCCTGCGGGAAGTCGGTCCCGGTGTGCTCGGCGATCAGCTTCTTGAAGGTGTCGGTGAGGCCGACGAGGTCCTCCACCGAGAGGTCGAGATCGTTGCTTGTCCCGCGCGAGTCCTTCAGGTCGTCGAGGGCCGCGGCGAACACCGAGGAATCGATGCCGAGCACGGTGCTGCCGAACATCTGCAGCAGCCGGCGGTAGGAGTCGTAGGCGAAGCGCTCATCCCCGCCGGCGAGCGAGGCCAGCCCGTGCACCGAGTCGTCGTTGAGGCCGACGTTGAGGACCGTCTCCATCATCCCGGGCATGGAGAACTTGGCACCCGAGCGGACCGAGACCAGCAGCGGCCCGTCCGGCTGCCCGAGCCGGCGGCCCATCCTCTTCTCCAGGGCGGCCAGGTGCTCACTGACCTCCTCGGCCAGCCCGTCGGGCTCGTGACCGTGCGCCAGGTAGGCCCGGCAGGCGTCGGTGCTGATCGTGAACCCCGGTGGGACCGGCAGCCCGAGGTTGGTCATCTCGGCGAGGTTCGCGCCCTTGCCGCCCAGCAGGTCGCGCTGGTCCTTGTTGCCCTCGGAGAAGTCGTAGACGAGCTTGGTCATGGAGCCGATCATGCTCCCTGGTTACTCCTCAGTCACCCCTGCCCAGAGGTTGATTCCGGACTCGACCGCGTCCCGGTCGATCGCCTCGAGCTCCTCCGAGGAGAGGGGCGGGCCGGCCAAGGCGTCGAGGTTGGTGTCCAGCTGCCCGACTGACGACGCCCCGATGACCGCCGACGTGACCCGCGGGTCGCGCAGGGTCCACTGGAGGGCGAGCTGCGCCAGCTTCTGTCCCCGCTGCTCGGCGATCTCGTTGAGCCGGCGCACGTGGTCGAGCGTCGCCTCGCTCAGGTGCTCCGACGGGATCGTGCTGCCGCTGCGCGCGGCACGGGAGTCCTCGGGAACCCCGTTGAGGTAGCGGTCGGTCAGAAGTCCCTGGGCCAGCGCCGAGAAGGCGATGCAGCCCATCCCCTGCTCCTCGAGCTCGTCGAGCAGGCCCTTCTCGATCCACCGGTTCAGCAGGGAGTACGACGGCTGGTGGATGAGCAGGGGGGTCCCGAGGTCGCGGGCGAGGCGGGCGGCCTCCCGGGTCTTCGCCGGGGAGTACGAGGAGATCCCGACGTAGAGCGCCTTGCCGGCCCGGACCGCGCGGTCCAGTGCCGACATCGTCTCCTCGAGCGGGGTCTCGGCGTCGAAGCGGTGGCTGTAGAAGATGTCGACGTACTCCAGGCCCATCCGGCTCAGCGACTGGTCGAGGGAGGCCAGGACGTACTTCCGCGAGCCACCGCCCTGACCGTAGGGTCCCGGCCACATGTCCCAGCCGGCCTTGGTGGAGATCACCAGCTCGTCGCGGAGGCCGGCGAAGTCGGTCCGGAGGTAGCGTCCGAAGTTCTCCTCGGCGCGGCCGTAGGGCGGACCGTAGTTGTTCGCGAGGTCGAAGTGCGTGACCCCGCGGTCGAAGGCCCGCCGCAGGATGGCGCGCTGGGTCTCCTCGGGGCGGTCGGTGCCGAAGTTCTGCCACAGGCCCAGGGAGAGCGCCGGGAGCTTCAGGCCGCTTCGTCCGCAGAAGCGGTACTCCATGGTGTCGTAGCGGTCGCCGGCGGGCTGGTAGTCGCTCATGGCCTCATCGAAGCAGGTGCCCGCTGCCGTCGTACGACCGGCACGGTCAGGCCGCGCTGAGCCGGTCGAGCTGCTCGGCGCTGAGCTCGAGGCTCGCGGCGGCCACGGAGGCCTTGATCGTCTCGGGACGGCTCGAGCCCGGGATCGGCACCACGACGGGGGAGAGCGAGAGCTCCCAGGCGAGCGCGACCTGCTGCGGGCTGGCGTCGACCTCCTCGGCGACCTCGGCGAAGACCCGGGCCCGCGAGCCGAGCTTCGCGGCGGCACCGATCCCGCCGAGTGGGCTCCACGGCAGGAAGGCGATCCCGAGCTCGTCGCACAGCTGCAGCTCCGGCTCGCTGGAGCGGAAGTCCGGCGAGAACTGGTTCTGCACCGAGGCGAGGCGGCCGCCGAGGATCTCTCGGGCCTGGCGGATCTGCTGCGGGTCGGCGTTCGAGATCCCGGCCATCGCGATCTTGCCCTCGTCGAGCAGGTCGCGCAGCGCGCCGACCGACTCCTCGTAGGGCACCTCGGGGTCGGGGCGGTGGAACTGGTAGAGCCCGATCGTCTGGACGCCGAGCCGGCGCAGCGACGCCTCGCACGCCTCGCGCAGGTGCCGGGCCGAGCCGTCGAGGGCCCAGGAGCCGTCCTCGGGGCGGGTGTGGCCGCCCTTGGTGGCGACCAGGACCTGCGAGGTGTCCGACCCGTACGACGCGAGCGCCCGGGCGATCAGCGACTCGTTGTGGCCGACGTCGTGGGCGTCGAGGCAGTAGGCGTCCGCGGTGTCGATCAGCGTGACTCCCGCGTCGAGCGCCGCGTGGATCGTCGCCACTGCCCGGTCCTCGTCGGGGCGGCCCTCGATCGACAGGGGCATCCCGCCGAGGCCGATCGCGCTGACCTTGGTCTCACCGATGGCTCGTAGCTGCATGGGTCTCCCGTTCGAGGTTGGGGGCGGGGGTCGTGCGGCCGCTCGCGGGCTGTCCCCGGCGGCCCGGTCCTGGTACCCATCGCTGCGGTGCTTCACGCCCCGCGGGGCTCCTCAGCCGGGTCAGCCGGCCTCGCGGACCGCCTCGGCGACTGCGGCGCGCAGGGTGGCGCGCTCGACACCGCACGCGGCGAGGGTGTCGGCGACCAGCCGGTCGTCGCAGCGGGCGAGGCCCAGGAGCAGGTGCTCGGTGCCGATGTAGTCGTGCCGCAAGGCGATCGCCTCCCGCAACGAGAGCTCCAGGACCTTCTTGCTGCCCCGCGAGAACCGCGGTCGCCTGGCCCGGCGCGGCCCGCCGAGCTGCCTGTCGATGCGGCGGACCACCTCGTCGAGGTCGATCCCGATGGCTGCCAGCGCCTCCGCGTCGTCGGCGTCGAGCCCGTCGACGTACTGTCCGCGGCGGTGGGACAGCTCGGCACGGACCTGCTCCACCGGCGCCCCGAGGCCGGCCAGGACTCGGACGGCCAGGTTGGCCCGGTCGTCGAGCAGAGCCTGCAGCAGGTGCTCGGGACGCGTCTCGTCGGCGGTGGCCTCCCGGGCGTGGATGGTCGCCCCCTCCACCACGGTGCGGGCGCGCTTGGTGAACCTCTCGAACATGTGTCCTCCCCGGACTCAGCGCCGGCCGTGCTTCTTGTGCACGGCCTGGCGGCTCACGCCGAGCACGTCGGCGATCTCCTGCCAGGACCAGCCGAGCTCCCGCGCGCGGCGAACCTGGGTCTGCTCGAGGTGCTCGAGCAGCCGGCGCAGGGCGCGCACGGCGCGGAGGCCGGTGCGCGGGTCGTCGGCGGCCGCTGCGGTGGTGAGGTCGGAGGTTTCAGTCATGGCTCTGTCAACCTACGTTGACAGTCTGATCTCTGTCAACCGAGGTTGACATGTTCCGCCGACCCGGCGCATCCGCACGCCTCAACGCCGCCGACCCGGCGCATCCGCACGCCTCGACGCCGCCGGCTCAGCCCTTGCGGGTCTCGAGGACCCGGAACCCCTTCGCGCTGGCGAGCCGCTTCGTCGGGTAGCCCTCCTCCGCCAGCCAGCGCTGCAGGGAGTCGGCGCCGAGGTTCTTGCCGACCACCATGACCGCCCGACCGCCGGGCGCCAGGCGGGGCAGCCAGGTCAGCAGGAGCTCGTGCAGGGCCTCCTTGCCGATCCGGATCGGCGGGTTCGACCAGATCTCGTCGTAGGTCTCCCCGGCGGGTACGGCGTCCGGGGTGCTCGCCGTGAACCGGTCTGCGACCCCGAGTGCCTTCGCGTTCTCGGTTGCGAGCCTCAGGGCGCGCTCGTTGACGTCGACGCCGCGCACCACGGCTCCCGGGACGGTCGTCGCGAGCGCCAGGCCGATCAGGCCGTAGCCGCAGCCGAGGTCGAGATAGTGCCGGGCGGTGGGCGGTTCCGTCTCCCGGAACAGCACGCTGGTGCCGATGTCGACGCGGCCCTGCGCGAAGACGCCGGACCCGGAGACCAGGGAGAGGTCGCGGCCCCACACGCGGGCCCGCACCGGGGTGCGCTGGAAGGCAACGGACGGGTCGGCGGTGAAGTAGTGCTCATCCATGCAGCGACCTGACCCGGCGGGACTCCTGCGCGCGGGCGGCGAGATCCGCGTCCGCGGGATAGCCCACCTCCTCCAGGGTGAGCCCGTGCGGGTGCACGACGGCCACGCGCGGGTCGCGCACCTGACTCGCGAGGATCTCCGCGGGCCACTCGGGCGGCCGGCGTCGCTCGCCGACGACGAGCAGGCAGCCGACCAGGGCGCGAACCATGGAGTGGCAGAAGGCGTCCGCCCGGACGGTGGCGACGGCGAGCCCGGCCGGGTCCCGGGCCCAGGTCAGCTCGAGGAGGGCCCGCACCGTGGTCGCCCCCTCGCGGCGCTTGCAGAACGCCGCGAAGTCGTGCTCCCCCAGCAGCCTCGTGGCCGCGGTGTTCATGGCCTCCAGGTCGAGGGGATGGGGCCACACCAGCACGCTCCGCCGTACCAACGGGTCGAGGAGGGCGGGGTCGTCGGCGACCCGGTAGGCGTAGCGCCTCCAGGAGGCGGAGAACCGGGCGTCGAAGCCGTCGGGTGCCGGCCCGACCTGGCGCACCCGGACGTCGTCGGGCAGCACCCCGTTGAGCCTGCGGAGCAGCGCGGCCTCGGGGACGGAGGTGCTGCGCCCAGCCGCAGCCCGCAACACCTCGCTCGGCAGGTCGCAGTGGACGACCTGGCCCCGCGCGTGTACGCCGGTGTCCGTGCGGCCGGCGCAGGTCACAGCGACGGAGGCCACCCGGAGCACCTGGGCGAGTGCCGCCTCGAGCGTGCCCTGGACCGTGCGCAGCCCCGGCTGGCTCGCCCAGCCGTGGAAGTCCGTGCCGTCGTAGGCGAGGTCGAGTCGCAGCCGCACCGCGCTATCTTCCCGCATCCCCACCGCGCCACCGGCCGACCCGGCGCATCCGCATGTCTCGACCCTGCCGACCCGGCGCATCCGCATGTCTCGCCGCCCTGGACCGAAGCCTCTGGGCGTTGGACGCCGGGGCGTTGGAACTCGACGACGTGATCGGCTGACGGCTCTGGGCGCCACGACGGCCGCGCTCGGTGAGACGTGCAGACGCGCCGGGTCGCGGGGGTTGAGACGTGCAGACGCGCCGGGTCGCGGGGGTTGAGACGTGCAGACGCGCCGGGTCGAGGTCAGACGTGCCGACGCGACTGCACGACCCGGAACCGGTTCGCCACGTAGGCCGTGTCGGTGAAGGAGGCGGTGGCCGCCGGGTTCGCTCCCGTACCGTGGAAGTCGCTGAAGGCCGCCGACTGGTTCACGAAGACGCCGCCGGTCAGGTTCTCCGAGAGCGCCACGCCGGCATCCAGGGCAGCCGTACGCATGCTTGCGAGCACCGACGGCGAGGTGCTGTAGACCGCCGCGGTCATCGCCCCGTGCGCCATCACCGTGTCCCGGAACAGCTCGATCGACTCCGCCGTCCCCGAGGTCTCGATCAGGTAGGCCACCGGGCCGAAGCACTCCGACCCGTACACGTCCGCATCGGCCGCCGAGAGCCCGATCAGCGTCGGCGTCCGCACGACGGCTCCCTCGAACGCTGGGTGCCTCACGGCCCGCGAGCCGACGTACACCGTGCCCTTGCTCCCCGAGCCCTCGAGCCGCGAGAGGACGCCGTCGTTGACGACGCCCCCGAGCAGCTCGACGGCCCGCGCGTCGTCCCCGAGCAGCTTCTCGAGTGCCGCGCCGATGCCCTCGGCCACCTCGGCGGCGGTCTTCACGCCGTCGTCGGTGTCGATGCCCTGCGCCGGGACGTACAGGTTCTGCGGCGCCGTACACATCTGTCCCGTGTAGAGCGCCAGCGAGAACGCGAGGTTGGCGCACAGCCCCGTGAACGAGTCGGTCGAGTCGACCACCACGGTGTTCACCCCGGCCTTCTCCGTGAACACCGTCGCCTGCCTGGCGTTCGCCTCCAGCCAGTCCCCGAACGCGTTCGAGCCGGTGAAGTCGACGAGCCTGACCTCCGGCCGGACGGCGAGTATGGCGGCCAGACCGTCGGCCGGGTCCTCGGCCGCGAGGGTGACGAGGTTCGGGTCGAAGCCGGCCTCGGCGAGCACCTGCTGCGCGACCTGCACGGTGATCGCGAGCGGGAGCACGGCCCCGGGGTGCGGCTTGACGATCACCGGGTTGCCGCACGCCAGGGAGGCGAACAGCCCGGGATAGGAGTTCCAGGTCGGGAAGGTGTTGCAGCCGATGACCAGCGCCAGGCCGCGAGGGACGACGGTGAAGGTCTTCTCCATCCGGAGCGGCTCCCCGCGTCCCGGCTTCTCCCACAGCACGGTGGCCGGGGTCCGGGTCATCTCGTCGTACGCGTATGCCACCGCCTCCAGGGCCCGGTCGAGGGCGTGGGCACCGCCGGCCTGGAAGGCCATCACGAAGGCCTGCCCGGACGTGTGCTGCACCGCGTTCGCCAGCTCGAAGATCCGCGTGCGGAGTCGGTGCAGGATCTCGAGGCAGACCCCGGTGCGCGCCTGCGGACCCGCGTCCCGGAAGGCGGCCAGCCCGGCGGCGGAGGCCGCGAGCAGCGCGTCGACACCGTCGGGCGACACCCGCGGGTAGGACACCTCGAGCGCGAACCCGAACGGTGACTTCTCGGTCGCCACGGTCCCCTCCGCGCCTGCGACATCGAGCGGGAACGTCGTACCCAGCCACGCCTCGAAGGCCGCCTTGCCGTCGGCGGCGGCGCTCTCGCCGTACACCCGCGGGGAGGGAGACTCGTTGAAGGCGGAGAAGTACTCGCGCGTCCGGGTCGCCTCGACCGCCTTCGCCAGGGTGTCCTCGTGGGTGCTGAACAGCTCGCCGGCGTCGGTCATCGGGGGTCCTCACAAGTGAGTCGGTCAGTGGCGGGTTCGGCGCCATCCTGTCACGTCGCGCGGGCCACTGCCGCGGCCACCAACCCCGAGAAGAGCCCGGCATCGGCCCGGGTCTCGGGATGCCACTGCACGCCGAGGAGGAAGCGGTCGCCCGGCGCCTCGATGGCCTCCAACGTGCCGTCCTCGGCGTAGGCGGCGGCGACGAACCCCGGATGGTCACGCACCGACTGATGGTGGTGGCAGCCCACGTTGCTCCGGTCGCCCACGAGCATCCGCAGCCGGCTCCCCGGGCAGGTGTCGACGTCGACGTTGCCGAACTCCTCACCGCCCGGCGAGTGCGTCTCATGACCGACCGAGTCGGGCAGGTGCTGGTCCAGCGTGCCGCCGTGCTGCACCGCCATCACCTGCATCCCCCGGCAGATCCCGAGGACCGGGAGCCCCCGGCCGTCCGCAGCGTCGAGGAGCGCGAGCTCCCAGGCGTCCCGGTCGCTGCGCCAGCTGACGGTCCGCGGATGCGGCTCGGCTCCGTAGCGGCCCGGGTCCACGTCCGCCCCGCCGGTCACCACGAGCCCGTCGAGCCGCGCCACCACCTCCGGGGCACCGGTCGGGTCGACCGGGGGCAGCAGGACGGGCACGCCGCCGGCCCGCGCGACCGCGTCGGCGTACGTTGTCGGCAGCAGGTCGGCCGGCTGGTCCCAGACCCCCCACCGCGCATGCTCCCGGTAGGTGCTCAGTCCGATCAGCGGTCGCATGTCAGGTCACCTGCGGACGCGCCGGGTCGAGGGGGTTGAGACGTGCGGACGCGCCGGGTCGGCATCACAGGGGGGTCACGTAGGCGGCCGAGATCCCGCCGTCGACGAGGAAGGTGTTGGCGGTGATGAAGCTCGACTCGTCCGAGGCCAGGAAGAGTACGGCGTTCGCGATCTCGGCCGGCTCCGCAAACCGTCCCATCGGGACGTGCACCAGCCGGCGCTGCGCGCGCTCCTCGTCCTTGGCGAACAGCTCCTGCAGCAGCGGCGTGTTCACCGGTCCGGGGCAGAGCGCGTTGACGCGGACCCCGTCCCGGGCGAACTGCACGCCCAGCTCGCGCGACATGGACAGCACGCCGCCCTTCGACGCGGAGTAGGAGATCTGCGACGTCGCCGCGCCCATCACCGCGACGAACGAGGCGGTGTTGATGATCGAGCCACGCCGCTGCTCGAGCATGTAGGGCAGCGCGGCCTTGCAGCACAGGAAGACGCTGGTCAGGTTCACCTCCTGGACCCGCCGCCACGCCTCGAGGTCGGTGTCCAGGATGGAGTCGTCCTCGGGCGGTGAGATCCCGGCGTTGTTGAACGCGATGTCGACCGCCCCGAGCTCGCGGTGCGCCGTGGCGAACAAGGCGTCCACGTCGTCCTTCGAGGTCACGTCGGCGTGCACGAACAGACCGTCGACGCCGTCCGCGACCTCCTTGCCGAGATCGTCGGCGATGTCACCGATGACGACGCGCGCACCTTCTTCGGCGAAGCGCCGCACCGTGGCCAGCCCGATGCCCGAGCAGCCGCCGGTGACGACCGCGACCTTGTCCTGCAGGCGTCCTGCCATGGTTGTTCTCCTTTCGGGTTGGTCTCGACTAGCTCGACCAACGAGTTCGCCCGGCGGGCCCGCTTTCGACATGGTCGACCAGCAGGCTCAGTGGGCGATGAACACGTTCTTCTCCTCGGTGAACGCGTTGGGCGCGTCCGGCCCCAGCTCACGCCCGAGCCCGGACTGCTTGAAGCCGCCGAAGGGCGTCCAGTAGCGGACCGCCGAGTTGGAGTTCACCGAGAGGTTTCCGGCCTGCACACCGCGCGCGACCCTCAGCGCCCGCCCGACGTCGCGCGTGAAGATCGAGCCGGACAGCCCGTACTCGGTGTCGTTTGCCTTGGCCACCGCATCGGCCTCGTCGTCGAAGGGCATCACCGCGGCGACCGGCCCGAAGACCTCCTCGCGCCATACCCGCTCGTCGGTGGACTGGCTCAGCACGACGGTCGGCGGCACCCAGAAGCCCGGTCCGTCCGGCGCCGGCCCGGTGAAGGCCACCTCGGCCCCGTCGACGTACGCCTGCACGCTGCTGCGCTGGCGCTCGGAGATCAGCGGTCCCATCTCGCTGCTGCGGTCGGACGGGTCGCGCACGGCCATGCCGCGCACGGCGGCCTCGAGCAGCCCGAGGAACTCGTCGTACGCCGACCGCTCGACGAGGATCCGCGAGCGGGCGCAGCAGTCCTGTCCCGCGTTGTCGAACACGGCGTACGGCGCGGCGGCCGCGGCCGCAGCGAGGTCCGCGTCGGCGAAGACCACGTTCGCGCTCTTCCCACCGAGCTCGAGGGTGCACCGCTTCACCTGGTCGGCGCAGCCCGCCATGATGTGCTTGCCGACCTCGGTGGACCCGGTGAAGCAGACCTTGCGGACCAGTGGATGCGTCACGAACCGCTCCCCCACCACGGTGCCCTTGCCGGGGATCACCGTCAGGACGCCCTCGGGCAGGCCCGCCTCTCGCGCCAGCTCGCCGATGCGTATGGCGGTCAGCGGGGTGAGCTCCGCCGGCTTCACGACGACGGTGTTCCCCGCAGCGAGCGCAGGAGCGATTCCCCAGCCCAGGATGGGCATCGGGAAGTTCCACGGCACGATGACCCCGACCACCCCCAGAGGTTCGTGGAAGGTGACGTCGATGCCTCCGGGCACCGGGATCTGCCGGCCGAACAACCGCTCGGGCGCCGCGGAGTAGTAGTTCAGGCAGTCCCGGACGTTGCCGGCCTCCCAGGTCGCGTTGCCCCAGGTGTGGCCGGCGTTGCGCACCTCCAGCTCGGCGAGCTCCTCGACGGCCGCGTCCACGACGCTCGCGAACCGGCGCAGCAGCCGGGCCCGGTCTCCGGGCGCGACGTCGCGCCAGGCCGGGAAGGCGTCGTGGGCCTTCTCGATGAGTGCGTCGGTCTCGGCCACCGAAGCGAGTGGCACCTCGGTGACCGGCTTCTCGGTGGCCGGGTTGACGACCGTGAAGGTCGTGTCGGTCATTCCTCACATCCTCTCGAAGCCACGGCGCAGCTCCCAGTCCGTCACGGCCGAGCCGAACGCCGCGAGCTCGACGTCGGCCATGTTCGTGTAGTGGTCGACCACCTCGTCCCCGAGGACCGCCCGTGCCACCTTCGAGTCGGTGAACGCGTCGCGGGCGTCACGCAGCGTGGTGGGCACCCTGGGCCTGTCGGACTGGTAGGCGTTGCCCTGCGTCTCGGGTTCGAGCTCGAGCTCGTTCTCGATCCCGTGCAGGCCGCCGGCAAGCATGGCAGCCAGCGCCAAGTACGGGTTCACGTCCCCCCCAGGCAGCCGGTTCTCCATCCGTGCCCCCGCTCCGTGTCCGACCAGGCGTACGGAGCAGGTGCGGTTGTCGAGGCCCCAGGCGACGGCCGTCGGCGCAAAGGAGGCGGCGGCGAACCGCTTGTAGGAGTTGACGTTCGGGGCGTACAGCAGCGTGAAGTCGACCATCGTCGCGAGGACCCCTGCGACGAACCGGTCGTACAGCGCCGTACGCCTGCCCGACGCCTCGTCCCAGAACACGGTCTGCCCCTCACTGCCGCGCAGGGACAGGTGGATGTGGCAGGAGTTGCCCTCGCGCTCGTTGAACTTCGCCATGAACGTCAGCGCCTTGCCGTGCCGGGCCGCGATCTCCTTGGCGGCGGTCTTGTAGACCGCGTGGTTGTCCGCGGTGACCAGCGCCGTGTCGTAGAGGAAGCCGATCTCCTGCTGGCCGAGGTTGCACTCGCCCTTGGCGCCCTCGACGTTCATCCCGGCTCCGTGCATGGAGTTCCGGATGTCCCGCAGCACCGGCTCGACCTTCGTCGTACCGAGGATCGAGTAGTCGATGTTGTACTGGTTGCTCGGCGTGAGGTCCCGGTAGTGGGCGTTCCAGGCGTTCTCGTACGTCTCGTCGAACAGGATGAACTCCAGCTCGGTGCCGGCCAGCGCGACGAACCCCGCGTCGGCAGCGCGCTGCAGCTGGTGCTTGAGGATCGTCCGCGGCGACGGCTCGACCGGGCTGTGGTCGGCCAGCACGAGGTCGCACTGGATCATCGCGGTCGCGGGCAGGTGCGGCAGCACCCGGATGGTGTCGTAGTCGAGGACGAACTCCATGTCCCCGTAGCCCTGCTCCCACGACGTCATCGCGTAGCCGTCCACGGTGTTCATCTCCACGTCGACGCCGAGCAGGTAGTTGCAGCCCTCGACACCGTGGTCGATCACGAAGTCCATGAAGTACGACCCGTGCAGCCGTTTGCCCTGCAACCGGCCCTGCATGTCGGTGAAGGCGATGACGACCGTATCGATCTCGCCGGCGGCAACCGTCTTCTGGAGTTCCCCGAACGTCAGCATGCCGGGCATCGTGCGCTCCCCCACCTTGT
>JAWWPF010000051.1:0-12996 GCA_033850795.1 Nocardioidaceae bacterium | reverse complement strand
GGCGTGTGCCCACTGCCCTCCAGGGGCGTGACGACCCGTCCGGCGTTCATGCGCCCTCCGGGACCATCCGCGAGCGGCGCATGCCGGCGTGCGCGGCGAGCACCTCCTGCACCGGGCGGTACCGGTCGGGGGCCACGTCGGCGACCCGGCCGGTCGTCCGGTCCACGTGCAGGTAGAGCGACTCCCCCGACGCGGCCAGGCGGCCGTCGTCGTGCTTGAGCTCGGTGTAGAGCCGGATCCGCTTGGGGTCGGCGGCCACCAGCAGCGTCTCGGCGGTGAGCACGTCACCGGCGGCGCACTCGGCCACGTACTTGATGTGGTACTCGACTGTGAAGTACGACGCGCCGGCCGCACGGTAGTAGCCGGCGCCGAGGTCGAGGGCGTCGAAGAGCGCCTCGTTGGCCTCGCTCAGCGCCACGAGGTAGCTGGCGTCGTGCATGTGCCCGTTGTAGTCCACCCACTCCTCCGGAACCCGGGTCCGGTACGTCGAGAACGGCGCCGCCCAGCGCTCAGCCACGGTGCTCCTCGAGGAGCAGCAGGAGGTCGACGAGGAAGGCGTCCCGCTGCCGGGTGAGCTGCGGGACGGTGCGTCCGGCGGCCTCGTCATCGACGCCCTGCACGACCTTGTCCCGCAGCTCGCGGGTCAGCTCCGGAGCCTGCAGCCGGGTCCAGGGCTCGAGCAGCGAGGGGCCGAAGTGGTCGAGCATGTGCGCCATACCGCCCGGCCCGCCGGCGAGGTGGAAGGTGAGCAGCGGGCCCATCAGGGCCCACCGAAGCCCCGGGCCGTGCACGATCGCGTCGTCGATCTGCTGCACGGTCGCCTGGCCGGACTCGACCATGTGCAGCGCCTCGCGCCACAGCGCCTCCTGCAGGCGGTTGCCGACGAAGCCGGGGACCTCCTCGCTCATCGTCAGCGTGACCTTGCCCGCTAGCCGGTAGAACTGCTCGGCCCACTCCACCGCGTCGGACCCGGTCTTCTGCCCGCCGACGACCTCCACCAGCGGGATGAGGTACGGCGGGTTGAACGGGTGCCCCACGACGAGCCGGTCCGGCGACGAGCACTCCACGGCCATCTGGCTCATCGAGAACCCCGAGGTGCTCGACGCGATGACGACCCGGTCCGGGGTCGCCTCGTCGATGGCCGCGAGGAGGGCGATCTTGGCCGGCAGGTTCTCCGGGGAGGACTCCTGGACGAAGTCGGCCTCAGCAACCGCGGCCTCGAGGCTGCTGGCGAACCGGAGCCGGTCCCGGCCGGCCCCGGGAGCCAGGCCGAGCCGCTCCAGTGACGGCCAGGCCGTGTCCAGGAGGTCGGCGAGCCGGGTCTCCGCGCCGGGCCCGGGGTCCCAGGCGACGACGTCGTAGCCCTTCCGCAGGAAGTGCGCGGCCCAGCCACCCCCGATGACGCCGGTGCCGACGACGGCGACCGTGCGGACCTCCGCCGGTGCGGGGCGGACGCCGTGGCTCACCAGCCGACCTTGTCGAGCCCCTTGAGCCCGAGGATCGCCCGTGCCTCGTCGGGGGTCGCGATGTCGAGGGAGAGCTCCTTGAGGATCCGGACGATCTTCTCCACCTGCTGGGCGTTGGACTCGGCGAGCTGTCCCTTGCCGATGAACAGGCCGTCCTCCAGGCCGACCCGGACGTGCGACCCCATCACCGCGGACACGGTGATCATGTTGAACTGGTGGCGACCGGCGCCCAGCACCGACCACTCGTAGGAGTCGCCGAGCAGCCGGTCCGCAGTGGCCTTCATGTGTGCCAGGTGCTCCACCTCGGCGCCGATCCCGCCCATCACGCCGAGGATCGTCTGCAGGAAGATCGGCGGCTCGACCAGGCCGGCCTCCAGGTAGTAGGCCAGCGTGTAGAGGTGGCCGACGTCGTAGGCCTCGTACTCGAAGCGCGCGCCGGTCTGGGCGCGCACGTCCCGCAGCATGTGCTCGATGTCGGCGAAGGTGCTGACGAACGGCTCGACGCGGGTGCTCTCGAGGTAGGGCTCCTCCCAGTCGTACTTGAAGGAGCCGGCGTACTTCGCGATCATCGGGAAGCTGCCGTAGTTGAAGGTCCCCAGGTTGAGCGTGCACAGCTCCGGACGGGTCTCGTAGATCACCCGCAGCTTCTCCTCGGTCGTCATGCCCGTGCCGCCGCCGCTGGTGATCGAGACGACCGCGTCGGTGGAGTCCTTGATGCCCTTGAGGTACTCCAGGAACACCGCCGGCTCGGCGGTGGGCCGCCCGTCGCGGGGGTCGCGGGCGTGCAGGTGGATGACGGCGGCGCCGGCCTCGACGGCCGCGACCGACTGGCTGACGATGTCCTCCGCCGTGAAGGGCAGGTGCGGCGACATGGTCGGGGTGTGCCCCGAACCGGTCACCGCGCAGGTGATGATGACCTTGCGTGCCTGTGCCACTGGACCTCCTCCGATCCGTCACCAGCGCAGGTGACGACTGCACGATGCGAACAGACATCGCATCATGCGCGACGTTTCCGTCTCTCGCGGGCCGTGTCAAGGACCCTGGTGGGTCCGGCTCGGAGCCGTCAGCCGGTCATCACAGCGGCCACGTCGGCGGCCGCCGTGATCGCGACCAGGCCGAGGGCCGGGAACCGCGTGGCGGGCACCCGGTTGACCGGGCCCCAGATGCTGAACACCGCCAGCGGGCGGCCGTCCTTGGGGTCGAGCACCGGCGCCGACACGCCGTACAGCGTCGGCTCGAGCTCGCCGGCGCAGTCGGCGTACCCACGCCCGCGGATCACCTCGAGCTCCTGCAGCAGCCGGTCGGTGTCGGTCAGGGTCGTGTCGGTGAAGCCCCGCAACGGTGTCCGGAGCAGGCTCAGCGCCTCCTCGACGGGGAGCCACGCCAGCAACGCCTTCCCCGTGGAGGTGGCGTGCAGGGGCACCTCGCGCGCGAGCCAGTTGACCGACAGCACCGACGGCGGCGCCACCTCGCCCACGTAGGTCACGCCGTGCAGGCCGGCGACCGCGAGGTCGGCGGTCTCGCCGGTCTGCGCGGAGACCCGCTCGAGGATGGGCCGGGTGCGGCGAACCAGCCCGTCGTAGCCCGCCGCGGCCGACATGCGGATGGTGGCGAAGCCGATCTGGTAGCGGTTCGTGGCCGGGTCGCGGTCCACCAGCCCGTGGGCCTCCAGCGTGCCGAGGAGCCGCCAGGCCGTCGCCCGGTTGATCTCGCAGCTGTCGGCGAGCTCGGCGAGCGTGCCGCCGCGCGGGGCCGCGTCGGCCACGCCGATGAGCAGCTTGAGGGCCCGGTCGACCGACTGGACCCGGCCGGCCTGGACGCCCTCGGAGCTCGTCGTGGGGGTCATGCGCGTCATGGTGACACGCTCCAGCCTCATCCGACCGGGAACGGCATGGGCAGCCGCAGGTCGACGTTGCGGTCGAGGACCCTCCCCGAGGATCCGCCGTCGAGACCGCGCCACGGCTCGTTGGCGGCCAGCTCGCGGTGCAGCCCGGCCAGCCAGGAGCTGCTGCGTGGGTCCGCCGGGTCGGGCCGGACGACCCCGTCGTGGTCGACCATCGTGCAGACCAGGGACACGGTGCCGTCACCGTTGTCGAGCAGCTCGACCAGGCGTGCCTGGCAGGGCCAGTCCATCAGCGCGGAGGAGGCGATCTCCCAGAAGCCACCGGTGCGGCCGAGGGGGTCCGGCCGTGGCGTCACCCGGTTGCGGTGGGTGTGGCCGTTGACCCAGGCGACCACGTTCCCGAAGCGGTGCAGCACGTCGCGCAGCTCGGCGCCCCCGGCCAGCCGTGGCTCGTCCGGGCCGCCGGGCAGCGCACCCAGGTTGGTCATCGTGTCCAGGCCGTGGTGCGAGAACACGACGACGAGGCGGTCGTCGTGGCCGGTCCTGACCGTCGTACCGTCCGCGGCCGTGTGCTGGGAGTGCACCTCCTCGAGGCGCTCGGTCAGCCACCGCAGCTGGTCCTCGTCGAGGCAGCCGTGCGAGGCGCCCGCCTGGCGGGTGGTGTCCAGGCAGATGAACCGCACGGGGCCGGCGTCGTAGGCGTAGTAGGCGGTCCCGGAGAGCCGGTTCGCCGCGGTGAAGCCGTGGCCCACCGGACGCGAGAGGGCGGAGAAGTGGGCCTCGACGAACTCGCGCCGGGTCACGGCACGCCGGTCCGGATCGGCCGTGACGGGATGCGGGCGCCCGGAGAGGAAGAGCTCCGGCGAGGCGATGAAGAGCTCGTGCAGGGTCTCCAGGTCCAGGTCGACCGGCGCGCCGGCCGGCTTGCGGGCGCCGACGAGCGCCTGCTGGATCCCCTCGGTCACCCGCCCCACGCCCTGCACCAGGACCTCGTGGTTGCCGAAGCAGGTGAGCCAGGGCAGCTGCAGGCCTCGGGACTCGAAGTCCGCCAGCGCCTGCTCGAGGAGACCGGGCAGGTGCGGGAACCCGTACCTGGCCTGGTACCAGTCGCCCGGTCCCGGCTCCCCGTCCGGGCGCCAGTAGCTGTCGTCGCCCCAGGTCAGCGACTGGACGCCCTCGTAGCGGGCGCCACCCGACCTGGGACGCACCCGGCCCCCCTCCAGCAGCGCCAGGAACATCCGCACCTCGTTCCACTGGGCGTTGTCCACGGCGTCACCGGTGGTCACCACCAGCTCGACGGCGCCTCCGCCGACGGGACCGTGCCGCACCGAGTTCACCGTGTTGACCATGGCGTCCACGGCCCGGGCGGTCAGCGCCTCCTGCGGCCGGTGCATGGGGACGAGGTGCCGGAACCGCGGGTCGTCCACGTGCCGGTTGCAGTACTCGAACCGTCCGGGTGACTGCACGTCCGCCAGCTGCAGGTCGGTCAGGTGCGCGAAGGCGATCAGCGGCCGGCGGCGCCCGGTGCGGCTGGGGTTGTCGGAAGCCGCCAGCTCCTCGCGTACGACGTGCGGCTCGCCGGGCCCGCCGGCCAGGGACCGGTAGGGGCCGACCGTGCCCAGCCGGAGGACCTCGCCCGGAGCGAGCGTGCGGTCGACGGTCAGGCCGCCGGCCTGCTCAGCCGTTCTGCTGTGCCGCATGCGCGATCTCCGGAAGGGCCAGGTAGCACAGGTCGCGGCACTGGCGGTCCCACCAGGGGTCCTCGTAGGGCCACGCCGATGTCTTCACCACGACCGTACTGCGAGGACGGTCGACGTACACGAACTGGCCCCGCATCCCGTCGCCCATGACGCGGTCGCCCCGGTCGTCCAGCGGCCACCAGTGGTAGCCGAACCCGGCGTGCGTGGTCATCGTGCTCGGCAGCCGCCCCGGCCGCAGGAAGGCCCGCTCGGGACTGCTGCTGGCCTCGACCCAGGAGGTCGCGACGACCTGCCGGCCGAACCAGGAGCCGTCGACCTGCAGGGTCCCCAGCCGTAGCCAGTCCCGGACCGTGGCCGCCAGCGAGCCGGCCGCCATCGCCACGCCGCCCTGCTCCGGCCGTGCGTCGAGCCCGACGACCGCTGCGGCCTCCGAGCCGACCGCCTGCCACAGGTCCGCCAGCGCCTCGGCGAAGCTCTGCCCGGTGGCGCGCTCGCGCGCCCAGTCGAGAACCAGCGAGTCGGGGCTGCAGTAGGCGTAGCGGGATCCCGGGGTGACGCCGGCAGGGATCTCCCGCAGGGTGTCCCGCAGGCCGCCCTCGCCACTGCGGGCGCGGGCGACCATCCGCGACGCTGCGCTCCGCGGGTCGTGGTAGTCCTCGACCCAGCCGACCCCGCTGGTCATGGTCAGGACCTGGCGCAGCGTCACCTGCTCGTAGCCGCTGCCGGCGAGCTCGGGGACCAGGGTGCGCACCGGAGTGTCGAGGCCCGGCAGGGCGCCCCGGGTGACGGCCATCCCGGTCAGCAGCGCCAGCGCGGACTTCGTCGCCGAGTTCCCGAGGAGCCGGGCCTCGGCGCCGACCCCGTCGCCGTACCACTCGTGGACGAGGGTCCCGTCGACGACGACGGCCAGCGCGGTGCTCGAGGTGACGGTGAGGAACTCCTCGAGACCCATCTCCCGGCCGGCCCCGACGATGCGTGGTGCGAGGGGTCGGAGCGCCACCGCCCACGGAGAGGGCGCGGAGGCGGCCACCTCGACGTGGGCCGCACCGGGATGCGGCTCGACGAGTGCTGAGACCTGTGGCATGACCTCGTTCCCTCGTCCGTGACGCGATCGCCCGAAACCTACGGATATGCGGTTTCGAGGTCAACAAGTTCCCGCGACACCCCAGGTCACATCGAGGTAAAGCCGCCCGAGAAGTGGTTGACAGGGTGATGATGATAAGTGAGCGTTCGTCTCGCGATATGAATTGCAGGCATGCATTTCCGCTAGCCTTCAGCGGTTGCGGCGACGCCAGTGACTACGACTTGAGGGTGGGCGAGAATGACGGCATCGGACAATTCAGAAGCTGCTGGGGGTCAGGGGTCGTGGCTGGGCTCGCCGGTCTCGAGGCGCCAGCTCTTCGCCGGCGCCGCCGGTGCCGCCGCCGTGGCTGGGTTGTCGGCGTGCTCGGGGACCACCCCCTCCTCGCAGAGCGGCACGTCCTCCTCCAGCTCGGCAGCAGCCGGCAAGCCGAAGCGGGGCGGCAACTTCCGGCTGGGCGTGACCGGTGGCGGCACCAAGGACATCTTCGACGGCCAGAACATCATCACCAAGCCTGACCAGGCTCGCCTGGTCAGCGCCTTCGAGACACTGCTGACCTTCGACGACCAGTACAACCTCACCAAGGACGGGCTCGCCACCAACGTCGTGGCGGACACCCCGACGCAGTACACCATCGAGCTGCGCAAGGGCATCGAGTTCCACAACGGCAAGACGATGACGGCCGACGACGTCATCTACTCCCTGCAGCGCATCGGGACCAAGGCCAACGGCCTGACCGGCTACGCCGCGACGGCGTCGATGGACATCGCCAACATCAAGAAGGTCGACCAGTACACGGTCCGGCTCCCGCTGAAGACGGCGGACTCCACGGTCCCGCAGACGCTGGCGAGCTACACCTTCGGCATCGTCCCGGTCGGCTACAAGGCCTTCCCCTCCAAGCAGATCGGCACCGGGGCCTACAAGCTCAAGAGCTTCACCCCGGGCCAGCAGAGCGTGAGCGAGCGCAACCCGAACTACTGGCGCACCGGCCAGCCCTACTTCGACACCGTGACGATCACCGACTTCGCCGACGCGACGGCGCAGGTGAACGCCCTGCTCGGCGGTCAGATCGACGCGATGACCGACGTGACGTCGTCGCAGGTCCAGACCCTGAAGGCCCAGCAGATGGAGGTGCTGATCTCCAACACCGGCGGCTGGGTGCCGCTGTGCATGGCGATCGACATGCCGCCGTTCGACGACGTCCGGGTGCGGCAGGCGATGCGGCTGATCATCGACCGCGAGGCGATGCTGAAGCAGATCGCGTCGGGGTACGGCCGGGTCGCCAACGACCTGTACGCGCCCTTCGACGAGGGCTACGACAGCTCCCTGCCGCAGCGCACGCGTGACATCGCGCAGGCCAAGTCGCTGCTGAAGGCGGCCGGCAAGGAGGGCCTGACCGTCGACCTGCACACCACGAACGGCGCGCAGGGCATGGTGTCCCTGGCCACGGTCTTCGCCTCGCAGGCCAAGGACGCCGGCGTGACCATCAACGTGAAGAACGACCCGAACTACTACGGCAGCTCCTACCTCAAGCTGCCGTTCTCGGTGGACTTCTGGGGAACCCGTGGGTACCTCAACCAGGTGCAGCAGGGCTCGCTGCCCAACGCGCCGTACAACGAGACCCACTGGCCGCCGAAGTCGGGCAAGGGCTCCAACTTCGACTCGCTCTACAGCCAGGCCCTGGCGGCGACCGACAGCTCCAAGCGCATCGACATCGAGCACCAGATGCAGAAGCTGGAGTACGACATGGGCGGTTACATCATCCCGTTCTTCGGTTCCCTGATCGACGGTCACTCCCCCAAGGTCAAGGGCTTCACGCCGAGCAAGGGCACGCTGAACCTGACGAGCTTCGGCCACGGCTACCGCACGATCTGGTTCGCCTGACCGGCAGCCGCGTCCCATGACCTGGCTACGGCACGGCGGCATCCCGGCGTTCATCGTGCGCCGGCTGCTCCTCGGCCTGCTCGTCCTGTTCCTCGTCTCCCTGCTGGTCTTCGTCGCGACGCAGGCCCTCGGGGACCCGGCCCGGGCCATCCTCGGCCGCAACGCCACGCCTGCGAGCCTGGCCGCGCTGCGCAAGCAGCTGAACCTCAACCAGTCCGTGGTGGGGCAGTACCTCAGCTGGGCCGGGGGCCTGCTGCACGGCGATCTCGGGATCTCGTTGGCGGCACAGCAGCCGGTGAGCCAGGTCCTCGGCGCGAGGCTGCTCAACTCCACGGTCCTGGTCCTGCTCTCGGCGGTGATCTCCATCCCGCTGTCCATCGCGTTGGGCTCCTGGGCCGCCCTGCGTCGTGAGAAGGCCTTCGACACGATCACGTCGAACGGGATGCTGGTGCTCGCGGCTCTGCCGGAGTTCGTGACCGCCGTACTCCTGGTGATCCTGTTCTCGACGACGGTGCTGCACGTGCTGCCGGCGATCAGCCCGATCCCGCCGGGGACGAAGCCGTGGCAGTTCCCCGACGAGCTGGTGCTGCCCACCCTGACGCTGGTGATCGCGGTGTCGCCCTACGTGGCGCGGATCATGCGCGCCTCCATGATCGAGGTCCTGGAGAGCGACTACGTCGAGATGGCGCGGCTCAAGGGGCTTTCGGAGCGCACGGTGCTGCTGCGGCACGCGCTGCCGAACGCGATCGGCCCGGTCTTCCAGGTGATCGCGATCAACCTCGCCTACCTCGCCGGGGGTGTCGTCGTCGTCGAGTACGTGTTCAACTACTCGGGCATCGGCAGTGCCCTGCAGGACGCGGTGATCAACCACGACCTGCCGGTGGTGCAGGCGCTGGCGATGCTGATCGCCGCCGTGTACGTCGTGCTCAACCTGCTCGCCGACGTCGCCACCATCCTGGTCACCCCACGCCTGAGGACGAGCCTGTGAGCCAGACCCACGTGGGACCCGAGCTCGCCGAGGGCGTGCTGACCCCGACGCCGCCCGCACGGCCCAGCACCCTGCTGACCCGCTCCCTGCGTCTGTGGCGCACCCGCATCGGGCTCTTCTTCGTGCTGCTGCTCCTTGTGATCGCCGTGTTCGGCCCGTTCTTCGCTCCGCACGGCGCGAGCGACTTCGTCGCCATCCCGAACACCAAGCCGGGCGGCGCGGCCGGTGTCCTGGGCAGCGACTACCTCGGGCAGGACGTGCTCAGCAGGTTCCTGCGCGGCGGTCTGGGGATCCTGGTGATGGCGGGGGTGTCCACGGCGATCGGGCTCGTGGTCGGGGCCACCATCGGCCTGGTCGCCGCCTACTCACGCAACGCCCTCGACGACGTGCTCATGCGGGTGATGGACGTGATCATGGCGTTCCCTCAGATCATGCTCGCCCTGGTCGCGGTCAGCCTGGTCGGCGCCCATGCCTACGTCATCATCATCGCCATCGCGCTCACCACGGCGCCACGGGTGGCGCGGGTGGCCCGCGGAGCGGCGCAGCCGGTCGTGGAGCGCGACTTCGTCGCGGCGACCGAGTCGATGGCCCTCCCCCGGTGGCGCATCCTGACCGGTGAGGTGCTCCCCAACATCCTGGGGCCGATGATGGTCGAGGCCAGCCTCCGGCTCACCTACTCGATCGGCGTGATCGCCGCGCTCGCCTTCCTGGGGCTCTCCCCGGACCCCAACGGCCCGAACTGGGGCACGATGATCAAGCAGAACCAGATCGCGTTGTCGTCCCAGCCCTGGGGAGCGTTGGTGCCCATCCTGGCCATCGGCCTGCTGACCATGGGCACCGGGCTGGTGGGCGACGGGATCGCTCGCACCGCTGCCGGAATCGACCGTGAACGAGGTGACGAGTGAGCGTCGACCCCCAGGCCAGCCTGGCACCGCCCGCGGAGGCGGTGCAGCCGGCCGTCAGCGTCAGGAACCTGCAGATCGAGACGACCAGCGGGCACGTCCCGGTGGTCACCGACGTGTCCTTCGACATCGCGCCCGGTGAGGTCCTCGGAGTCGTCGGGGAGTCCGGCTCCGGCAAGACCACGGTGGGCCTGGCGCTCCTCGGTCACGCCCGGCGCGGGCTGACCATCACCGGTGGCTCGGTGATGCTGGGCGGCCAGGACATCCTTCGCATGGGCGACGACGAGCTCCGCAGGCTCCGCGGCTCGCTGGTGTCCTACGTGCCCCAGGACCCGGCCTCGTCGCTGAACCCCGCCCTGCGCATCGGCCTGCAGCTGCGCGAGGTCCTGGCAGCCCACAGCTCGGGCCGCGGCAACCACGACTCGCGTCTGGCCGAGATGATGCGCGAGGTGGCGCTGCCCGACGACCCGAAGTTCCTGCGCCGCTATCCGCACGAGCTCTCGGGCGGCCAGCAGCAGCGTGTCGGCCTGGCGATGGCCTTCGCCAACCGTCCCCGCCTGATCGTGCTCGACGAGCCGACCACCGGCCTCGACGTGACCACCCAGGCCACCGTGCTCGGCACCGTGCGGGACCTGGCCGCGGCACACAACGTGGCCGCCCTGTACGTCAGCCACGACCTCGCGGTCGTCGCCACGCTGGCTCGCCGGGGCGCCGTGATGTACGCCGGACGCATCGTCGAGCTCGGCCTCGCGGAGGAGCTGTTCGAGCGCTCGGCGCACCCCTACACCCGCCGCCTCGTCGGCGCCATCCCGCGGCTGACGGGCGGGCGGAGCCTGGTCGGCATTCCCGGGCACGCTCCCTCGCCGGGGCACCGGCCGCACGGCTGCGCCTTCGCACCGCGGTGTGCGCTGCACGTGGCGGAGTGCGACGTCGACGTACCGCCCCTTGTCCCGGTGGGGTCCGAGCACGAGGCCCGGTGCATCCGCGCCGTCGATGTGCTGGCCCAGACCCAGGCCAAGGCCGGGGACCCGCTGGACATGGCCGCGGCCGACCAGGGGGCTGCGGTGCTGACCCTGGAGAACGTCGTCGCCCACTACGGCGAGACCGAGGTGCTGCACTCGATCAACCTGAAGGTCGCCCCCCAGGAGTGCCTGGCCGTGGTCGGCGAGTCGGGGTCCGGCAAGACCACGACGGCTCGGTCGATCGCGGGCCTGCACAAGAACTGGACGGGCAGCATCAGGCTCGGGGACGTCGAGCTCGAGACCGCCGCGCGGAGCCGGAGCACCGAGACCCGGCGGGAGATCCAGTACATCTTCCAGAACCCGTACGGCTCGCTGAACCCGCGCAAGACCGTCGGCGACAGCATCCGGCAGCCGCTGTCCGTCTTCGGTCTGGCGAAGGGCCGGGAGGCGGACCAACGGGTCGCCGAGATGCTCGAGCAGGTGTCACTGTCCGCCGGCTACGCGCGCCGCTACCCCGACCAGCTCTCCGGGGGTGAGCGGCAGCGGGTCGCCATCGCCAGGGCGCTGATCTCCTCCCCGTCGGTGCTGATCTGCGACGAGGTCACCTCCGCGCTCGACGTGAGCGTCCAGGCCGCCATCGTCGAGCTGCTGGGACGGCTGCAGCGCGACCTGGGGCTGTCCATGGTCTTCGTCACCCACAACCTGCCGCTGGTCCGGTCCATCGCGCAGAAGGTGGTCGTACTCGCGAACGGCAGCATCGTGGAGTACGGCGACACCGCGGACGTGCTCGCCAACCCGCAGCAGCCCTACACCCAGCAGCTGATCGCGAACACCCCGTCGCTGGAGACCGCGGTCGCCGACGCGGCGCAGAACGACCAGCCGCGGCCGCGGCTGACCCCCGCCGACTGACGGGTCAGCGCCGGCGCCTCGCCGGGAGCCGGTCCGCGGGCCGGCCCAGGACCCCCTGTGCCAGCTCGGTCATGGCGCGGCGGAGGGCCGAGTCGCCGGACTCGGCGAGGCTGCGTCCGGCCATCAGGGCCCGGTCGGCGGCCGCACGGTCCTCGGGCAGGAAGTGCACGTCGAGACAGCGCACGAACCCCTCGACCATGCCGCGGATCTCCCGGTCGCTCCAGCCCAGCGTCGACCTGGTCCGGTTCACGACCACCCTCGGCCGTACGGCCGGCAGCAGCTCGTGCAGCTCCACGAGGCCCCGCGCGAGCCGGGCCAGGCCGACAGGGTCGGCCGCGCCCACGACCACCACCTCGTCGGCACGTGCCAGGGCGGCCAGGGTCATCTGGTTGCGCCCCGGCCCGGCGCCTCCGAACGCCGGCAGCGGGTCGGCCTCCAGGCTGAACCCGGTGTCGAGCACCAGCCACGGGGACAGCCGGGCCGCCTCCTCGAGCAGCTCCCCGAAGGCGGCCGGGCGCACCTCCTGCCACCGGTCCGGGCGCGGCAGCCCGGTCAGCACCCGCAGCCCCTCCCCGAGCCGGCGCGCCAGGCCGGCGAGGCGCACGCCGTCGAGCTGCCCGGTGTTGGCGGCCCGGGCCGCCGCGAGCAGACCCGACACCTCGTCCAGGACGCCGAGGTGCGCGGCCACGGCGCCGCCGTACGGGTCCACATCGGCGAGCAGGACCTCCACTCCGGCCCGGGCGAGCTCCGTGGCGATCCCGACCGCCACGGTGGTCCGCCCCGGTGCTCCGGTCGGGCCCCAGACGGCCAGGACCCGGCCGGACGGGAACCGGCCCTCCTCGCCGCGGCTCTCGCCGCCGCCCGTACCGGCGGGCTGAGGGGTCGGGCCGGGCGGGTCGAGCACGGCGGTGCCCGCCGCCGAGACCGTCTCCACGAGACTCTCCAGCTCGGCGGCGCCCAGCAGGTGGTCCACCCCGAGTCGGCGCATCCGCTCGGCATCGGCGGGAGCCCCCTCGGCGGGGAGCACCGCGACCACCGCCACCCCGGAGGTCCGGAGGCGGGACACGCTGTCGGCGTCGAGGCCGGGCAGTGTGGAGGACAGCACGGCGACGTTCGCGAGCCCGGCGGTGGCCGTGGCGAGCAGGTCGGTGAGGTCGACACAGCGGCGGGCCAGCACGGTGCCGCTGCCGCGCCGCTCCAGCCGGTCGAGGGCCTCGGCCTCCCAGCGCTCCCCGGCTGCGGCGAGGAGCACGGCCGTGCC
>JAWWPF010000030.1:0-3891 GCA_033850795.1 Nocardioidaceae bacterium | reverse complement strand
CACCGGCCGCGAGACCCTCAAGGTGGCCGCGCGCACGATGGGGCTGCCTCTCACCCGGGTCGACGAGCTGCTGGAGACCGTCTCCCTCACCCCGAAGGAGGCCGAGCGCCGGGTCAAGAACTACTCGCTCGGCATGCGCCAGCGGCTCGGCATCGCCACCGCCCTGATCGGGGACCCCGAGGTGCTGATCCTCGACGAGCCCGCCAACGGGCTCGACCCGGCCGGCATCCGCTGGATGCGCGACCTGCTCCGCGGCTTCGCCAACAAGGGCGGCACCGTGCTGCTCTCCTCGCACCTGCTGCACGAGATCGAGGTCATCGCCGACGACCTGGTGGTCATCGGGCAGGGGCGGATCGTCGCGCAGGGCACCAAGGCCCAGCTGCTGGAGACGGCCGGCACGCTGGTGCGCTCCAGCGCCATCGGCGAGCTGGCCAAGGCCCTCGCCGACAACGGCGTCCACGCCGTCGCCTCGGGCCCCCAAGGCCTGCGGGTCGAGGCCGACGCCGAGCTCATCGGCAAGGTCGCGCTCGCGGCCGGCGTACCACTGACCGAGCTGCGCGCCGCCGACGGCGCCGGCCTCGAGGAGATGTTCCTCGAGCTGACCGCAGACACCTCCCGCGAACAGCCTGCACATGAAGGAGCAGCAGCATGACCGCCACGACTGTGGAACCCCTCGCCGCCGCCAAGCCGGTGGCCCGCCCGGCGCCCGCCCCGATCCCGTTCACCCGGCTGCTCAGGGTCGAGCTGGTCAAGATGTTCGACACCAGGGCCGGCTACTGGCTGATGGTGGGCATCGCCGCCGCGGCGGTCATCGCGACCGGCTCCGTGATCCTGTTCGCGCCGGACAGCGCCATGACCTACGACAACTTCGGCGCCGCGATCGGCGTCCCGATGACCCTGCTCCTCCCGGTGATGGCGGTCCTCTCCGTCACCAGCGAGTGGAGCCAGCGCAGCGGGCTCACGACGTTCACCCTGGTCCCCCACCGCGGTCGGGTGATCCGGGCCAAGATGGTCGTCGCCATGACGCTGGGGGCCGTGTCGATCGGCGCGGCCCTCGCGATCGGCGCCCTCGGCAACATCGTCGGCGCGCAGATCGCCGGCGTGGACACGGTCTGGGACATCTCCGCCAACCAGATGGTGATGCTGGTCCTCGCCAACGTCCTCAACCTGCTGATCGGCTTCATGCTCGGCGTGCTGATCCGCAACTCCCCCGGCGCCATCGTCGGCTTCGTCGTCTACTCGTTCGTGCTGCCGGGGCTCTCGGTGCTGCTGGGCAACTTCCAGGACTGGTGGAAGCACGACCGGCCCTGGCTGGACTTCAACTGGGCGCAGGGTGAGCTGTACGACGGCCACCTGACCCCCACCGAGTGGGCACAGCTCGGCACCTCCGGCCTGATCTGGCTGGTCGTGCCCCTGGCCGTCGGCCTGGTGATGGTGATGCGGTCGGAGGTCAAGTAGCCACAAGGCTGACCTCCGCGGCCACCGGGTCGCACGACGAGGACCCCCTGGAGCGCACAGCTCCAGGGGGTCCTCGCATGACGTCGGTCACAGCCACGGCATCTCCGCCCGTGGGCGGACGCGACGGCTGACCGGTGGTGCGTACCGTCGGAGTGTGCCTCCCCTCCGCCGTCTCGTCCTGCCCTTCCTGCTCGTCGGGGGGCTGGTCGGCGCGGGGGTGCTGGGGGTGGCGGGCCCGGCCTCCGCGGACGTCACCGGGAGCACGTCGACCGACGACGTGGTGCTCTACAACCACTGCCAGCAGCACCCGATCGACTACGACCTGCTGGTCAGCCCCGGTACGGCGCTGTGGCGGCTCGAGGTGCAGGTGGCCGATCCCGCGGGGCACGTCTCCGAGGGCAGCGTCGTCAACTCGGCGACCAACCCGACCACGGCCGGCACCGTCACCACGACGTTCTGCGGCTCCGAGCCGGCCGGCACCTACACGGTGCGCGCCACCGGCTTCTACGAGATCCTGCCCGCGGTCGAGATCCCCTACGTGCTCCCCACGACCACCTTCCAGGTCCGGCCGGCCAAGACCCGTACCTCGCTGCGCTCGACGTCGCTCGGCCACGGGCGCTACCGGCTCACCACCACGGTGCGGGAGGAGTCCGAGAAGGGCTTCGCGAAGAGCAACGGGGTCACCGTCCGCATCGAGCGACTGGTGCACGGCGCGTGGAAGAAGGTGCGTGGCACCGCGCTCACCACCGTGCACGGCGCGGTCACGGCGACCCTCACCGGGCGCGCCGGCTCCAAGGTCCGGGCCGTCGTACCGGCGCGCAACAACTACGCCGGGTCCAGCTCGAGGGCCGTTCGCCTCTGACTGCGTCGGCTGTGGAATCCTTCGCTGCGAGATGACGAACGGACCCCACATCGCACCGCCGCGCCGTCTCGGGGCCGCACTGCTGACGATCCTCTGCCTGCTCGCGCCCGCGCTCCTGTCGCAGGCCGTGCCCGGGCCGAGCTCCGCTGCCGGCGCGCAGGCCGCGGCGTACGACCACCAGGTCCACGCGGCCGACTGCGACCTGCTCGGCCGGGTCTTCGAGAAGCACCTCGGCTGCTCACGCACCCACTGCGAGGAGGGTGCGGTCCTGTGGCGCAGGACGTACGGCGCGGAGGCGTGCGCACTGCGCAGGGCGCCGAAGGGCTTCGGCTTCGTCGCCACCGTCGACGTGCGCGAGTGCAAGGCGCTGAACCGGAAGTGGATCTCGCAGGTCAACTACTGCGCCTCCGAGCCGGACCGCACCACCGACGCGCTCTACAACGCTCCGCAGTGCACGGGCGCCGCGACGGTCTACGTGACGCTGCAGGAGACCGAGGGGTTCTACGACGAGTGCCTCACGCTCGACCGGGCCGCAGAGCTCGTCCACGACTCCGTCCTCGACCACCTGACCCTCCAGCAGGAGGTATCGCTCCGGTCGGCGACCCAGTGCCCCTACCGGCCGGGCCAGGCGTTCGTGAACGGCGTGTGCGCGCCGGTGCCCGGGTTCCAGCCCGTCGGTGGTGGCACGGTGATGATCGGAGACTCGCTCACCTGGCGCGGCTCCGACGAGCTCGGCCGGCTGCGGCGGACGTTCACGATCGACGGGGAGCCGGCACGGCCCCCGACCGAGCTGGCCTCGCGGCTGGCGCACTACCGGGCAGGCCACGGCCAGCCGGCCGGGCTGATCATCGAGCTCGGCACCGTCCCGGCGAGGACGTTCGGCCGCAGCGACCTCGTCAGGGCGGTGCGGAGCGTGCCGAAGCGGACCAAGGTCATGCTGGTGCTGCCCTACTACGTGCTCCAGGAGAGCCCCCTCGTCGTCACGCCGCAGTCGCGCAAGGTCGACGGCTGGATGCGCGCGCTCGCCCAGGGCCGCAGCCACACGTGCGTGGCCGACTGGCCGGCGTACGTCCGCGCGCACGACGGCATCCTCCAGGACGGCGTGCACACCAAGCACGGCTCCGAGGGCCGCTGGGCGCACTGGATCTCGCAGCAGTGGAGCCACTGCTGACCCTGGCTCCTCCCCCTGGCTCCTCTGGACCAGTGACGGACAAACGGGTCATTTCCGGCTGATCCCCGGCGGCGCGCGCCTCGCGCTCCTACCGTGCAGGAGTTGGGGGAAGCCGGGGTCGATCCGGCTTCTGGGGATACGTCACCGGGGTCATTGCGCCATGCCGTTCGCACGTCGTCAGGTCGTGCAGCGCCGTCTCACGGTGCTGCTGCTGTGGCTGCTTGCCGTCGTGCTCGTCGAGGTCGCGCTGCCCGCCTCCAACCTCGCGCCGGGGACCGCGACCGCCGTCGCAGACAGCGGGGCGGCGTACGACCGGAGCCTGACGGTTGGCGACTGCGCGCTGCTCGGCCGGGCCTACGACTCCTCACTGGGCTGCGCCCGCAACGCGTGCCTGACGGAC
>JAWWPF010000384.1:0-3889 GCA_033850795.1 Nocardioidaceae bacterium | reverse complement strand
GCGGGACGGCTGGACGACCGTGCGGGTCCGCGCTGCCGCCCTCAACCACCACGACCTGTGGTCCCTCAAGGGGGTCGGGCTCAAGGAGGCGGCCGTTCCGATGATCCTCGGCTGCGACGCGGCCGGGGTCGACGAGGACGGCAACGAGGTCGTCGTGCACGCCGTGGTGAGCGACCCCTCGTGGTCCGGCGACGAGACCCTCGACCCCAAGCGCTCACTGCTCTCCGAGCGCTACCAGGGGACCTTCGCCGACCGGGTGCTCGTGCCCCGACGCAACGTGGTCCCGAAGCCCGCCTCGCTCAGCTTCGAGGAGGCGGCCTGCCTGCCTACCGCGTGGCTGACCGCCTACCGGATGCTGTTCGTCCGCGGCGGCCTCAGGCCCGGGGACAGCGTCCTGGTGCAGGGTGCCGGAGGCGGCGTCGCGACGGCGCTGGTCGCGCTCGGCCGCGCAGCCGGGCTGCGCGTCTACGCCACGAGCCGCGACGAGACCAAGCGGAGCCGGGCCCTCGAGCTGGGGGCCCACGAGGTCTTCGAGACGAACGCTCGCCTGCCCCATCGGGTGGACGCGGTCATGGAGACGGTCGGCCGGGCCACCTGGTCGCACTCGATCAAGTCGCTGCGGCCCGGGGGGACGCTCGTCGTGTCGGGCACCACCAGCGGCGCCGACCCCGACAACGCGGAGCTGACCCGGGTCTTCTTCCTGCAGCTGCGGGTGGTCGGCTCCACCATGGGCACCCGCACGGAGCTCGCAGCGCTGACCGAGCTCATGGACGTCAGCGGCGTGCGCCCGCTCATCGACCGGGTGCTGCCGATGGAGCAGGCCAGCGACGGCTTCGCCGCGATGGACCGCGGCGAGCTCTTCGGCAAGGTCGTCTTCACCCGCTAGGCGGGGTGCCGCTCACTCGTCGTCGGGGTCGTCGAGCCGCGCCAGCCAGGTCGCGAGCCGCTCGACCGGCACCTCGAACTCGGGGAACGTGTCCACGAACTCCTGCATGCGGTCGGCGACCCAGGCCAAGGTGACCTCTTCGTCGCCCCGTCGCTGCTCGAGCTCCTCGAGGCCGCGGTCGGTGAAGTACACCTGCACCCCGCCCTAGCTGAAGGCCTGCTCGATGAGCGTCTTCAGCTCCGCGGCGTGGCGGGAGTGCTGGCCCACCGACGGCGAGGAGGACTCCGGGCGCGAGACCCGGCGGAACGGAAGCCCGTCCAGCTCGGGGGTCAGGTTGAGCGCGTAGTGCGGCCAGGCGCCCATGTTCGCGGGCTCGTCCTGCACCCAGCGCACCTCCTCCAGGTGCGGGTACCTCGCCAGCTCCGCCTTCAGCTCGGCCACCGGCCGCGGGTAGAGCTGCTCGACCCGGACGATCGCGGTCCGGGGGTCGTCGCCCTCCCGCTTCTTGCGCTCGACCATGAGGTCCCAGGTGATCCGGCCGGTGCAGAGCAGGACCTTGCGGACGGCGTCGGTGTCGACCGCGGCGTCCCCGATCACCGGACGGAAGGTGCCCTCGGTGAAGTCGGACGGCTGCGAGGCCGCCTCCTTGCGCTTGAGCATGGACTTCGGGGTGAACACGATCAGCGGTCGGTGGACCCGCCCCAGCGAGTGCTTGCGCAGCAGGTGGAAGTAGCTCGCCGGCGTGGACGGCTGGGCCGCCACGAAGGCGTCGTCCGCGGCCATGGACAGGAACCGCTCGATGCGGGCCGAGGAGTGGTCCGGTCCCTGTCCCTCGTAGCCGTGGGGGAGCAGGAGCACCACGCCGGACTGCTGGCGCCACTTGGTGTTGCTGCTGGTGATGAACTCGTCGATGACCGTCTGCGCGCCGTTGACGAAGTCCCCGAACTGCGCCTCCCAGAGGGTCAGCGCGTCGGGGCGGGCCACCGAGTAGCCGTACTCGAAGCCCAGGACGGCGTACTCCGAGAGCAGCGAGTCGTAGACGTAGAACTGCGCCTGGTCCTCGGTCAGGTTGGCCAGCGGGGTCCACTCGTCGGCGTTCTTGCGGTCGATGATGGTCGCGAACCGCGAGACGAAGGTGCCGCGCCGGGAGTCCTGGCCGGACAGCCGCACCGGGCGCCCGTCCATGAGGAGCGAGCCGAAGGCGAGGATCTCGCCGGTGCCCCAGTCGATCGGCCCGTCGGTGATGGCCGCGGCCCGGCGCTGCAGCTGCGGCAGCACCTTGGGGTGCACGGTGAACCCGTCGGGCGTGTTCACGTGGGCGTCCGAGATCCGCTTGAGGAACTCCTGCGGGATCGCGGTGGCCTCCTCGACGGCGTGCTTCTCGGGGTAGTCGGGCACCGTGGTCCACTCGTCGGGCGCCTGGCTGGCCTCGCGGACCTCGGTGAAGACCCGCTCGAGCTGCAGCTGGTAGTCCCGCAGGACCTGCTCGGCCTCCTCCACGGTGATGTCCCCGCGGCCGATCAGCGACTCGGTGTAGAGCTTGCGCACCGACCGCTTCTGCTCGATCAGGTCGTACATCAGCGGCTGGGTGTACGACGGGTCGTCGCCCTCGTTGTGACCGCGGCGGCGGTAGCAGACGAGGTCGATGACGACGTCCTTCTTGAACGCCTGGCGGTACTCGAATGCGAGCCGGGCCACCCGGATGCAGGCCTCGGGGTCGTCGCCGTTGACGTGGAAGATCGGCGCCTGCACCATGCGGGCCACGTCGGTGCTGTAGAGCGAGGAGCGCGACGAGGCCGGCGACGTGGTGAAGCCGACCTGGTTGTTGACCACCAGGTGGATGGTCCCGCCGGTGCGGTAGCCGCGCAGCTGGGACAGGTTCAGCGTCTCGGCGACCACGCCCTGCCCCGCGAAGGCGGCGTCCCCGTGCACGAGCAGCGGCAGCACCGGGAAGGCGGCGCCCTTGTTCAGCACGTCCTGCTTGGCCCGCGCGATGCCCTCGAGGACGGGATCGACCGCCTCCAGGTGGGAGGGGTTGGCGGCGACGGAGACCTTCACCTTGGCCCCGGACGCCGCCGAGAACTCGCCCTCGGCGCCGAGGTGGTACTTCACGTCGCCGGAGCCCTGCACCGTCCGGGGGTCGATGTTGCCCTCGAACTCACGGAAGATCTGGCTGTACTTCTTGCCGACGATGTTCGCGAGCACGTTCAGCCGGCCGCGGTGGGCCATCCCGATGGTGACCTCGTCGAGGTCGCTCTGGGCCGCGGCCTCGCAGATCTCGTCGATCAGCGGGATGGTGGTCTCGCCGCCCTCGAGGCTGAAGCGCTTCTGCCCGACGAACTTGGTCTGCAGGAAGGTCTCGAACGCCTCGGCCTGGTTGAGCTTGAGCAGGATCCGCAGCTGCTCCTCGCGTGGCGGCTTCACGTGCGGCTGCTCGACGCGCTGCTGGATCCAGCGGCGCTGCTCGGGGTCCTGGATGTGCATGTACTCGATGCCGACCGTGCGGCAGTAGGAGTCGCGCAGGATGCCGAGGATGTTGCGCAGCTTCATGAACCGGCGGCCCTCGCCGCCGAAGGAGCCGGTGGCGAACTCGCGGTCGAGGTCCCACAGGGTCAGCCCGTGCGTCTCTACCTCGAGGTCGGGGTGGCTGCGCTGCTGGTACTCCAGCGGGTCGGTGTCGGCCATGATGTGGCCGCGCACGCGGTAGGCATGGATCAGCTCGAGGATCCGCGCCTGCTTGCTGATCTCGTCGTCGTGGTTGGCCGAGATGTCCTTGGCCCAGCGGATCGGCTCGTAGGGGATCCGCAGCGCGCGGAAGATCTCGTCGTAGAAGTCGTCCTCGCCGAGCAGCAGCGCGTGGATGCGCCGCAGGAACTCGCCGGACTGCGCGCCCTGGATGACCCGGTGGTCGTACGTCGACGTCAGCGTCATCACCTTGCTGACGGCGTTGCGGGTCAGGGTCTCCTCCGAGGCGCCCTGGTACTCCGGCGGGTAGTCCATGGA
>JAWWPF010000378.1:0-4433 GCA_033850795.1 Nocardioidaceae bacterium | reverse complement strand
CCAGCTCCTGTCCCTGCTCCAGACGCACCGGTACTGGCCGGGGGCCGAGCTCGCCGGCCGCCTCGAGGTCAGCGACCGGACCCTGCGACGGGACGTGGACCGGCTGCGGAGCCTCGGCTACCCGGTGCACGCCGTTCGGGGCTCGGCGGGCGGCTACCAGCTCGAGGCCGGCGCCGCGATGCCGCCGCTCCTGCTCGACGACGAGGAGGCGGTGGCGATCGTCGTCGGGCTGCAGGCGGCCGCGGGCGGGATGGTGGAGGGGATCGAGGAGATCTCGGTGCGAGCACTGGGAAAGGTGGTGCAGGTGATGCCGCCACGCCTGCGCCGGCGCGTGGACGCCCTGCGGTCCTACTCGGTGCCCGCCGTCTTCGCGGGCGCACCGTCGGACGCCACCGTCCCGGCCGGGATGCTCGCCCTGCTGGCCTCGGCGTGCCGGGACCAGGAGCGGGTCCGGTTCGGCTACCGGACCCGGAGCGGCGAGGCCATGGAGCGGTCGGTGGAGCCGCATCGGCTGGTCACCGTGGGACGGCGCTGGTACCTCGTGGGCTGGGACCTGACCCGCCACGACTGGCGCAGCTTCCGGGTGGACCGGATCGGTGCCGACGCGGCGACCGGGGAGCGTTTCCGTCCACGCCCGCTGCCCGCGGCCGACGCGGCGGAGTTCGTCAAGAGCGGCCTGCGCTCCGCGTCCCAACGGCATCGCGTCTCCGTGCGGGTGCGGACGGACGCGGCCGCCGTACGCCGTCATGTCGGGCGCTGGGCCGAGGTCGAGGAGCTGGACGGCTCGCAGTGCCGGCTGAGGATGGAGGTGGACGACCTGGCGTGGCCGCTGTTCGTGCTCGCCGGGCTCGCGGCGGAGTTCGACGTCGAGGGGCCGCCCGAGCTGGTGGAGCGGACGGCCACGGTGGGCGCCCTGTTCACCCGCGCCGCGCAGGGACCCGACGGCTGATCAGGTCGTGGCGGGCGAGTCGTCGGCGACGTTGGCCCGGACCCACTCGACGATCCTCGTCGTCGGCGCCCCGGGCGTGAAGACCTCGGCCACGCCGAGCTCCTTGAGGAGCGGGATGTCGTCGTCGGGGATGATGCCGCCGCCGATCACCACGATGTCGGACGCGTCGCGCTCGCGCAGCAGCGCGATGAGCCGCTCGAAGAGCGTCATGTGGGCCCCGGACAGCACCGAGAGACCGATGACGTCGGCGTCCTCCTGGATCGCCGTCTCGACGATCTGCTCCGGGGTCTGGTGCAGCCCGGTGTAGATGACCTCGTGCCCGGCGTCCCGCAGGGCCCGGGCGATCACCTTGGCGCCGCGGTCGTGGCCGTCGAGTCCCGGCTTGGCCACCACGATGCGGATCGGAGCGACCATCACCCTCACCTCCGGGGAGCATCTCGTCGGTCCGGACCGGGCCCGCGTGCCGGGCCGCCCGTTGTGCGCACCCTAGCCGACGAGCCCGTGACGGCGGTCGTTCCACCGTACGGCGAGGGTGAGATCGGCCACTCGGCGAAGCCCTCGAAGGGCGGATCTCCCGCGTAGGACGGCCCGGCCATGTGACGTCGTCCACAGGGTGGCCGGCGGCCGGGAGGACGAGCCGAGACAGCGTCGTTATCGTGGTCGGATCGCATGTCCCCTCCCGTGAGGAACTCCCACCAAGTGGCGAACCACCGTGCAGACACGCGCGCCGCGACCGAGCGTCGCCGAGAGACGAGCCCGACGCCGTCCTCCGGACGACACGGCGGTGCCCATGCCGGAAACCGCCGGAGCATCGTCACGCGACTTCTCTCGGCTCCGTTCCGGGTCGGAACCGTCGTCGTCGTGCTTGCCGCTGGAGCCGCCGTGACGGCCGGTTCTGGCGCACCGACCGAGCTCGCCGCGGCCACCTTCGGCCACCGGGGCACCGTGGCGACCCACTCGGCGCTGCCCGGTCGGTCCACCCAGGCGGCGCAGCCTCGGCAGTCCGACCAGGCGGCCCGGCCCGTCCCGTCTCCTCTCGGCAGCGTGAGCATCACCGGGATCCCGGACCGACCCGAGCGCGCCCTGAGCCGGGACCTGGAGCGTGCCGCACGGCCGAGCGCAGCCAACAGTCGCCCGGCGGCCGCCACGGTCGACGCGGCGAAGCGCGGGGCAGCTGCCCGAGCGGCCCATGCGCGGGCCGTCGCGCACGCCCGCGCTGTCGCGCACGCCCGCGCTGTCGCGCACGCCCGCGCCGTCGCCGCGAGCGCCTGGCACCTCCCGGTGGCCCGTCGGGCCTACCACCTCACCTCACGCTTCGGCGACTGCTCGCCGCTGTGGTCCCACTGCCACACCGGCCTCGACTTCGCCGCGGTGAGCGGCACCGCCATCCACGCCGTCGCCGGCGGCACGGTGACCAAGGTCGGCTGGGCCGGTGCCTACGGCAACCGGACCGTCGTCAGGCTCCCGAACGGCACCGTGCTGTGGTACTGCCACCAGTCGGCCGTCCGCGTTCACAAAGGCCAGAAGGTCGTCGGCGGACAGGTGATCGGTGCCGTCGGAGCCACCGGCAACACCACCGGGCCGCACCTGCACCTCGAGGTACGGCCCAGTCCGAAGCGGCCTGTCGACCCGTTCGCCGCTCTGGTGGCGCACCACATCAAGCCGTAGCCCGGTCGCAGCCCAATCGCAGCCCCGCCGCAGCCCTGGCCTTGGCGCAGCCGTGGACCGGCCAGCGTGTGCGGGCGGGCTTCACACCCCCGCCAAAACCGGTACACCCCTGCCGTTGCAACGGCAGGGGTGTACCGGATTAACAGGGGCCCCTGGTAATCCGGCGGCCTCGGGACGCACGGCGGGCCGGGGACGCGACAGGGTCACTGACCCCCGTCGACCATCCCCGTCTGCTGGGCGTTGAAGACGCTGGCGTCGTCCTTGGGGGTGGGCTCGAAGTCCGGTCGCCCGATCAACCTGAGCGTCGGAGCGAAGAACCACATGACGCCGGTCACGAACGCGACCACGACAACTGCGCCGATGAACCAACCCATGACGACTCCTCGATCAACTGGTCGCAGCGTACGCCGGCTGGTGCGCGCTCACCGCAGAAAACGGGATGCGTCGCAGGTCCACTGCCGCGACGGAACCGCGGCAGTGGCGCTCAGAGCTTCTCGACCGGGGCGTAGCGCAGCAGGAGTCGCTTGACGCCCTGCGATCCGAAGTCGATCGACGCCACGGCCTTGTCCCCCACCCCGTCGAGCGCCACGACGCTGCCCATGCCGAAGGTGTCGTGCAGCACCCGGTCGCCGGGCGCGAGCGAGGGGACCTCACGCTTCTGGCCGCGGGCGTCCGCGTCCGCCCGCACGGCCCCGGTGCTGAACCGGCGCGGCGCGGCCTGTCCTCGCGATGACCCCGCCAGCCCGGAGGACAGGACGGGTCGGCTCCAGGAGGTCTGGGCCGACTCGGTCCGGCGCCAGTCCACGAGGTCGACCGGGAGCTCGTCGAGAAAGCGTGAGGCGGGGTTGTGGGCCGGCGCGCCCCATGCCGAGCGGACGACCGCCCGGGTGACGTAGAGCCGCTGCTGGGCCCGGGTCAGACCGACGTACGCCAGGCGGCGCTCCTCCTCGAGCTCCGGCTGGTCACCCAGCGACCGCATGTGCGGGAAGATGCCGTCCTCCAGGCCGGTCAGGAAGACCACCGGGAACTCGAGCCCCTTCGCGGTGTGCAAGGTCATCAGCGTGACCACGCCGGCGTCCTCGCCCGCCGGGTCCGTGCGGTCCGGGATCTGGTCGGTGTCGGCCACCAGCGCCACCCGCTCGAGGAAGTCGGGCAGCCCAGGGGCGATCGGTCCGGGATCGGCCGGGTCGGCGCTCGGGCCGGCCACCGGCTCGTCGGCGAACTCGCGCGCGACCGCGACGAGCTCGGCGAGGTTCTCGACCCGGGTCTCGTCCTGCGGGTCCTCGCTGTCCTCGAGCTCCTTGAGGTAGCCGCTGACCGCCAGCACCTGCTCGAGCACCACGTCGGCCCGTTCGCCGGCGTCGACCATCGACTGCAGCTCCTCGACCATGCCGACGAAGCCGCGGATCGCCGAGAGCGAGCGGGTCGCGATGCCCGGGGCCTCCGAGGCCCGTCTCAGCGCCTCGAAGAACGAGATCCCCTCGCGCTGGGCCAGTCCCTCGACGCCGGACTCGGCCCGCTCCCCGATGCCGCGCTTGGGCACGTTGAGGATCCGGCGCAGCGAGATCTCGTCGTCGGGGTTGACCAGGATGCGCAGGTAGGCCAGCGCGTCCTTGACCTCCCGGCGCTCGTAGAACCGCACCCCGCCGACCACGCGGTACGGCACGCCCGCGCGGATGAACACCTCCTCGAACACGCGGCTTTGGGCGTTGGTGCGGTAGAAGACGGCCACCTCGCCGGGCCGGGCCAGGTCCTCGTCGGTGAGCCGGTCGATCTCCTCGGCGACGAACTGGGCCTCGTCGTGCTCGTTGTCGGC
>JAWWPF010000323.1:0-3618 GCA_033850795.1 Nocardioidaceae bacterium | reverse complement strand
CCGGGATGCGCCGCGCGCCTTCGCTCAGCCGAAGGACCAGCTCCCGTGAAGACCGCCGACGCAAGCACGTCCCCGACCGCAGGCTCGCCCGCCGCGAAGGTCACCCGGCACAAGGGCCAGGGCCAGTGGGGCATGGGCCACCTCGAGCCGCTCAACGCCAACGAGCAGTTCAAGAAGGACGACAATCCGCTGCACGTGCGGGACCGGATCATTTCCCGGTACCAGTACACCGGCTTCGACTCGATCGATTCGAACGACCTGCGCGGGCGCTTCCGCTGGATGGGCATCTACACCCAGCGCAAGCCGGGCATCGGGGGCGGCCAGACCGCGATCCTGGACCCGAACGATCTCGACGACAAGTACTTCATGATGCGGATCCGCTCCGACGGCGGGCAGCTCTCGCCCGAGCAGCTGCGCGCCATCGCCGAGGTCTCCTCCGTCTACGGCCGGGACACCGCTGACATCACGGACCGGCAGAACATCCAGGTGCACTGGGTGCGCATCGAGGACGTTCCCGCGATCTGGCAGCGGCTCGAGTCCGTCGGCCTGACCACGATGGAGGCCTGCGGCGACTGCCCCCGGGTCATCCTCGGATCCCCCGTTGCGGGCATCGCGGCCGACGAGATCCTCGACGGCACCCCGGCGATCGAGGAGATCGTCCGCCGCTACATCGGCGCCAAGGAGTTCGCCAACCTGCCGCGCAAATTCAAGTCCGCGGTCTCCGGCTCGCCGAGCATGGACGTCGCCCACGAGATCAACGACCTGTCCTTCGTGGGCGTGGTGCATCCCGAACACGGGCCCGGCTTCGACGTCTGGGTAGGTGGCGGGCTGTCCACCAACCCGATGCTCGCCCAGCGCCTCGGCGCGTGGGTGCCGCTGGACGAGGTGGCCGAGGTCTGGGCCGGCGTCGTCTCGCTCTTCCGTGACTACGGCTACCGGCGGCTGCGCAACCGCGCCCGGCTCAAGTTCCTGGTCGCCGACTGGGGCATCGAGCGCTTCCGCGAGGTGCTGGAGACCGAGTACCTGCACCGCACGCTGATCGACGGCCCCGCCCCCGTCCCGCCCACCGCTGCGAACCGGGACCACATCGGGGTCCACCGGCAGAAGGACGGCAACTTCTACGTCGGCTTCGCCCCGATGGTCGGCCGGGTCAGCGGCACCCTGCTCAGCAAGATCGCCGACCTCGCCGACGAGCACGGCACCGGCCGGGTACGCCTGACGGCGGAGCAGAAGATGCTCATCCTCGACGTGCCGCAGGACAAGGTGGAGCACCTGGTCGAGTCGCTGGAGAGTCTCGACCTGCAGGCGCGGCCCACGCCGTTCCGCCGCCAGACGATGGCCTGCACCGGCATCGAGTACTGCAAGATGGCGATCGTCGAGACCAAGGCCCGGGCGGGCGCCCTGGTCCGCGAGATGGAGCGCCGCCTGCCCGAGTTCGATGCGCCGCTGACCATCAACATGAACGGCTGCCCGAACTCCTGCGCCCGTTCACAGGTCGCCGACATCGGACTCAAGGGCATGCTCGTGTCCGGCCCGGACGGCGATCAGGTCGAGGGCTTCCAGGTGCATCTGGGCGGCAGCCTCGGTGTCCAGGCCGGCTTCGGGCGCAAGCTGCGCGGGCTCAAGGTCACCTCGGCCGGACTCGACGACTACGTCGAGCGGGTGCTGCGGAACTTCCTCGCCCAGCGAGGCGAGGGCGAGCGCTTCGCGCAATGGGTCGTGCGCGCCGCCGAAGCTGATCTGGCCTGAGCCGTGAGCGAGCGTGCGGTTCCGTTCCACTGCCCTTACTGCGCAGAAGAGGACTTGCGGCCCCGCGAATCCCACGGTGAGTGGGTATGCGGGAACTGCCGGCGCGCGTTTTCCTTGAAGTTCCTCGGGCTGTCCCTCGGCCGGTCGAGTGAGGAGGTGTCCGGATGACGATCGTCGACCTCTCCCTGCCCCGCGTCCGGCGCCGCCGTGACGACCGCTTCGCCGGGGACCTGGAACTGCTGGCGAGCGTCGCCGGTCAGGAGCTCGAGGACGCCAGCGCCCCGGAGATCGTGCGCTGGGCCGCCGCCACGTTCGGCGAGCGCGTCGCCGTGACCTCGTCAATGGCGGACGCCGTCGTCGCGCACCTGGTCTCCCGCGTCAAGCCCGGTGTGGACGTGCTGTTCCTCAACACCGGGTACCACTTCGCCGAGACGATCGGCACCCGCGACGCCGTGGCCGCCATGTACGACGTCAACGTTCTCGACGTCACCCCGGCGATCAGCGTCGCGCAGCAGGACGCCGCGTTCGGCAAGGACCTGTGGGCCCGCGACCCGGACCGGTGCTGCGCACTGCGCAAGGTGTCCCCGCTGAACAACGCGATGCGTGACTACGACGCCTGGATCACCGGCCTGCGCCGGGACGAGACACCGGCGCGGGCGACGACGCCGGTGGTTTCCTGGGACGCCGGCCGCGCCAAGGTGAAGATCTGCCCCATCGCGCGCTGGACCGCCGCGGACGTGGATGCCTACGTCGGGGAACACCACGTCCTGCTCAACCCACTGCTGATGGACGGCTACGACTCCATCGGCTGCCGTCCCTGCACCCGCCGCGTGGAGGCAGGGGAGGATGCTCGCGCCGGCCGCTGGGCCGGGTCTTCCAAAACGGAATGCGGGCTGCACTCATGAGCGCTGGACACCTGGGCACCGTGGCCACGGCGGGCGCCACGATCTGGCTGACCGGCCTGTCCGGCGCGGGCAAGTCCACGATCGCCGAGGCGCTGGTTCCGCGGCTCCGCACGGCGGGACACCGGGTCGACATCCTGGACGGCGACGAGGTCCGCCAGGTGCTGACCGCCGACCTGGGCTTCTCCCGCGAGGACCGGATCACCAACGTGCGCCGGATCGGTTACGTCGCCGAGGTGCTCTCCCGCAACGGCGTGCTCACCCTGGTCCCGGTCATCGCGCCCTACGCCGAGGCCCGGGACTCCGTCCGCGAGCGGCACGAGAAGGCCGGCACCCCCTACGTCGAGATCCACATCGCCACGTCCGTCGACCTGTGCGCCCAGCGCGACGTCAAGGGTCTGTACGCCAAGCAGCGGGCGGGACAGCTGTCCAGCCTCACCGGCGTCGACGACCCGTACGAGGACCCCGCCAACCCCGACCTGCGCCTGGACACCGCCGGCCGCACGCTCGACGAATGCGTCGACGCCGTGTGGGCCGTGCTCGCCGCGCGCGGGATCGTCCCAGGTACGCGATGACGCCCGGGTCGCTGCTGCTCGTCGCGCACGGAAGCCGGGATCCCCGGCATGCGGTGACGATCAGTCAGATCGCGAGGGCGACCGCCGCGGCCCGCCCGGGGCTGAACGTCCGGGTCGGTTATCTCGAACACAACGCACCGGCAGTGCCGGCCGCCCTGGCCGACCTCGCCGCGGGTGGCGCGCGTCGGGCGACAGCGGTGCCGCTGTTGCTCGGTCACGCCTACCACGGCCGAATCGACGTGCCCGCCGCAGTTGCCGAGGGATCGATGCGTACGGGCGTGCGCGTCGATCTTGCGGCGGTGCTCGGACCGGACCCGCGACTGTTGCCCGCCGCCAGTCGCGCGGTCCGGAACGCGGCCGGCACCAGCCCGGATGGTGACACCGGGCTGGTG
>JAWWPF010000270.1:0-7050 GCA_033850795.1 Nocardioidaceae bacterium | reverse complement strand
TCTCCGACGCCTTCCTCGCCACCTTGTCGGCCAACCAGGAAGACCTGCGAGGGTGGAGTGACGAGCAGCTCGCGGCGGTCACCACGCCCGTGCTGTTCGTCGTCGGGGACCGTGACTTCACCACGATCGAGCACGCCGGTCTCATGCTGGAGAAGACGCCAGGCTCCCAGCTGCTGGTGCTGCCGGGAACGACGCACATGCAGGCCACCCATCGCGTCGAGCTGCTCGACGCGGCTCTCGCCAACTTCCTGGACTGAGGTTTCTCCTGCGTGAGCCGCCCCGGCCTCGCGGCGGGGGCCGCCTGGCCGCGCGTGGGTCAGATGCGGGCCCTGTACCTGTAGGAGATCCGCACGGACCGCACGTCGTAGGCGCGCATGTCCGTGACCCCGACCGTGACCCGGAACCGGGTCCTCGACGTCCGGTCCCCGGTCTTCGTGATGCGGCCGTGGCAGCACAGGTCGTCGGCGGGCGCGGCGCCATACACGTGGAAATGCAGGCGGGTGGCCGAGGCCGGGACCGCGAACCGGTACGCGGCATGCGCGCTGCGGCCGTGGAAGCAGTCCAGCGACATCACACCGTCGCTGCGTGAAGCGACGCAGCTGCCCCGGGTCGACCGCACACCGGCGGAGCCGGCCTTGGAGACGGTCCTGCTGCGGGTGACGACCTTCGAGGCGATGGTCACGGTCTTGGTGACCGTTGCGGTGTTCCCGGAGTCGTCGACGGCCCTCAGCCGCACCCGGTACGTACCCACCGGCACCGCACGGTTGCTGTCGTTGCGGCCGCGCCACGACCAGGCGTGCGACCCGGCGTCGACGTGCCCGAGGCGGACGCGCCGCACCAGTGACCCGCCGTTGCGGCGTACGGACGCCGTCACCGAGGCGGAACGGCTGAGGCGGTAGCCGGTCGTTGTGGAGTCGCGGTAGCCGTCGCGGACCCGGGAGTAGATGACCGTGGGGCTCTGCCGCACCGATCCGAGACTCACCGCCGGGACGTCGACACGGAAGTCGCGTCTGACCTGGTGGTCGTCGTCGGGCGTCCCGGCCAACCCCACCGTCACCGAGCAGTTCGGGTGGGTCGGCATCCGGTTTCGGAGGGTGACGGTCTGGACGTCGTTCGTGCCGTCGTAGCCGACGTCGTGGGACTCCTGGAAGTCGACGAAGCCCCCAGTGTTGCAGGAGATCACGACGGTGTAGTCACCGACGGCTGCGTCGGAGAAGTCGACCTCGAACGGGCCGGTGAACCCTGCGGGAACGAGCTCCTCGTCGGTGGGCCTGACGATCACCGGGTAGCCGGTCCCGGAGGCCTGCGCCGGGCCAACGGCGACGAGACCGAGCGAGGCTGCAGTGATGAGGGCGCAGAGCGCCGCGGTGACTCTCATGGAGTGGTTCCCCCGGGGTGGTGAGCTGACTGCGTCACCCTAGGGCAATCCCTTGACAGTGTTCGCGAATACGGCACAACGGGCGCCGGGCTCACTCTCGGCTGGCGCCCGACCGCGAACTCGAGGTCAGGTCCAGGAGAGCGAGGCCGCAGCCAGCGCGACGGCGGCGACCTCGTCGTGGACGATCGGCAGATTTGCGCATGGCCCGTCAGGGACATGCTTGACGCGCATTCCCGAGGGCTGCGACAGCGGCGGGGTCGACGCCCCTGAAGGTCAGCCAGAACCCCGGCGCGAGCTCCCACGCCGCCAGCGGCATGGGTATGGCACGCAGCCCTCGGCCGGTGTACCGTTTGGTACATGGCGAGGACCTTCCAGACGACCAGGCACATCGACGCCCCACCGCAGCGCGTCTGGGAGGTGCTCTTCGACGTCGAGAGATGGCCCCAGTGGACTCCGACGATCGACAGCGTCGAGCGGCTCGACGACGGACCCTTCGCCGTCGGCTCCCGGGCCAAGGTCCGCCAGCCCAAGCTGCCCCAGGCGGTGTGGGAGGTGACCGAGGTGACGGACGGCCGCAGCTTCAGCTGGCAGGCCAGAGGACCGGGGATGCGGAGCATCGGCCGGCATCAGGTCGTCCCTGACGCCACCGGTTCGACGGTGACGCTGAGCATCGAGCAAGCCGGCCCGATGGGCGCCGTCGCGGCGGTGGTATGGCGCCGGCTCACCCAGCGCTACGTCGAGCTCGAGGCCGAGAGCCTCGACAAGCGTGTCACCCAGGAGCCTGTTGCGTGACTGCACCGTCGGCGGCGGAAGGCGCCCCGGCCGGCCCGCGGGAACGGCTGCTCGACGCGGCGATCGACCACTTCGGCCGCGAGGGCATCGGCGAGGCCAGCCTCCGCGGGATCGCCGATGCGCTGGGCACCAGTCATCGGATGCTCATCTACCACTTCGGCTCGCGGGAGGGCCTGCTCGCCGAGGTGACATGTGAGGTCGAGGCCCGCCAGCGCGCGCTGATGACCGTGGCGTACGACGCCGACCTGCCGCCGCTCGAGGCTGCCGCCAAGTACTGGGAGCAGACCGTCGAGGCCACGTTGCGTCACGGACCCCTGTTCTTCGAGCTGACGGCGCACGCCATGCAGGGCAGGGAACATGCCGCGCGCCTGCGGTCCGAGCTGATCGCGGCCTGGCTGCCGTCGGTCACCGAGCTCTGCCGGGCGATCGGGATCCCCGAGGCGCAGGCCGAGAGCCATGCCCGCCTGGCCCTGGGCGCCGCTCGCGGTCTGCTTCTCGACCTGCTCGTCAGCGGTCAGCGCGACGAGGTGGCGCAGGCCGCCGACCTGCTCAACCGGCTGCTGCTGCTGTCCGCCGAGGTCGGAGGGGCCGGCGCGGACGGCTGAGAAGAACGCCCGAGCGCCTGCCACGCGACGGGCGAAAGGTCAGGCCGTCGTCTGGGTTCGCGCGGCCGCGACCCGCTCCGGGCTCCAGCCGCTCCATCCGTGGAAGGCCGGGAGGTCACCGGCGTCCCAGGCCTCCCGGAGGCCGGGGGTGCTCAGATCCCAGTCCTGGCGGACCTCGGCAAGGACGGCTCGCAGGTCGCTCCAGAGGTCGGCCACCGAGGGGCGTCCCCAGAACCAGTAGCCGTTGTAGATGCTGTGGACCACGAGGCCCGGCTTGAGGACGAGCGTGTGCGGGATCATCGGGTCGTGGTCCGGGTCGGTGTACTCAGCGATGTCCAGGTCGCGCTGCACGACCCGTCCCGGGTCCGCGAGGAACGGCCACTGGGCGCCCACGGAGGCGCGGAACTCCTGGATCTCGTGGTGGTCGTCGGTCGCGATCGTGGCGATCTTTGTGTACGCCACGCCCAGCTTCGGCTGAAGGGCTGCGAGCTCGAGATGTTGCTGGTGCTCTTTGGGGCAGTAGTGGCCACGCGCCAGCGTGAGGACCATCGGATCCTCTCCCTGGATCTCGCTCAGCCTGCGCAGGGTGTCGGTGTGGTCCGGCAGCTCGTAGTCGGGAAAGCTGGCACCGGGTGTGATGTCGGGACGCATGGGAGGATCCCCTCGTCGATCGTGCGGGAGCGCTCTGCTCCCACGTGTGATGGTTCCTGCTTGCCGCGCTCAGGTCCAAGGATGACGCGTCCCGGAATGAGACACGTCCTCAGAGGTCGAGGACGAGGTCGCCGGCAGGTCGGGCCGAGCAGATGAGCACCTCGTCGGGGCCAGGTGCCTCCAGTGGTGGGGTCGTGTAGACCGTTTCGCCAGCGAGTACGGCGGTCACGCAGGTGTGGCAGACGCCGCTGCGGCACGACCACTGCGTGGGGACGTCGCAGGCCTCGGCCAGCTCGAGGACCGAGGGGTAGTCCTCGGACCATCCCACGGAGAGCCCGGACCGCGCGAACGTGACCTCCGCGCCCGTTCCCGGGGGTCCGGGTGGCTGGTGCGGTGGCGGCAGGTCGGTGCGGATGATGCCGGGGTTGACCGCGGACCGGGAGCCGAACCGTTCGGTGTGGATGCGCCGTGGCTCGAGGCCCACGGAGGCGAGTGCGGCTCCGACGTCGTCCATGAACGTCTCCGGCCCGCAGACGTAGGCGTCCGCTGAGGCCGGCACGTCCAGGGCTCCGGCGAGCAGACCGGTGACGACCTCGGCGGTGAGACGCCCGGCGTGCACCCCGGACGGCGGCCCGGCGGCCCCGTCGCGCCCCGCGGCGGTGTAGTAGATCAGAGACCGCGCCGACGCGAGGGTCGCCAGTAGGGCGGCGGCCTCGTCGGCGAAGACGTGGGTCGCGGCGTCGTGCGTGGTGTGCATCCACCAGACGGCGCGGGTGCTGCCGGCCGTGGCGAGCCGGTGCAGCATCGCCAGCACCGGCGTGACACCGATGCCTGCCGAGATCAGCAGGACCGGGCCGTGGTCGTCGGTGAGGACGAAGTCGCCGCGTGGCGCTGCCACCTCGACGTCGTCGCCTTGATGGAGGTGGCGGTGCAGGTAGGGGCTGACCAGCCCCAGGGGCTCGGCCTTCACGCTGATCCGGTACCCCGACCGGCCGGGATCGCCCGAGAGGGAGTAGGTGCGCACCGGCGCAGGATCGCCCGCACCCGGGATCCGCAACGTGAGGTACTGGCCGGCCGTCGGGGAGGGGAGCACTTCGCCGTCGTCGGTGGTCAGGTGGTACGACGCAACGGTGGGGCTCTCGTCGACCACCTCACTCACCTCCAGAGCCCGGAACCCTGCCCAGGCCGGTGCGGCCCCGTTGGGTATGCCGCCCGGTGAACGTGCCTGCAACCCGGGGCCGCTCGCCAGCATCGCCCGGAACGACCCCTGCCAGCCGGGGCTCAGCGCCGGGATGTCGACGGCCTGGGTGAGGCGCTCCCGGTCCTGTCCCGGTAGGTACAGCAGGGCGTCGATCTCGGCGATGCTCAGCTGGTGCCGGCCGCGGGCGGTCCTCACGATCTCGTCGCCGGGTGCGACCTGCCCTTCGGTGATCACCCGGAGGTAGAACCCTGGGCGGTGGTGCTCGACCAGCAAGGACGGCAGCCGAGGCTGGCCCATCCGCATCCCCACCCGGTAGCAGGTGACCCGGGGCTGGGTGACCTCGAGCTCCGCCTCCCCGATCCGGAACCGGTCACCGATGCAGACCTCGTCGTCGCTGAGACCCTCCACGGTGAAGTTCTCTCCGAAGGCTCCGTGCTCCAGGCTCTCCAGGCCGAAGAACTCCCGCCAGTGGCGGTACGAGTCGAGCTGGTACACCATGACCGCGCGCTGCTCACCGCCATGCCCTGCCACATCGCCCTGTCCGTCACCGTCGATGTTGAGCCGCCGTACCATCTGCGGACCCGTTACCGGTCGCTTCCAGACCCCCGTGTGCACGGTCCGGCCGTGCCAGGACACGTCGGCCGGTTGGCCGACGTTGACCGAGACCAGAGTCGGCTCCACCGTCATCTCCTCCGAAACAGCCGGCAGGTCACGCAGATCCACCAGACCCGCTCCTCGCGTGTGCTCTCGACGTTAGCCGCGAAGTGCGCCGCTCGTAACGGGATGGACGTCCTGGTCCCGCGGTGCGGGCACCGTCCCGCGGCAAGGAGATGCCCAGGGCCTGCTACGAGAAAAGAGGGTCGACGGGGTCATGGGCCGGGACCAGTGACTTCCACTGGCGCGAACCGCGGCCATCTGGGGCATGGTGGTAGAGACCCGACCGACGACCGCGATGGGAAACCGCCATGACCGACGTGCAGCAACGCAGTGAGGATCACCCGATGGCCGCGCCCACGGTGGTCGACCTGAGGCTCGAGGTGATCGTGATCCCGGTCTCGGACGCTGAGCGAGCCAAGGAGTTCTACACCCGCCTCGGGTGGCGTGCGGACGCGGACGTCACCGTCAGCGAGGACTTCCGGGTCCTGCAGTTCACACCACCCGGGTCCGGGGCGTCGGTCATCTTCGGCACCGGGGTCAGCTCGGCTGCTCCAGGATCGGCGCAGGGCTTGCACCTGGTGGTCTCAGATGTCGTGGCGGCACGCAACGCGCTGGTGGCCCGCGGCATCGAGGTCGGCGAGGTCTTCCACGACACCGGTGGCATCTTCCACCACGCCGGCACCCGGGACCAAGAGGCCGGCCCGGACCCGCGGCGCCGCAGCTACTGCTCCTTCGCCTCGTTCGAGGATCCCGACGGCAACGGCTGGGTGATGCAGGAGGTCACCGCCCGACTGCCCGGACGCCTCGACCCGTCGACGACCACGTTCGGCTCCGCCGGCGACCTGTCCAGCGCATTGCAGCGCGCAGCGGCTGCGCACGGCGCGCACGAGGCGCGCACGGGCGCCGAGGACCCGCAGTGGCCGGACTGGTACGCCGAGTACATGGTCAGCGAGCAAGCCGGCGAGCCGTTGCCGTCATGACCGAGAACTACGACGTCATCGTCCTCGGTGCCGGGTCGCCCGGTGAGCACTGTGCCGGCGCGCTCGCCGACGGTGGCCTTCGGGTAGCGGTCCTCGAGCGCGAGCTGGTCGGCGGGGAGTGCTCCTACTGGGCCTGCATCCCGTCCAAGACCCTCTTGCGTCCGGGCGAGGCCGTTCACGGCGCCCGCAACGCCGCGGGGACCGCGGAGGTTGACGTCGCCTCGGCGCTCGCCTGGCGGGACTTCATGGTCTCCGGCCACACCGACGGGGGACAGGAGACCTGACTCCGGGACCACGGCATCGACCTCCTCCGTGGTCAGGGGAGGCTCGCGGGTCCGGGGGCCGTCGCGGTGGACGGTCGGACCTACAGCGCCGGCGATGTGGTGCTGGCGACCGGATCGGACGCGTTCATCCCTCCCGTCCCGGGGCTTCGGGATCTCGAGGCGTCTGGACCAACCGACGACGTCACTGCCATGACCTCGGTGCCACGGCATCCGCTCATCCTCGGCGGCGGTCCGGTCGGCGTGGAGATGGCACAGGCGGTCAACCGTCTGGGTGGCTCTGTGAGCATCGTCGAGACCGCGCCACACCTGCTGAGCCGCGAGCCCGAGGCGCTCGGCGCCGCGCTGGCGGTGGAGCTCGAGCGCGAGGGCATCGAGGTCCTCCTCGCAGCACGACCGGCCGAGGCATGCCGCGATGGCGAGGACTTCGTGGTGGTCCTGGCAGACGGCGGCGAGCTGCGGGGCGACCGGCTGCTCGCTGCCACCGGTCGCCGACCCAGGGTGG
>JAWWPF010000246.1:0-14549 GCA_033850795.1 Nocardioidaceae bacterium | reverse complement strand
CGATGAAGTCGTCGAACGACAGCGAGAAGCTCAGCAGGGCGGCAGCCAGGATCCCCGGGAAGACCAGCGGGAAGGTGATGCGCCAGAACGTCTGCCACTCGTTGGAGTAGAGGTCCATCGCTGCCTGCTCGAGTGACGAGTCGAGTCCCGCCAGTCGCGCCTTGACCGTCACGACCACGAACGACAGGCAGAACATGATGTGCGCGACCAATATCGACCAGAATCCGAGGGTGCCTGCGAGCCCGGCGGCGGTGAACAGGGCGAGGAGCGACGAGCCCATCACCACCTCGGGGGTGGCCATCGGCAGGAAGATCAGCAGGCTCGTCGCGGCCCGGCCACGGAAGCGATGCCGCACCAGGGCGAACGCCACCAGGGTCCCGAGCACCGTGGCACCCACGGTCGCCAGGAAGCCGATCTGCAGGCTCTTGACCACTGCGCTGCACATGCCGCTGGGCTCGCACGGACTCAACCAGTTGTTGAGCGTGAAAGCGTCGAACTCGTAGGTCAGCCTGCTCGCGGGGTCGTTGAACGACATCAGGAGGACGAAGAAGATCGGCAGGAACATGTAGCCGAGGACGAGGATGGCCACCACCATCACGGCGTGCTCGCCGGCCCACCGGCCCACGCGGGTCACAGGAGCTCCTCCGTGCCGGCCCGCCGGATGTAGAACAGCACCATCACGACGATCACCAGCATCAGCACGACGGAGCAGGCCGCGGCGGCCGGGTAGTCGAGCTGGACGAGGAACAGGTTGTCGATGACGTTGCCGATCATGTACTGCTTCGGGGTGCCGAGGAGCTCGGCGTTGATGTAGTCGCCGGCCGCCGGGATGAAGGTCAGCAGCGTTCCTGCCACCAGGCCGGGCAACGACAGCGGGAAGGTCACCCGACGGAACGACTCGACCCCGTTCGAGTAGAGGTCCTTGCTGGCCTCGATCAGCCGCAGGTCGATCTTCTCCAGGCTGGCGTAGAGCGGAAGCACCATGAACGGCAGGAAGTTGTAGGTCAGGCCGGTCACCACCGCGACCGACGTCGCCAGCAGCCGTCCGTCGGGCCCGAGGATGTGCAGCGCCTGCAGCGTCTTCACGATCAGCCCGTTGTCGGCCAGGATCGACTTCCAGGCCAGGGTGCGGACGAGGAAGCTGGTGAAGAACGGCGCGATCACCAGCACCAGCATGAAGTTCTTCCACCTGCCCGCCTTGAAGGCGATGCTGTAGGCGAGCGGGTAGGCGAGCAGCACGGCCAGACCCGTGGCGATCGAGGCGTACAGCAAGGACCGCAGGAACGGCGCCTCGAAGTTCGACAACGCGTGCCAGTAGTTCGACACCGACCACGTCATCGCGTAGCCCGTGTCGAGGGAGCCGTTGGGGTCGTAGAGCGAGGTCGCCGCCAGCTGCACTGTCGGGATCAGGAAGAAGATGACGAGCCAGAGCAGCCCCGGCAGCAGCAGAAGGTACGCCGTCCGGGACCCCCGCCGGCGGGTCCGCCCCGGAGTGGGTGAGGGCTGGTCGGCCACGGTCCCGGCCGCCGACAGGCCGGGGTTGGCGGCGCTCATCGCGCCGCTCCCGTCTCGGGTCGCCTCACGGCCTGGCACCGCCCGTGAGTGCGGCGTACGACTCGTCCCCGGCGTGGGCGTCCTGGTCGGCGTCGAGCAGGAAGGTGTGCGCCGAGGTCCACTGGAGGTCGACGGGGTCCCCGACCCGGAAGGCGTCGCGCGCGCCGCTGTTCTGCTCGAAGACCGTCAGCTCCTGACCCCACGGCATCCGCACGAGGTACTGCGTGCTGACGCCGATGAAGCTGACATCGCTCACGATGCCGCCGCCAAGCCGGTTGCTGCCGTCTCCACCCTCTCCGCGGGCCGGGGACAGGAACACCTTCTCGGGCCGGACCCCGAGCCACACCGTCCCGTCGGTACGACGGGCGCGCGACCGCGGCGCCGCCAGCTTGCCGCCGTGGACGTCGACCACGATGTCGTCGCCGTCGCGGTCGACCACCTCGGCCTTGACGAGGTTCGACTGGCCCAGGAAGTTGGACACGAAGGTGGTGGCCGGTGCGTCGTAGAGCTCGTCGGGCCGTCCCATCTGCTCGATGACGCCCTGGTTCATCACCGCGATGGTGTCGGCCATGGTCATGGCCTCCTCCTGGTCGTGGGTGACGTGCACGAACGTGATGCCGACCTCGGTCTGGATGCGCTTGAGCTCGATCTGCATCTGGCGGCGCAGCTTGAGGTCGAGCGCGCCCAGCGGCTCGTCGAGCAGGAGGACCTGCGGGCGGTTGATGAGCGCCCGGGCGAGGGCGACCCGCTGCTGCTGACCACCGGACAGCTGGCTCGGGCGGCGCTTGCCGAACGAGCCGAGCTCGACGAGCTCGAGCATCTCGCCCACCTTCGTGGTGACGTCCTTGACGCCTCGGCGACGCAGACCGAAGGCGACGTTCTCGAAGATGTCGAGGTGCGGGAAGAGCGCGTAGTTCTGGAACACCGTGTTGACCGGCCGCTTGTAGGGCTTGAGTCGGGTGATGTCCCGCCCGGCGATCGTGATGGTGCCGCGCGTGGGCTCCTCGAGGCCGGCCACCATGCGCAGAGTCGTGGTCTTCCCGCAGCCGGACGGGCCGAGCAGCGCGAAGAACCTCCCCTGCTCGACGAGGAGGTCCAGGTCGTCGACAGCGGTGAACACGCCGAAGTTCTTGGTGACCGAGGTGAGCTGAAGGTCCGCCCCGGCGTGGCCGTCGGCGGATGCGGTCTCGTCCACGGCCTGCCCGGTGGTGGAGCTGGGACTCGTCCGGTCAGTGTCCCGAGCCGGTCCGGTCAGCCGCGTCATCTCCCCGGCCATCCCCTCAGGCGCCGATCACGGAGGCGAACTGCTTCTGGTAGGCCTGCTCGCTCTTCTGGTCCAGGCCCATGAAGTTCTTCGTCTTCGTCAAGGTGGTCGCGGCGGGGAAGATCAGCTCGTTGTCGACCAGGGAGGAGTCGATCTTCTCCATCGCCTGCTTGGCGCCCTCGACAGGGCAGATGTAGTTGACGTAGGCGGCGAGCCTGGCTGCCACCTCGGGGTCGTAGTAGTAGTTGATCAGCGCCTCGGCGTTCGCCTTGTGCTCTGCCCTGTTCGGGATGAGCATGTTGTCGCTCCACAGCGCCAGCCCCTCCTCCGGGGCCACGAACTTGATGTTCGGGTTCTCGAACTGGAGCTGGATGACGTCGCCCGACCACGCTTCGCAGGCGACGACGTTCCCCTTGGCCAGGTCCTGGGTGTACTCGTTCCCGGTGAAGGCGCGCACCTGACCGGTGTCCGTCACCTTCTTCAGCCGGTCGATTGCCGACCCGAACTGGTCCGCGGTGAACTTCTCCGGGTCGGCACCATCGAGCAGCAGCAAGAAGAGCATCGTGTCGTGCATCTCCGAGAGCAGCGAGATCTTCCCCTTGAGATCGGGCCGGGTGAGCAGCTCCTCGAACGTCCTGACCTCCTTGGTGAGCTTGGCGTTGTAGGCGATGCCGGTGAGCCCGCTCTGCCATGGGGCCGAGTAGTCGCGGTGGGGGTCCCAGCCCGGCGACTTGAGGCTGGACACCAGGTTCGCGTCGACGTTGGGGACCTTCGCCTTGTCGAGCTTCTGCAGCCAGCCCAGGTTCACCATCCGCGCGGCCATCCAGTCGGTGAGGGTCATCAGGTCGCGCCCGGTCGGCTGGCAGGCGGCGAGCTGGTTGCGGACGACGCCGAAGAACTCCGAGTTGTCGTTGACGTCGCTGACGTAGTCGACCTTGATCCCGGTGTCCTTCTGGAACTTCTCCAGCGTCGGTGAGACGCTCACCTTGCGGCCGTTGCGCTTGACGGTCTTCACGTCGATGTACTCGGGCCAGTTCGAGTAGTGCAGCCGCTTCTGGGTGGAGGACAGGTCCTTGCTGACACAGCTGCTCGCGGTCTGCTTGGCCGCCTGAGTCCCGCAGGCCGACAGCAGGGCGGGGGCGGCGGCGCCCAGCCCGACCAGGCCGGCTCCCCGGAGGAACCCACGCCGACCGACCGGTGCAGCGGCGAGCAGTCGGCGGATCTCGTCAGGCAAGGGCGCGGGCTGCGGCATCGCGACCATTTCCTCTCGTTGGCCGGGGTGTCCCAGGCGTCAGTGGATCTTGTCAGACCGTAATCCCGCAAACAAGCGATTCCGTGGAAAGGACACACGCTTGCAACGAAATCCCTCGCCGGATCGGCCCTGGACCTTTGACGCACGGTAGCCGTCGTGCGACCATCGGCCGGTGAACAGCCGCACCGCCCGCAACGGCTCATCGGCGCTCCGGCCGGGCGTGGCGCTCGACGACGTCTCGAAGTCGATCATCGAGCAGCTCCAGCAGGACGGCCGCCGCTCCTATGCCGCGATCGGCAAGGTCGTCGGGCTCTCGGAGGCCGCGGTCCGCCAGCGCGTGCAGCGGCTCGTGGACAGCGGCGTGATGCAGGTGGTCGCCGTCACCGACCCGCTCGAGCTCGGCTTCGCCCGGCAGGCCATGATCGGCATCCGCGCCCGGGGACCTCTCGAGCCGATCGCCGACGCCCTGGCCGCGCTGGACGAGGTCGACTACGTGGTGATCACCGCAGGCTCCTACGACCTGCTGGCTGAGGTGGTCTGCGCCAGCGACGAGGAGCTCCTCGCGGTGCTGTCCTGCAAGATCCGCACGATCGAGAACGTGGTGTCCACCGAGGCGTTCATGTACCTCCAGCTGCGCAAGCAGACCTACTCCTGGGGCGTGCGCTGAGCCCGCAGCCGCCGTCCGGCTACACAGGGCTGTCCCTGTGGCACGAGACGGCGGAAGACGACTGGTCCCCTCGGCCGACGCTTCCCGGGGACACGCAGGCGGACGTCGCGATCGTCGGCGCCGGCCTCACGGGACTCTGGACCGCCTACTACCTGCTGCGCGAGGACCCGACGCTACGCGTCGTCGTGCTGGAGGCCGAGACCGCGGGCTTCGGCGCCTCGGGCCGCAACGGGGGCTGGTGCTCAGCTCTGTTCCCCGCGGGGCTGCCGAAGCTGGCCCGCCTCTCCGGGTCCTCGCGGGGTGCCGCCCTCGCGCAGCACGAGGCGATGCGCGCGACCGTCGACGAGGTGCTCCGGGTCGCCGATGCCGAGGGCATCGACGCGCGGGCCCACAAGGGCGGCACGATCGCGGTCGCCCGCACGCCGTCCCAGCTGCGCCGCGCCCGCCAGGAGGTCGGCAAGGCCCGTGCCTGGGGCCGGGACGAGGACGACCTGCGTCTGCTGGACCGCGATGAGGCGTCGGAGCGGCTGTGCGCCACCGACGTGCTCGGCGGGTCCTTCACCCCCGACTGTGCCGCGGTGCACCCTGCGCGGCTGGTGCGCGGGCTCGCCCGGGCCGTGGAGCGGCGCGGCGGGCGGATCCACGAGCACACCAGGGTCCGGGCCCTGGCTCCCGGCCGAGCGGTGACCGAGCACGGGGTGGTGTCCGCGGACGTCGTCCTGCGCGCCACCGAGGGGTACACCACGACCCTCGAGGGGATGCGGCGCGACGTGGTGCCCGTGTACTCCCTGATCGTGGCGACCGAGCCGCTGCCGGCGAGCACCTGGGAGCAGATCGGGCTGCGGAACCGCGAGACCTTCACCGACTACCGGAACCTGCTCGTCTACGGGCAGCGCACGGCCGACGGCCGGCTCGTGTTCGGCGGCCGCGGGGCGCCGTACCACTTCGGCTCCAGCATCCGGCCCGGGTACGACCGGGAGCCCCGGGTCTTCTCGATGCTGCGGGCCACCCTGCTTCGCCTGTTCCCGGTCCTCGCCGGGACGCGGTTCACCCACGCCTGGGGCGGCGCACTAGGCATCCCGCGCGACTGGGTCGCCTCCGTCGGCCTCGACCGCGCCACCGGGATCGGCTGGGCCGGCGGGTATGTCGGCGACGGCGTCGGAACCACGAACCTGGCCGGTCGCACGCTGTGCGACCTGGTCCTGGAGCGGGACAGCGACCTGACGGCCCTGCCCTGGGTGGGCCATCGGTCGCGCCGCTGGGAGCCCGAGCCGCTGCGCTGGCTCGGCGTCAACGCGGGCCTGCGCGCGATGAGCCTCGCGGACGCGGAGGAGCGGCTCACCCGCCGGCCGAGTCTGGTGGCTCGCGCGGTGGCTCCGCTGATCGGCGGCCACTGAGCGGGCGCGGTGGCCTCACGGCTGATGCAGTGCGGGCCGGAGCTCGTCGAGCACCCCGACGTCCTCGATCGTCGAGGGGACCCTCGCGTCCTTGCCGTCGGCGATCTCCCGCATGGTCTTGCGGAGGATCTTGCCGCTGCGCGTCTTCGGCAGACCGGCGACGACCGTGACGTCCTTGAACGCAGCGACGGCGCCGATCTCCGCGCGGACCTTGCCGACCAGGTCGCGAGCCACCTCGTCCGGGTCCTGCTCGACCCCCGACTTGAGCACCACGAACCCGCGCGGCACCTGGCCCTTCAACGGGTCGGCCACGCCGATCACGGCGCACTCGGCCACGGCCGGATGGGTGGAGATGACCGCCTCGATGGCGCCCGTGGACAGCCGGTGCCCGGCCACGTTGATCACGTCGTCGGTGCGTCCCATCACGAACAGGTAGCCGTCCTCGTCGAGGTAGCCGCCGTCGCCGGACAGGTAGTAGCCCTCGAAGGTCGAGAGGTACGACGACACGTAGCGCTCGTCGTCACCCCACACGGTCGTCAGCGTTCCCGGTGGCAGCGGCAGGCCCAGACAGATGGCGCCCTCCTGGCCCGCGGGCAGAGGCGTGCCCTGCTCCCCCAGCACCTCCACCCGGTAGCCCGGCACGGGCACGGACGGGGAGCCGGGCTTGGTCGGCATCGGCGCCAGACCGCGCAGGTTCGCCGCGATCGGCCAGCCCGTCTCGGTCTGCCACCAGTTGTCGACGACGGGTACGCCGAGCCGCTCGCCGGCCCACCGGTAGGTGTCCGGGTCCAGCCGCTCGCCGGCCAGGAACAGCGTGCGGAACCGACTGAGGTCACGGCCCCGCAGCAGGGCGCCGTCCGGGTCCTCCTTCTTGATCGCGCGGATCGCCGTGGGTGCGGTGAACAGCGCCTCCACGCCGTACTCCGCGATGACGCGCCAGAACGCCCCGGCGTCCGGGGTCCCGACCGGCTTGCCCTCGTAGAGGACGGTCGTGGCGCCGGCGATCAGCGGGGCGTAGACGATGTAGGAGTGACCGACCACCCAGCCGACGTCGGAGGCGGTCCACCAGACCTGGCCGGCGCGCACGTCGAAGATGTTGGGCAGCGACCAGGCCATCGCGACGGCATGACCGCCGTTGTCACGGACGATCCCCTTGGGCCTACCGGTGGTGCCGGAGGTGTAGAGGACGTAGAGCGGGTCGCTCGCGCGCACCTCCACGGAGCCGGCCGGGTCGGTCGCGCCGGCCCTCATCACCACGTCCCAGTCGAGGTCACGAGGCCCCTGGAGCTCGGCGCGGGCCTGCGGGCGCTGCTTGACCACGACCGCATCCGGCTGGTGCGCGGCCAGCTCCAGCGCCCGGTCGACGATCGGCTTGTACTCGACGACCCGGGTCGGCTCGATCCCGCAGGAAGCCGTGACCAGGACCTTGGGGCGGGCGTCGTCGATGCGGACTGCGAGCTCGTGCGGGGCGAAGCCACCGAACACGACCGAGTGGACCGCACCGATGCGTGCGCACGCCAGCATGGCCACCACCGCCTCCGGGACCATCGGCAGGTAGATCACCACCCGGTCGCCGGGCTCCACCCCGAGAGCCTGCAGGGCGCCGCCGAAGGCGGCGGTCCGCTCGAGGAGCTCGGCGTAGGTGAACGACTGCCGGACGTCCGCGACGGCGCTGTGGTAGATCAGCGCGGTGCGGTCACCGTGGCCGTGGACGACGTGCCGGTCCAGCGCGTTGAAGCACGTGTTGAGCGTCGCGTCCGGGAACCAGCGGTAGAACGGCGCCCGGTCGGCGTCCAGCACCCGCCGGGGCCTCTTGATCCAGTCCACGAGCCCCGCCTGCTCGCCCCAGAAGCCCTCCGGGTCCTCGATGCTCCTGGCGTGCTCCGCGCGGTAGTCGGCCATCTCCCCATACTGCCCCAGCGATGACCAGCGATGACCAGCGATGACCCAGCGATAACCCGTTGCGGCGCGCCGTACCGGCACCCATGATGGTGGGACCGCGACGGCATGGGTGCCGTCGGTGCAGTGAGTGCCCTCGGGCCGGGAAGGAGGCGTGCCATGACGACGACTGTCTTCGGCCTGCCCCGCGCCGTCACGACCACTCACCTCTGGAGCACCGACACGCATGTCAACGCAACCCCGCGACACCTTCCGCACGCCCTCGACTGAGGCGTTCCCCGACCTCGACGAGCGGTTCGTCTTCGACTTCGAGGTCAGCGACGACCCCGACGAGGGCCAGCGCTTCTCGACCTGGCTGAGCGTCGAGCCGCTCTGCCGCGGCCCCGAGCCCCGGCCCGACTGGGTCGTCACCAGCCAGTCGGCCATCGACACCGAGCTCGGGATCCTGAAGACCGGCAAGGAAGCCGACGTGTTCCTGGTCGAGCGGGCCGTGCCCGGCGACCCCGCGCAGCAGGTCGTGATGGCCGCCAAGCGCTACCGCGGCGAGGAGCACCGCAGCTTCCATCGCAGCAGCGCCTACACCGAGGGCCGGCGCACCCGCCGCTCGCGGGACGCCCGCGCGCTGGAGAAGAAGACCGCGCACGGCCGGGCCGTCGCGGCGGGGCAGTGGGCAGGGTCGGAGTGGGAGACGCTGCGGCGCTTCTGGTCCGCCGGCGTCCCTGTGCCGTACCCGGTGCAGATCGACGGCACCGAGATCCTGATGGAGCTCATCGAGGTCGACGGGGCCCCTGCGCCGCGGCTGGCGCAGACCCGGCCTGCGCCGAACCTGCTGGAGGCCTACTTCGAGCAGCTGCGCGACGCGATGGCCGAGCTGGCGCGGCACGGCGTGGCGCACGGGGACCTCTCGGCCTACAACCTCCTCGCGGCCGGCGAGCGGCTGGTGATCATCGACCTTCCGCAGGCGGTGGACATCGTCGCCAACCCGGCCGGGATGGACTTCCTGATGCGGGACTGCCACAACGTGACCTCCTGGTTCGCCGCCCGGGGTCTCGAGGTGGACGAGCACGAGCTGTTCTCCGAGCTGCTCGCCTGCGCGCTGTGACAGGGGCCGGCGGCTAGGTTGGCCCGGTGAAGCACCGGCCCCGCCCTGGCGTCGAGATCGAGTCACCCGAGGAGCTCGACCGCCGGGTCGCAGCGGGCGCGACCTCGCTGGCCGGGTGGCAGCTGCAGGACCTCGACCTGCGGGGCCGCCGCGAGGTGCTGGCCAGGGTGGACCCGCGCGGGGCGCTCTTCCTCGGCGGCCGGTTCGACCCCGGGGTCGAGGACGACCTGCGCGCCCGGGGCGCGCTGCTGTTCCCGACCGTCCCGGACGTCCCCGTCGACGTGTACCGGTCCGGGCTCTACTCCCCCGGCGAGCTGTATGACGGCCTCGCCACCGGGGGCTACCAGGAGACGCTCGACGCCCGCGCCTACGCGTGGGCGATCTCGTCCGGCGAGGACCTGCGCCGGCTGCTCGCCCAGTCGCTGCACGACCTGTCCATCGACGACGCGCTCGCCGAGCTCGTCAGGGGCCGGCGACTCGTGGGCGTGATGGGCGGCCACGCCACGGCGCGCGGCTCAGCCGTCTACCGGGACGCGGCCCGGCTGGGCCACTCGCTGTCCAGGGCCGGGCTCACCGTCGCAACCGGCGGCGGGCCGGGCGCGATGGAGGCGGCGAACCTCGGGGCGTACCTCGCCGGGCACGAGCAGGAGGCGCTCACCGAGGCGTGCGACCGCCTGGCGTCGGTGCCGGAGTTCCGGCCGTCGGTGACCGCGTGGGCGCGGGCCGCCTTCGACGTACGACGGAGGTGGCCGGCCAGCCGCACGTCACTGGACACGTCACCGGGCACGTCACCGGGCACGTCACTAGGCACGTCACTGGGCGTGCCGACGTGGTTCTACGGGCACGAGCCGCCGAACGCGTTCGCGGAGCAGGTGGCGAAGTACTTCAAGAACGCGATCCGTGAGGACGTCCTGCTGCACGTCTGCTCCGCTGGGATCGTGTTCCTTCCTGGGTCCGCCGGGACGGTCCAGGAGGTGTTCCAGGACGCCTGCGAGAACTACTACGCGGAGCCGTCCACCGTCGCTCCGATGGTGCTGGTGGGCGCGGACCACTGGACGCGCGAGCTGCCGGTCTGGCCGCTCCTGCGGGCGCTCGCGGACCGGTCCCCGATGCGCGAGAGGGTGCACCTGGTCGACGACCCCGAGGAGGCGGTCCGCCTGCTCGACGTCCGCTCAGCCGCCGCCGGCTGACCCGGCGAAGGTCAGCACGATCAGCGTGACGTTGAGGCCGCTGATCACCGCCGCCACCGCCGCTGCGGCGTAGGTCGTGACCCTGCTGTTGACGAGCGCGCCCATGACGTCGACGCGACGCGTGAGCAGCACGAGCGGGACCAGGGCGAACGGGATGCCGAAGGAGAGGACGACCTGGGACAGCACCAGGGCCCGGGTCGGGTTCGCGCCCGCGGCGATGATCACCAGTGCCGGGGCCAGGGTCACCAGACGGCGCGCCACCAGGGGGATCCGACGTCGGATGAAGCCCTGCATGACCACCTGACCGGACAGGGTCCCGACGCCGGAAGCCGCGAACCCGGAGGCGAGCAGGGCGAGTGCGAAGAGCAGCGCCGCGGCGGGGCCGAGCGCCTGCCCGAGGCCCTTGTGTGCAGCCTCGATGGTCACGGTCGTGCCGGACGGGTCGGCCAGGACCTGTGCCGCGACCACCAGCATGGTGAGGTTGACGACGCCCGCCAGGGACATCGCGGTCACCACGTCCACCCGTTGGCTGCGCAGCAGGGCGAGCCGCTGCTGCTCGGTGGTCCGCACATAGCGGTTCTGGGTGAGTGCGCCGTGCAGGTAGATGACGTGCGGCATGATCGTGGCGCCCAGCATCCCGGTCGCGAGCAGCACCGTGTCGGTGCCCTCGAAACGAGGCACGAGACCGCTCGCGACGCCTGCCAGGTCGACGCCTCCCACGAGGAGGCTGTACAGGAACCCGATGAGCACCACGAGCATCATGCCCGCGACGGCCAGCTCGAAAGGGCGGGCGCCGCGGGTCTGGACGGCGAGCAGCCCGAACGCCACGACAGCGGTGATGACCCCGCCGGCGAGCAGCGGCGTTCCGAACAGCAACCGCAACGCGATGGCCCCGCCGAGCACCTCGGCGAGGTCGGTGGCGATGGCGACCACCTCCGCCTGCAGCCACAGACCGCGGGTCACCGCGGGTGGGAAGTGGGTCCGGCAGAGCTCGGGGAGGCTGTTGCCCGTGGCGATGCCCGCCTTGGCGGAGAGGTACTGGATCAGCATGGCCATCAGGTTGCTCACCACCACGACCCAGACCAGCAGGTAGCCGAAGCGCGACCCTGCGGTGATGTTGGTCGCGAAGTTGCCCGGGTCGATGTAGGCGATGGCCGCCACGAAGGCCGGACCCAGCAGAGGAAGGGGACCGCGCACGAAGGCCACAGCGCGGAGCCGTGCCGGTCGCTGGTGCATCACCCGAGCGTCAGTCCTCCGGACCGGCGACCTGGACCTCGGCCAGCTGCTCGACGTCGGCCTGGGGAAGCTTCTTGACCTCCTCGTAGAGGCGTCCCTGGAGGCCGGCGATCCGCTCGTTCAGGTGGCGGCTCAGCGCGAAGGCGAGCGCGCCGGACTGCCGGACCGTGACCTCGTCGAGGAGCGGCTGGCTGGCCGAGGTCACCGCCAGGCCGCTCACTGCTCCCTGCTCGTCCTGGCTGACCCCGACCGTGAACCGCTCGCGCGGGTTCTCCACCGGGCTGCAGTAGTGGTCGCGGAGCCCCAGCAGGATCCGGTGCCACTCGAGGACCCCCGGTCCCGGCTGGGCCGCAGTGAGGTCGTCCTCGGTCAGCGCCACCTCCGGCCGGGCGGTGAAGCATCGGGCGTACGACAGGAGCGCAGTCGTCCAGACGCCCTCGACGACCACCTCGTCGGGCGGACCCCCCGCGCTCCCGAGCTCGGCGACGAGACGCTCGCAGCAGCGCAGCACCATCTGGAGGTCCTCGAACACCGCGACGAGGCCGGCCAGCGAGCCGGCGTCCGGGGTCTCGAGCTTGCGGATGACCTCGGGCCGGTCGCCGCCAGGGGAAGGGTCGCCGCCCGGCGACGGATCGCCGCCCGGCGACGGGTCGCCGCTGACCGGCGCCTGGTCGGTCACCCGACGGACGGGCCGAGGCCCAGCGACTGGGGGGTGCTCGAGTCCGGCGAGGGCTGGTGCAGCCCCTCGTCGAGCTGCCCGAACTCGGTCATCAGCGAACGGCTGCCGCCCCAGGGCGTCTGCTCCTCGGCGATGAGGGTGTTGGTGGTGAGCAGCAGCCCAGCGACCGACGCGCCGTTCTGGAGCGCGGAGCGGCACACCCGCAGTGGGTCGAGGATGCCCATCTCGAGCATGTCGCCGTAGCGCCCCTCGAGCGCGTCGAACCCCTCGTCGACGCCCATCGCGGCAACCTTGTCCACGACCTCGTCGCCGTCGTAGCCGGCGTTGGTCGCGATCAGGCGGGTGGGCTCCGTGAGGGCGCGCCGGACTATCTCCACGCCGGTAGCGTAGTCGCTCTGGACCACGATGTCCTCGAGCACCGGAGCGGCATGCATCAGCGCTACGCCGCCACCGGCGACGATGCCCTCGGCCATCGCCGCGCGCGTCGCCGACAGTGCGTCCTCGACACGGTGCTGCAGCTCGGTGAGCTCGGCGTTGGTCGGTGCCCCGACCCTGATCACCGCCACCTTCCCCGACAGGGAGCCGATCCGCTCGCTGAGCACCTCCTCGTCGATCCCGTACGTCGCGCGCTCGAGCTCCGCCCGCAGCTGGGCGACCCGGAAGGCGATGGCCTCGGGTGACCCGGCACCGCCGATGATCGCCGTCCTGTCCGCGGTGACCCGGACCTGCCGGGCCCGGCCGAGCTGCTCCACGGTCATGGTCTCGAGGCTGAACCCCGAGTGCTTGCTGTAGACCTGGCCGCCGGTGATCGTGGCGATGTCCTCGAGCTTGTGCAGCCGCCGGTCGCCGAAGCCGGGGGCCTTGGTGGCGACACACCGGAACACCCCGTTGACGTGGTTGTGCACGATCATGCTCAGCGCCGACCCCTCGACGGTCTCGGCGATGACGACCAGCGGCCGCGGCGCGCGCATCACCTTGTCGAGCAGCGGCATCAGCTGCTGCACCTTGGTGATCTTCTCGCTGCACAGGAGGATGTAGGGGTCGTCGAGGACGGCCTCGAGGCTGGCGGGGTGCGTCACGAGGTACGGCGAGAGGTAGCCGTTGTCGTACTCGAAACCCTCCACGAAGTCGACGCTCATGCCGTGCCGGTCCGACTCCTCGACCGTCACGATGCCGGCGTCGCCGACCGCGTGCAGGGCTCGTCCGAGCACCGCGCCGACCGTCTCGTCGTTGTTCGCGGAGACGGACGCCACCCTGGCGTAGTCCTCCTCGGTGACGACCGGGTGGGCGATCTCGCGGAGCCGCTCGACGAGCCGAGCCACCGCCAGGTCGACCCCGCGCTTGACCAGCACCGGGTTGCCGCCGTGCCCGATCGCCTCCATGCCCTCCCGGACGATGGCCTGCGCCAGGACGGTGGCCGTGGTGGTGCCGTCGCCGACGATGTCGTTCGTCTTGATCGCGGCTTCCTTCACCAGCTGCGCGCCCATGTTCTCGAACTGGTCGCTGAGGTGGATCTCGCGCGCGATCGTCACCCCGTCGTTGGTGACGACGGGAGAGCCGGTGATCTTCTCGAGGATGACGTTGCGGCCCTTCGGTCCCAGCGTCGACTTCACCGCTTCGGCCAGCTGGTCGACGCCGGAGAGCAGCAGCCTTCTGGCTTCCTCCCCGAATCGCAGGTCCTTCGCCATGGATCCTCCTGATGCTTGGTGGTGAGTGTTCGGGGGTCGGTGCCGTGGTCAGGGAACGAGGATCGCGCGGCCGCGGACCTGTCCCTCGTCGAGATCGTGCAGGGCATCGGGCGCGGCATCGAGGGGGTAGGTCCTGGTGTGCAGGGTGACCTTGCCGGCCTGGGCCAGCACCATCAGCTCGGCGAGCTCGTTGTAGGTGCCGACGATGTTGCCGATGATGTTGCGCTCGGTGGAGATGATGTCCAGGGTCGGGATCCGGACCTCGCCGCCGTACCCGATCACGAAGTACGAGCCGGCCGGCGCGGTCATCGCGAAGCCGTCCTGCTCGGCGCCCTGCTCGGCGACGAAGTCGAGGACGACGTTCGCGCCGGCGCCGCCGGTCAGGTCCTGGACCGCCCGCACCTGGTTGCCGTCAGCAACGACCGAGTGGTCGGCGCCGAGTTGCTCGGCCAGCTTCAGCGCTTCCGGGTTGCGGTCCACCACGATGATCGTGGTGGCGGTCAGCGCGGCCAGGCACTGGACGCCGATGTGGCCCAGCCCGCCGGCCCCGATCAGTACGCAGGTGGTTCCCGGGTACAGCAGCGGAACGGCCTTCCGCACCGCGTGGTAGGCGGTGATCCC
>JAWWPF010000238.1:0-19793 GCA_033850795.1 Nocardioidaceae bacterium | reverse complement strand
CCGAGCCGACGGGGTACGTCCCGCCGGCCGCTCCCTGACGAGGGGTGCCGGTTTACCAGGGGCCCTGGTAAACCGGCACACCACTGCCGTTGCAACGGCGGGGGTGTGCCGGTTTTGGTGGGTGTGTACGACGTACGGGCCTGATCGTCGCGGGTCGAGGACGTCCACGCGCCTCAGAGGGCGCGGATCCCCCACGACGCGGAGTGCTCCTCGGTCCCGGAGCCGGCCGGTCCCAGGACCACCAGGTCCTCACCGCTCGCGAACGCGTTCGGCGGGGCGGTCATCGGCTCGACGGCCAGGGACTGCCGGACCTGCGTCGGCAGGTCGTCGCCGGTGTAGAGCTGCACCCAGGAGTGCCGCGCGTCCATCCACAGCGCCACGCCCTGGTCACGCCGTGGGTCCCTCAGCGTCACCTCGACGCGCCCGTCGCCGTCCCGGCCCAGGTCGGTGAAGGCGGTGTCGAGGCTCGTGGCACGGATCGGTCGCGCCATCCGGAAGTCCAGGTCGGTGTCCCGCACGTCGGCCCGGCCGGTCGGGATCATCCGCTCGTCCACCTCCAGCCGGGTCGCCGCCGGAAGGGTCAGCTCCCAGCCGTCGACCGGTCCGGTGCCGGTGGTGAGGTATGGGTGCGATCCGAGCGCGTACGGCGCGGGCGACTGCGCGAGGTTCGTCGCGGTGACCGTCACGGTGAGCCCGTCGGCGGACAGGTCGTGCAGCACGTGGAGGTCGAGGGTCCACGGGTAGCCGGTCTGCGCCATCAGCCGGTAGACCTGCGAGACGGAGTGCTCGGTGCGCTCCTCGAGCGTCCACGAGGCCCAGCGCACCAGGCCGTGGGTGGCGTTGCCGCGGGCCGGCTCGCTCAACGGCAGCTGCAGTGCACGGTCCGCGAAGGAGTACCTGCCGTCCCGGATCCGGTTCGGCCACGGCGCGAGCAGCTGTCCGCGGCCGGCGCTCGGCATCTCGTCCTCGGCGAAGCCGAGCAGGAGCGCCCGGCCCTCGTGCTCGAGGACCCGCAGACCGGCCCCCTCCTCGGTGACGACGGCACGGTAGCCGCCACCGGTGATCTCGTACTGCTCCCCGCTCGGCGCCACCATGGGCGACAGCCTGCCAGAAGATCCGCCGCCGCCCTCGCCCCCCGGGGGACTACCCTCGGCCGATGGATCCGGTGCTGCGACCGTTGACCCTCGACGACGTCCCGGCCTGGGCGGAGCTGCTCGCCGAGGTGGAGGCCGCCGACCGCACCGGCGAGCACCACAGCCCTGCGGACCTCGAGGAGCAGCTGACCGCCCCCGAGACGCAGCCCGAGGACCGGATGGGCGCCTTCGACGGTGACCGCCTCGTCGGCTACTTCACCGTCCTTCCGCGCGGTGAGACGGAAGGCGTCTTCGCCGTGCACGTTGCCGGAGGGGTGCTGCCGGCCCGGCGGGGAGAGGGGATCGGAAGTCGGCTGGTCACCGGCATGATCCACAGAGGCTCGGCCGTCGCGGCCGCGAGGCGCCCCGACCTCCCGGCGCGGCTCAGTACTTTCACGGTCGCGACGAACCGGGGCGCGGCCGACCTGCTCGGGCGGGCCGGCATGCGCCCGGTGCGCACCGACCACGTGATGCGCACCGCCCTGACCGGTCTGGCCGCTGCGCCGGAGCTTCCCGACGGCTACGCGGTGCGGCCCTACGACGACTCCCTCGCGGACGCCGTCCGGGTCGCCCACAACGAGGCCTTCGGCGGCCACCACCGCGGGTTCGCCCCGTGGAGCGAGGAGGCCTGGCACCACCAGGTCACCGCGAGCAGCTCCTTCCGGCCGGGGCTGAGCCGGGTCGTGACGACCCGCGATGGCCGGATCGCCGGCTACCTGATCACGCACGACTACGCGGGGGACGAGGCCGCCACCCACCGGCGCGACGCCCACATCGCCCGGGTCGGCACCCTTCTCGAGCACCGGGGACGCGGGATCGCCACCGCTCTGCTGCTGCACTGCCTGCACTCCTACGCCGAGGCCGGCTACGACGAGGCGTCACTCGGCGTGGACACCGAGAACCCGAGCGGGGCCGGCCGGATCTACCAGCGGGTCGGGTTCAGGGTGGACAAGGAGTGGACGACCTTCGCGATGACCACGTCCTGACGGGCGGACGCGGTCACCCTCGCCCGAGTCCGTCGACGACCATGTCGGCCCGCTCGCGGGTCCGCTCCCGGGCGAACATCGCCTCCTCCTGGTCCCGCCACGCCACCCAGTGCTCCCACAGGTCGGCTCCGTCCCGGGCCAGCCCGCGGGACAGGCGTACGTCGGAGGGTGCCTCGACCCAGACCAGGCAGGTGATGGCGTCGGCGTAGGCGGAGGCAGCCGAGCCGACGCCCTCCACGAGCAGCACCGCACAGGGCTCGATGAGCCGCTCCTCGGCGAAGCCCCCGCGATGCCAGTCGTACCGCCGGTACCGCCCCGGTGCACCGGACCGCAGCGGCGCCACGACGGAGTGGGCCACGGTGTCGATGCCGGAGGCGAGACCGGCCCAGCCGTCGTACACGTCGTCCATGTGCACGACTTCGACGCGCCCTGCGCCGGCGGGTCCGGACACCATGAGCAGCCGGCGCCGCAGGGCGGCGGCCAGGGTGGTCTTGCCGGAGCCGGCCGGACCGTCGATGCACACCAGGCGGCCCGAGCCCAGCGTCGGCGGCTGCACGAGGACCCGTGCGGCGATGCGGCCGGCGGTGTCCTCGAGGTCCGGGATCCGCGTCGTCACCAGGACGTCATCGGCGAGCGGGCGCCGCCCGCCCGGGTCACGAGATGCCGTGCTTGCGCAGGATCGCCTCGATGTCGTCCAGCTCCTTGTCCTGCGTGGGGCGAGCGGCCTTCTTCCGCGACGTCTCCGCCGGCAGCTGCTTGGCGGCGCCCTCGCGACCCTCCACCGAGCGGGTCCCCCGCTCGCGCGCCCGCATCGCGGCCGTCACGGCGAAGAGCGCTATCGAGACACCGGCCAGCACCACGCCACCCCAGACCAGCGGGCTGAAGACGAGGTGCACCGCCCACTGCAGGATCGAGTCGCCGATGTCCCAGAGCAGCTTCAGGGTCCCGGTCAGGCCCGCGGCGGCGGGGAGCAGCGACCAGGCGACCCCGCGCAGGGCGGCGGTGACGCCGCGCGTCTTCCACAGCACGACGCTGAGCAGCAGCCCGATCAGCGTGAGGGTGACGCCGAATGCCTGCCAGGTCGATGCGTCGATGCCGTTCACGGCCTCAGCCTACGGCGGTTCCCTCGCGGAGCACCCCCGCGAAGACCCGCGGTCCAGCCTGGCGCGGCCGGCGGCGATGATGGCGGACGTGCGCGACCTTCCCGACCAGGGCTTCGCCGGTGACGACGGCTCGCCGGACCCCGACCTGGTGCAGGCGTTGGCGGCCTACGACGCGGATCCGGAGAGCCGGTACGACGCGACCCTGGTGCGGCTGCAGACGGCCCGGCTGCTCGTGCCCGTGGTCGCCGTGCTGGGGGAGGCGGAGGTCGACGAGCGGGGCCTGGCCCGCGACAAGACCTCGGACATGGCCACCGTCCTGGTGCAGGGCCAGGACGGGCGCACCGCCCTGCTGGCGTTCACCGGCACGGAGGCGCTGCGCCTCTGGAACCCGCAGGCCCGCCCGGTCCCGGTGCCGGTGGCCCGGGCCGCGCAGGCCGCCCTTCAGGACGGGGCCGCCGCGCTGGTGGTGGACCTGGCCGGGCCGGTGATGTTCGTGGTCGGTGCCGAGGACCTGCGTGAGCTCGCCGAGGGCAACCTGCTGGTCGAGCTCAACGGCCGCTTCGGGTGGGCGACACCGGGCCGGTGAACCGCTCACCGGGACCCTCGCCGGGCGGATCCGCGATGTCGGAGGCCTCCCGGAACGCGAGCTGGAGGGTCCTCAGCCCGTCACGGAGAGGCGCCGCGTGGTGATGTCCCAGCCGTGGGGCACCCGCGCTGACCAGGCCGGCGAGCGCCTCGATCAGGGTCCGGGCCTCGTCGAGGTCGCGGTGCTCGGGCAGGTCCTCGGCGAGCCCCAGGTGCACGGCGGCGGCGCTCATCAGGTGCAGCGCCGCGGTGGAGACGACCTCCATGGCCGGCACGTCGGCGATGTCGCGGGCGGACTGGGACCCGGCCGGGTCCGGATCGGACGTCATGGCCCCAGGGTGGCACCGAGGAGCGAAGGTGCGGCGAGGGGTCCCGGCACGGTACTGTGGTCGTTGACCGATCCGTCGGTCGATCGTCGGGGTGCTCGGGGCCGGAATTTCCGGAGCACGCCACCGGTTGACGTAGATGAGATCTGACAAGCGGAGACCAGCTCTCCCACCCGCATCGACCGCCCGGTTCCACAGGTCGTCGGGTCCGGTCGGTCGGTGGGGCTCCCCGGAGCCTCCCGGCGAAGCGGTGCGGCGGCTACGCCGTACCGCCGTGACTGGCTTCCGCTTGGCAAGGGCGGGAGCCTTTTTTCGTGCCTCCGCCCGGGTCACCGGTAACACCCCCTGTCACACATGGAGGACACATCAGCACGGAGCTGCGCATCAACGACCGGATCCGGGTTCCCGAGGTCCGTCTCGTGGGCCCGAACGGCGAGACCGTCGGCATCGTCCGCATCGACGACGCCCTGCGACTCGCGCAGGAGTCCGACCTCGACCTGGTCGAGGTCGCACCGACCGCGCGACCGCCGGTCTGCAAGCTCATGGACTACGGCAAGTTCAAGTACGAGAACGCCCAGAAGGCTCGCGAGGCGCGTCGCAACCAGACGAACGTGATCATCAAGGAGATGAAGCTTCGTCCGAAGATCGACGCCCACGACTACGAGACCAAGAAGGGCCACGTCGTCCGCTTCCTGAAGCAGGGCGACAAGGTGAAGATCACGATCATGTTCCGCGGTCGTGAGCAGCACCGGCCCGAGCTCGGCTTCCGGCTTCTCCAGAGACTCGCCCAGGACGTGGACGAGCTCGGGTTCGTCGAGTCCGCCCCCAAGCAGGACGGCCGCAACATGGTCATGGTGCTCGGCCCGCACAAGAAGAAGGCCGAGGCCAAGATAGAGGTCAAGGCCGCCAAGGCCGAGCGGGCCGCCGAGCGTGAGGCCGAGCGTGAGGCCGAGCACGCCGAGCGCACAGCAACCGCTCCGACGGCGCCCGAGGACAAGAAGCCGCGCCGCCGCTCGGAGAACATCGACGCCGACATGTGAGCCGGCCGGCGCCCGGCGCCGGACCGTCCCACCCAGCACACGAAACAGCCAGAAGGACTGACTACTCATGCCGAAGAACAAGACCCACTCGGGTGCCAGCAAGCGGTTCCGGGTCACCGGCTCGGGCAAGATCCGCCGCCAGAAGACCGGGCTCCGCCACAACCTGGAGCACAAGGCGTCCAAGGTGACCCGCCGGATGAGCGGCACCACCCAGATCGCCAAGGCCGACACCGCCAAGGTCAAGAAGCTCCTCGGCCGCTGACTCCCTCGGGTGCGTGCACCTCACGCACCACGCGGGAGCGCAGCCGGGTCCAGTCCCTCGCAGCAGCATCAAGGAGTAAGAAGTGGCACGCGTCAAGCGGGCGGTCAACGCCCACAAGAAGCGCCGGGTGACCCTCGAGCGCGCGTCCGGCTACCGCGGACAGCGCTCGCGTCTCTACCGCAAGGCCCAGGAGCAGGTCACCCACTCGCTGGTCTACAGCTACCGCGACCGCAAGGCGAGGAAGGGTGACTTCCGCAAGCTGTGGATCCAGCGCATCAACGCTGCCTCCCGCGCGCAGGGCCTCACCTACAATCGCCTCATCCAGGGCCTCAAGCTCGCCGGCGTCGAGGTGGACCGCAAGATCCTGGCCGACCTGGCCGTCAACGACCTGACCGCCTTCACGGCGCTGGTCGAGACCGCCCGGGCCGCGCTTCCCGAGGACGTGAACGCCCCGCGGCAGGAGACCGTCGAGGCGTCCGCCTGACCCAGCGGTCACCCTCGCGCGACCCCTCGGACATCACCGGACGTACGTCGATGGCGAGCCTCCCGGCCGACGGCCCCCTCCTCACCTCGAGGAGCGGGCGCGTCAAGACGGCCCGGAGGCTCGCCAGACGTGCGTCCCGGGCCGAGCACCGGCTGTTCCTCGCGGAGGGGCCGCAGGCGGTCCGCGAGGCCCTGACGCTCCCCGGCTGCGTCCGCGAGGTGTTCGCCTCGCGCGACGCCGGCGGTGCCCACCCGGAGATCCTGGCCGCCGCCCGTGAGCACCAGGTGCCCTGGCAGCTCGCCGACGAGGCGGCCCTCGCCGGGCTCACCGGGACCGTGCAGCCGCAGGGCCTGGTCGCGGTGTGCCGGTTCGTGGACGAGCCCTTCCCGGACCTGGTCGCGCGGGAGCCCGCCCTGCTCGCCGTCTGCGCGGAGGTCCGCGACCCCGGTAACGCCGGCACGGTGATCCGCTGCGCCGACGCGGCCGGCGCGGGCGGTGTGGTGCTCACCGGGTCCTCGGTCGACCCCTACAACGGCAAGGCCGTGCGCGCCTCGACCGGCTCCCTGTTCCATCTGCCCGTGGCGCTCGAACCCTCCGCGGAGCTGGCCGTGACCGCCCTGCAGGACGGCGGGGTCACCGTCCTGGCGGCCGACGGAGCGGGCGAGGTCGACCTCGACGACGCGGCCGACGACGGTCTGCTGTCCCGGCGCACCGCCTGGCTGTTCGGCAACGAGGCCCGGGGGCTGCCGGCCGAGCTGGCCGCACTGGCCGACCACCGGGTCCGGATCCCCATCCACGGCCGCGCCGAGAGCCTCAACCTCGCCACTGCCGCTGCCGTCTGCCTGTACGCCTCGGCCCGCGCCCAGCGCCACGGCTGACGCCGCGACCAGCGGCTGACCGCGGAAGGATGCTCGCCGTCTGTGGTCCCACGCACTAGCCTGTGCCCATGGACGTGGGGGCCCTGGAGACCAGGCACGAGCAGAGCGTCCTGGACCTGTTGCCCGACGGAGTCGTCGTGGCGGACCACACGGGCACGGTCACGCTGATGAACTCGGCTGCCCGACGGCTGCTCCGCAACGATGAGGGCGTCGGCCGCCCACTCTCCGACGTCGTGCTGCTCCAGGACCGCGCCGGGAACAGCTGGTTCGGCTGCACCCGGCCGTACGACGGGATCGCCACCCGCAGCCAGCTCACCGAGCAGGCGTGGTACCTCGCCGACGGCACCGAGCTGCTGGTCACCGCCCGGTTGGTGCGCGAGTCTCCCGACCGGCGGGTGGACCAGGTGGCGGTCTCCCTGCGCTCGGCCCGCGCGCGGGCGCGCCTGGACCGCGAGCGCTCGGACCTGGTGGCGACCGTCGCGCACGAGCTGCGCTCCCCGCTGACCGGCGTCAAGGGGTTCGTGGCGACCCTGCTGGCCAAGTGGGACAAGCTCAACGATGACCAGAAGAAGATGATGCTCCAGACGGTCAACGTGGACGCCGACCGCCTGACCCGGCTGATCGCCGAGCTGCTCGACGTGGCCCGTATCGACACCGGCCGGCTCTCGCTCTACCCCCGTCCGGTGGACTTCCCGGGCGCGGTGGAGCGGGTAGTGGCCTCCGTGCGCGCCGGCACGGGCCGGGAGATCGCCTTCCACGCCAAGGAGGACCTGCCCACCGTCAGCGCCGACCCCGACAAGCTCGCGCAGGTCATCACCAACCTCGTCGACAACGCGATCCGGCACGGCGAGGGACAGGTCACGCTCACCGTCTCCCCGATCCGGGACGAGGCGCCGTACGACGGGGTCCTCCTGCACGTCGACGACGAGGGCGAGGGCATCAGCCCGGACATCCGCAGCCGGGTCTTCACGAAGTTCTGGAAGCACGGCACCAGGGGTGGCTCCGGACTGGGGATGTACATCATCCACGGGCTCGTGAACGCCCACGGCGGGTCGGTGGACATCGACGAGTCGCCCTCCGGCGGGGCCCGGATCAGCATCCTGTGGCCGCACGAGGACCGCCGCCCGGAGTAGCCGCACGGCGGGTCACGCCGGGGGCTCGGCGGCAAACCGGTTCGCGGCGCCTGCACCCGGCTTCCTAGACTGCGGGGGCAGCACCCGCCACGCAGACGCCGCAGGAAGGTTGGCCATGTCCGGCCCCAACTCGCAGTACGACCCCGTCGAGGTCACGCCGCTCAAGCCGGCGGAGGTCGAGGCGATGCGCGACGCCGCGCTGGCGGCCACCGCCGTGGCCGAGGACCTCGATGCGCTCAGGCGGGCCCGGGCCGAGCACGCCGGCGACCGCTCTCCGCTGGCGCTGGCCAACCGGGAGATCGGGGCTCTGCCGCCGCAGGCCCGCAAGGACGCCGGGATGCGGGTCGGGCAGGCACGCGCGGCGGTCACCAAGGCGCTGGCCGCGCGGCAGGTCGAGCTCGAGGCTGAGGCCGAGGCGCGGATGCTGGCGGAGGAGACCGTCGACGTCACCCTGCCCTGGGACCTCGCGCCGCAGGGCGCCCGGCACCCGCTGACCACCCTGCAGGAGCTGGTCTGCGACGTCTTCGTCGCCATGGGCTGGGAGGTCGAGGAGGGCCCCGAGGTCGAGGCCGAGTGGCTGAACTTCGACGCGCTGAACCTCGGGCCGGACCACCCCGCACGGACCATGCAGGACACCTTCTGGCTCGAGCCCGCCGACGGCGGGCTGGTGATGCGCACGCACACCTCACCGGTCCAGGCCCGGACCATGCTCGAGCGCACCCCGCCGATCTACGTGGTCTGCCCCGGCCGGGTCTTCCGCACCGACGAGCTCGATGCCACGCACACGCCGGTGTTCTCCCAGGTCGAGGGGCTGGTCGTCGACAAGGGCATCACGATGGCCCACCTCAAGGGCAGCCTGGACCACTTCGCCGAGGCGATGTTCGGGGAGGGCATCACGACCCGGTTCCGGCCGTCGTACTTCCCCTTCACCGAGCCGTCGGCCGAGGTCGACCTGGTCTGCTTCGTGTGCCGCGGCCTGAACCCGGCGGTCGAGACCTGCCGGACCTGCAAGGGCGAGGGCTGGATCGAGTGGGGTGGCTGCGGCGTGGTCAACCCGCGGGTGCTCAGAGCCTGCGGCGTCGACAGCGAGACCTACACCGCCTTCGCCTTCGGGATGGGGCTGGAACGGACCCTGATGTTCCGGCACGGCGTCGAGGACATGCGCGACATGGTCGAGGGCGACGTCCGGTTCACGGCCGCCTTCGGGACGGAGATCTGATGCGCGCCCCCCTGTCCTGGATCCGGGAGTACGTCGACCTGCCGGAGGCCGCGACCCCGGGCGACCTCGCCCAGCGGCTCACCGCACTCGGCCTCAAGCTCGAGGCCCTGCACTCGCCGGGCGCCGACATCCAGGGCCCGATCGTGGCCGGCCGGGTGCTGAGCAAGGTCGCCGAGCCGCAGAAGAACGGCAAGACGATCAACTGGTGCCAGGTCGACTGCGGCCCCGAGCACAACGGTGAGGAGGGGCGCCGCGGGATCGTCTGCGGCGCGGACAACTTCCTGGTCGGCGACGTCGTCGTGGTGTCCCTGCCCGGCGCGGTCCTGCCCGGTGGCTTCGCCATCGCGGCCCGCAAGACCTACGGGCACGTCTCGGACGGGATGATCTGCTCGGCCAAGGAGCTCGGCATCGGCGAGGACCACAACGGGATCCTGGTCCTCGACCCGGCCCTGGACGGGGACGTCAAGCCGGGCGACCCGGTCGAGGGCCTGCTCGGGCTGCGCGACGACGTCATCGAGTTCGAGATCAACCCCGACCGCGCCTACGCCCTGTCCTTGCGCGGCATCGCCAGGGACGCGGCCATCGCCTACGCCGCCGAGTTCCGTGACCCCGCCCGGCGCGACGTGCCGGTCCCGAACGACGAGGGTTACCCGGTGCGGGTCGAGGCGCCGGACGGCTGCCCGGTGTTCGCGACCCGCACGGTCGTCGGGTTCGACCCGGTGGCGCCGACCCCGCGGTGGATCGCCCGGCGGGTGCAGCTGGCCGGCATGCGGCCGATCTCGCTCGCCGTGGACATCACCAACTACGTGATGCTCGAGCTCGGGCAGCCGATCCACGGCTACGACGGGGACCGGCTCGCCGGCCCCATCGTCGTACGCCGGGCCGTCGGGGGGGAGAGGATCACCACCCTCGACGACGTGACGCGCACCCTGTCTGCGGAAGATCTGCTGATCACCGACGACAGCGGTCCGATCGGCATCGCGGGCGTGATGGGCGGCCGGACCACGGAGCTGTCCGCATCGACGACGCACGTGGTGATCGAGGCAGCGCACTTCGAGCCCACCACGATCTTCCGGACCGCCCGCCGGCACAAGCTGCCCTCCGAGGCGTCCAAGCGCTTCGAACGCGGGGTCGACCCGCTGCTCCCGGCCTACGCGGCCGACCGGGTCGCGCACCTGCTCGTCGAGCACGGCGGCGGGACCATCACCGACGGGGTCACCTACGTGGGCGGGCCGCCCGAGGCTCCGGTGATCACCGCGGACGTCGACCTGCCGGCCCGGATCACCGGCATCGCGATCGACGCGGCCACCACCGTGGCGCACCTGAGGACGGTCGGCTGCACCGTCACCACCGACGACAAGGGCCGGCTGACCGCGCTCCCGCCGAGCTGGCGTCCGGACCTCACCGAGCCCTACGACCTGGTCGAGGAGGTCGCCCGGATCGTCGGCTACACCCAGGTCCCCTCCGTGCTGCCTCCCGCGCCCGCGGGACGCGGCCTCAGCAGGGCCCAGAAGCTCCGCCGCCGGGTCGGGTTCGCGCTCGCCGGGGCAGGGCTCGTGGAGGTCAGGTCGTGGCCGTTCGTCGGCGACGGCGACTTCGACCGGCTCGGGCTGCCCGCCGACGACCCGCTGCGCGCCACGATCCGGGTCGCCAACCCGCTCTCGGAGGAGGCGCCGCTGCTGACCACCACGCTGCTGCCTCGGCTCCTCGAGACCACGGCCCGCAACCTCGGCCGGGGCGCCACCTCGATCGGCGTCTACGAGGCGGCGCCGGTGTTCCTGCCGACCGCCGAGCGGGCCAAGGCCCCGATCCTCGGGGTGGACCGCCGCCCGGACGACGAGGAGCTGGCCGAGCTCATGGCGGCCGTACCGCCGCAGCCGTTGACGCTGGCGGTGGTCCTGGCCGGCGAACGGCAGCTACCCGGCTGGTGGGGCGCCGGCCGGCCCGCCTCCTGGGCGGACGCCGTCCAGGTGGTCCGCGAGGTCGGACGGGTGCTTGGCGTCGAGGTCGAGGTCGCCCAGGTCGCCCGCGCACCGTGGCACCCCGGCCGGTGCGCGCAGCTGCTCGTCGAGGGGGTCGAGCTCGGCCACGCAGGGGAGCTGCACCCCGCGGTGTGCCGGGCGTACGGCGTCCCGCCCCGGACCTGCGCGGTGGAGGTGGACCTCGACTTCCTGATCCGGCGCGCCCCGACCGTCGTACCGGCGCCGATGTTCTCCACCTACCCGGTGGCCAAGGAGGACGTGGCGCTCGTCGTCGACGCCGACCTGCCCGCGGCCACCCTGGCGGCCACGCTTCGCGAGGGCGCGGGGGAGCTGCTGGAGTCGGTCCGGCTCTTCGACGTCTGGACCGGCGCGCAGGTCGGGCCCGGCAAGAAGTCGCTCGCGTTCGCGCTGCGGTTCCGGGCCCCCGACCGCACGCTGACCGAGGCCGAGACCGGTGCGGCCCGGGACGCCGCGGTGGCTCTCGCGGCCCAGCGTCACGGCGCCGTGCAGCGCTGATGGGGGGAGCCGTCCGAGTCAGCCTCAGGCTGCTGGACGGCCGTTGGGCCCGAGGACGCCGAAGAATCTGTCCACGGCGCACCTCGAGGTCGATGCCGGCGACGGCGCGGTATCACCCACGCCGGTCCAGCCCGGCCGGACGGGTCAGCTTTGCAGACTCATGCAGCGCTTCGTATACTCATGCGCCATGACGAGATGGAGAGCCGCCGTGGCGGGGTCGAGCGGGTATGCCGGGGGCGAGGTCCTGCGCCTGCTGCTCTCGCACCCCGACATCGAGATCGGCGCCGTGACCGCCGGCGCCAACGCCGGTGAGCCGCTCGGGACCCTGCAGCCCCACCTGGTGCCGCTCGCCGAGCGAGTCCTCGAGGAGACCACCGTCGAGGTGCTGGCGGGCCACGACGTGGTCTTCCTGGCGCTCCCGCACGGTCAGTCCGCCGCCATCGCCGACGCGCTTCCCCAGGACACCGTGGTGATCGACTGCGGCGCCGACTTCCGGCTCACCGACGAGGCGGCCTGGGAGCAGTTCTACGGCGGCGACTATGCCGGCGCCTGGCCCTACGGCCTCCCCGAGCTGGCGCAGCAGCGCGGCCGGATCGCCGGCTCACGGCGGATCGCCGTGCCCGGCTGCTACCCGACGGTCTCCACCCTGGCGCTCGCGCCGGCCGTAGGCGCCGGCATCGTCGACCCCGCCGGGATCGTGGTGGTGGCGGCCTCCGGGACCTCCGGCGCCGGCAAGGCTGCCAAGCCTCATCTGCTCGGCTCGGAGGTGATGGGCTCGGCGGGCGCGTACGGCGTCGGCGGCACGCACCGGCACACTCCCGAGATCACCCAGAACCTGCGGCTGCTGACCGACCGGGACGTCCGGGTCTCGTTCACGCCGCTGCTGGTCCCGATGCCCCGGGGGATCCTGGCCACCTGCTCGGCGCCCACGGAGGTCGATGCCGACGAGGCCTACACGACCTACCAGAAGGCGTACGTCGACGAGCCGTTCGTGCACGTGCTGCCCGCGGGCCAGTGGCCGCAGACCAAGTCGGTCGTCGGCTCCAACGCCGTGCACCTGCAGGTGACCGTGGACCCTGCCGCCGGCCGGCTGGTCGCCGTGGCCGCCGTCGACAACCTGACCAAGGGCACCGGCGGGGCCGCCGTGCAGTGCATGAACCTCGCGCTCGGCCTCCCCGAGGCCGCCGGCCTCAGCACGGTCGGGCTGGCGCCGTGAGCGTGACCGCACCACAGGGCTTCCGCGCGGCCGGGGTCACCGCCGGCCTCAAGCCGTCCGGCAGCAAGGACCTCGCGCTGGTGGTCAACGACGGCCCGGCCTTCGCCTCGGCATCGGTGTTCACCGCCAACCGGTGCAAGGCCAACCCGGTCCTCTGGAGCCAGGAGGTCGTCAAGGACGGGGTCGTGCGCGCCGTGGTGCTGAACTCGGGCGGCGCCAACTGCTACACCGGCGCCGAGGGCTTCCGCACCACGCACGCGGTCGCCGAGGGCGTCGCGGCCGGTCTCGGCATCGGCGCCATCGACGTGGTGGTGTGCTCGACGGGGCTGATCGGCCTCACCAACGACCGCGAGATCCTGCTGCGCGGAGTCGAGGACGCGCTGGCCGGGCTGGATCGCGACGGCGGAGAGAACGCGGCCAGGGCCATCATGACCACGGACACGGTCAGCAAGCAGGTCGTGGTCGAGCGGGACGGCTGGCGTCTCGGCGGGATGGCCAAGGGTGCCGGCATGCTGGCTCCGCAGCTGGCCACCATGCTCGTCGTACTCACCACCGACGCCGTCCTCGACGCCGCTACGGCGGATCGGGCCCTGCGCGCGGCGACCCGGCTGAGCTTCGACCGGCTCGACTCCGACGGCTGCATGTCGACCAACGACACCGTGACCCTGCTCGCCAGCGGGGCGTCCGGGGTCACGCCGACCGAGGAGGACTTCACCGACGCGCTCACCGGGGCTTGCACGGACCTCGCCAGGCAGCTCCTCGCCGACGCGGAGGGCGCGGACCACGAGATCGCCATCTCCGTCCTCAACGCCGCGACCGAGGACGACGCGGTCGAGGTGGGCCGGTCGGTGGCCCGCAGCAACCTCTTCAAGGCGGCCGTCTTCGGCAGGGACCCCAACTGGGGAAGGGTTCTGGCCTCCGTCGGCACGACGCGGGCAGTGTTCGACCCGGCCGACCTCGACGTCGCGATGAACGGCGTGTGGGTCTGCCGCCGCTCCACCCCCGACGAGGACCCTGCGCTCGTCGACCTCGCGCCGCGCCAGGTCGAGGTCACCATCGACCTCAAGGCCGGCGACGCGGGGGCCACGGTCTGGACCAACGACCTCACGCACGCCTACGTGCACGAGAACTCGGCGTACTCGAGCTGACGGCGGAGGCGGGGACATGACATCGAGCAACCAGACATCACCGAGCGGGGGAGCGGCCACCGACAGCCGGCTCGCCTGGGAGCGGGCCACGGCCAAGGCGGCGACCCTCGCCGAGGCCCTGCCGTGGCTGAAGACGTACCACGGCAAGACGATCGTGGTGAAGTACGGCGGTCACGCGATGACCGACGAGACCCTCAAGCGGGCCTTCGCCGAGGACATCGTGTTCCTCCGCTACGCAGGCGTGCACCCGGTGGTCGTGCACGGCGGCGGCCCGCAGATCAGCACCATGCTGGACCGGCTCGACATCGACTCCGAGTTCCGCGGCGGGCTGCGGGTCACCACACCCGAGGCGATGGACGTCGTGCGGATGGTCCTCGTCGGCCAGGTCGGACGCGAGCTCGTCGGACTGGTGAACCAGCACGGACCTCTCGCCGTCGGGCTGTCCGGTGAGGACGCCGGGCTCTTCACCGCCCAGGCCACGAGCACCGTCATCGACGGTGAGGAGGTCGACCTCGGGCTCGTCGGCGAGGTCAGCCAGGTCCGTCCCGAGGCGGTCCGCGACCTGGTGGAGGCGGGCCGCATCCCGGTGATCTCCTCGGTGGCCCCCGACGTGCACGGGCAGGTCCACAACGTCAACGCGGACACGGCTGCGGCGGCCCTCGCGGTCGCGCTCGGTGCGGAGAAGCTCCTCGTGCTCACCGACGTGGAGGGGCTCTACCGTGACTGGCCGGACAGCGACGACGTGATCGGTCACATCAGCCCCGAGGCACTGGCCGAGCTGATGCCGACGTTGTCCAGTGGCATGGTGCCCAAGATGCAGGCCTGCCTGGAGGCGGTCAGCAACGGCGTGCAGCGGGCCACCGTGGTCGACGGCCGGGAACCGCACGCCGTCCTGCTCGAGATCTTCACCGACGACGGGATCGGGACGCAGGTGCTGCCCGGTGCCGAGACCACCATCCGAAGCGCCCTGCGGAAAGAGGCCTGACATGCCCGGCACACCGAGCAGCGAGCTGCACGAGCGCTACACCGGCTCGCTGATGAACACCTTCGGACCACCGAAGCTGGTCCTCGCCAGGGGCGAGGGCTGCCACGTGTGGGACGCGGACGGGAACCGCTACCTCGACCTGCTCGGCGGGATCGCCGTGAACGCGCTCGGGCACGGCCACCCGGCGCTGGTCGGGGCTGTCACCGAGCAGCTGCGGACCCTCGGTCACGTCTCGAACTTCTTCGCGACCGAGCCGCAGGTGGTCCTCGCCGAGCGGCTGCTGCAGCTGCTCGACCTCCCAGCCGGTGGCGGCAAGGTCTTCTTCACCAACTCGGGGACCGAGGCGAACGAGGCCGCCTTCAAGCTCACCCGCCGCACCGGCCGCACCCACCTGGTCGCGATGGAGGGCAGCTTCCACGGGCGCACCCTCGGCGCTCTCGCCCTGACCTCCAAGGCGGCCTACCGGGAGCCGTTCGAGCCGCTCCCCGGGGAGGTCACCTTCGTCCCCTACGGGGACGCCGACGCCCTCGCGGCCGCCGTCACGGACCGCACCGCGGCCGTGGTGATGGAGCCGATCCAGGGCGAGGCGGGCGTGGTCCTGCCGCCCGACGGCTTCCTCGCCCGCGCCCGCGAGATCACCTCCGCCAAGGGCTCGCTGCTCTGGCTCGACGAGGTGCAGACCGGCATGGGGCGCACCGGCGCGTGGATGGCCCACGAAGGATCCGGTGTCGTGCCGGACGTGGTCACCCTCGCCAAGGGCCTCGCCGGGGGGATCCCCATCGGCGCCCTGGTGGCGGTGGGCGAGGCCGGCACGCTGCTCGGTCCCGGCAACCACGGCACCACGTTCGGCGGCAACCCGGTCTCCGCGGCAGCCGCCCTCGCCGTGATCGACACCATCGAGGCCGACGGGCTGCTGGACAACGCCACGAAGGTCGGCGAGCTGCTGCAGGCCGGCCTGGCCGACCCACGGGTCACGGAGGTGCGGGGCCGGGGCCTGCTCATCGGCCTGGACCTCGATGCGGACGTCGCCGCCCCGGTGGTCGACTCCGGCCTGCGGCACGGCGTCATCCTCAACGCCTGCACGCCGGACCGGATCCGCCTGGCCCCGCCGCTGGTGCTCAGCGCCGAGGAGGCGTCGGAGTTCCTCGCGACCTGGCCGCGGATCCTCGACGACGCCTACGCGCAGGCGACGGCATGACCCGCCACTTCCTCCGCGACGACGACCTGTCGCCGGCCGAGCAGGCCGAGGTGCTGGCCCTGGCCGCGGAGCTCAAGGGCTCCCGGCACGGCGCTCGGACCTTCGAGGGACCGCAGGCCGTGGGGATCATCTTCGACAAGCCCACGCTGCGCACCCAGGCGTCCTTCACCGCCGGGGTCGCCGAGCTGGGCGGCTACCCGATGCTCGTGGACGGCGCCCTGGCGCAGATCGGGAAGCGGGAGTCCGTCGCCGACACGGCGCGCGTCCTGGGCCGCATGGTCTCCGCGATCGTCTGGCGGACCTTCGGCCAGGAGCGGATCGAGGAGATGGCGGCCCATGCGGGCGTGCCGGTGGTCAATGCGCTGACCGACCAGTTCCACCCCTGCCAGCTGCTCGCCGACCTGCAGACCATCGCCGAGCACAAGGGCCGCCTCGCCGGCCTGACCGTCACCTTCCTCGGCGACGCCGCGTCGAACATGTCGCACTCCTTCCTGCTGGCCTGCACCACCGCCGGCATGCACATCCGGGTCAGTGGACCCGAGGGGTTCGCGCCCGACCCCGCCGTGGTGTCGCGCGCGGTCGACCTCGGCGGTACGACGGGGGGCTCGGCGGCCTACGTCCAGGACCCCGTGCAGGCGGTGCAGGACGCCGACGTGGTCGTCACCGACACCTGGGTGTCGATGGGCAAGGAGGACGAGGCCGAGGAGCGCAGCAAGCCGTTCCAGCCCTATGCGGTCACTTCGCAGCTGCTCGGTCACGCCGCGGGTGACGCGATCGTGATGCACTGCCTGCCTGCGTACCGCGGCAAGGAGATCGCCGCCGACGTGATCGACGGTCCACAGAGCGTCGTCTGGGACGAGGCAGAGAACAGGTTGCACGCCCAGAAGGCGTTGCTGGCCTGGCTGATGACGCACCAGGGAGGCCCTTCGTGACCACCGCCATCCCGGTCACCAAGAGCGCCCGGCAGCGCAAGATCGTCGAGCTCCTGGAGAGCACGCCGGTCCGGTCCCAGGCCGAGCTGGCCGAGCTGCTGGCGGCCGCCGGCGTGACCGTCACCCAGGCCACCTTGTCCCGTGACCTGCTCGACCTGGACGCCGTGAAGATCCGCACCGCGGACGGCGCGCTGGTGTACGCCGTACCCGCGGAGGGCGGCGACCCGACCCCTCGGCTGGCAAGCGAGTCCTCGGCCTCCGGCGCACGGCTGGCGCGTCTGGCGGCCGAGCTGATGGTGTCCGCGGACTCCTCCGGCAACCTCGTCGTACTGCGCACCCCTCCTGGCGCAGCGCAGTTCCTCGCCTCGGCGCTCGACAAGGCCCAGCTCGCCGGGGTGCTCGGCACCATCGCAGGCGACGACACCGTCCTGGTGATCGGCCGGGACCTCGACGGCGACGTGCTGACGCGACGACTCCTGGACCTCGCCGCCCCCGCGACGAGGTCCGACGCCTGACCCTCCGCCACCCCCACTGCAAGAAGGACACATCGTGAGCAAGGTCCTCACCTCGCTGCCCAAGGGCGAGCGCGTCGGCATCGCGTTCTCTGGCGGACTCGACACCTCCGTCGCCGTCGCCTGGATGCGCGACAAGGGCGCCGTGCCCTGCACCTACACCGCCAACCTCGGCCAGTACGACGAGCCAGAGATCGACCGCGTCCCCGCTCGGGCGATGCAGTACGGCGCCGAGCTGTCGCGTGCCGTCGACTGCCGCCGCGAGCTGGTCGAGGAGGGCCTCGCGGCAATGGCCTGCGGCGCCTTCCACATCCGCTCCGGTGGTCGCGCGTACTTCAACACCACGCCCCTGGGCCGCGCGGTCACCGGGACCATGCTGGTGCGGGCCATGCACGAGGACGGGGTCGACATCTGGGGCGACGGGTCGACCTTCAAGGGCAACGACATCGAGCGCTTCTACCGCTACGGCCTGCTCGCGAACCCCGAGCTGCGCATCTACAAGCCCTGGCTGGACGCCGACTTCGTGCACGAGCTCGGTGGCCGCTCCGAGATGAGCCAGTGGCTCACCGAGCACGACCTGCCCTACCGGGACAGCCACGAGAAGGCCTACTCCACCGACGCGAACATCTGGGGTGCGACCCACGAGGCGAAGACGCTCGAGCACCTCGACGTGTCCCTCGAGACCGTCGAGCCGATCATGGGCGCGAAGTTCTGGGACCCGCAGGTCGACATCGCGACCGAGGACGTGACCGTCCGCTTCGAGGGGGGCCGGCCGGTGGCCGTGGACGGCACGACGTACGACGACCCCGTGCAGCTGGTGATGAAGGCGAACGAGATCGGCGGACGGCACGGCCTGGGGATGTCGGACCAGATCGAGAACCGCATCATCGAGGCCAAGTCGCGCGGGATCTACGAGGCGCCGGGTATGGCGCTGCTGTGGACGGCGTACGAGAGGCTGCTCAATGCGGTCCACAACGAGGACACCATCGCCTCGTACCACTCGGAGGGCCGCCGGCTCGGGCGGCTGCTCTACGAGGGCCGCTGGCTCGATCCCCAGGCGCTGATGCTCCGCGAGGCGATCCAGCGCTGGGTCGCCTCCCTGGTGACCGGCGAGGTGACGCTGCGGCTGCGCCGGGGTGAGGACTACACCGTGCTGGCGACCGCCGGGCCGGCCTTCTCCTACCACCCCGAGAAGCTCTCGATGGAGCGCACCGAGTCGGCCGCCTTCGGCCCCACCGACCGGATCGGCCAGCTCACCATGCGCAACCTCGACATCGCCGACTCCCGGTCGAAGCTCGAGCTGTACGCCGCGCAGCCACAGGACCAGGGCCACGTGCTCGTCGAGAACGGCAACCTCTTCGGAGCCATCGAGCCCGGTGGCGGCACCCGTATCTCCCGCAACCCCGCAGCCGAGGGCGAGTCCGACGACGAGTGGCTCGACAACGTCGCGATGGAGAGCGGCACGGACTGAGGCCCCCGCCGCCTCTGGTACGAAGGAGACCGTGATCTCGAAGACGAACTCCGGAGCGCTCTGGGGCGGACGCTTCGCGTCCGGACCCAGTGACGCCCTGACCGCACTCTCCAGGTCGACGCACTTCGACTGGCGGCTGGTGCCCTACGACCTGGCCGGCTCGAGGGCCCATGCCCGTGTGCTGCACACCGCCGGGCTACTCAGCGCAACCGACCTCGACGCCCTGCTGGCCGGGCTCGACCGGCTGGGGGAGCGCTTCGCGGCGGGTGCGCTGCATCCCGCCGACTCCGACGAGGACGTGCACGGCGCCCTGGAGCGGCTCCTCCTCGAGGAGGTCGGTGAGGAGCTCGGGGGCCGGCTGCGTGCGGGACGCTCGCGCAACGACCAGGTCGCCACCTTGTTCAAGGCGTTCCTCCGTGACCGCGCACGGGTCCTGGCCGCTCTGCTGCTCGACCTGGCCGAGGCACTGGCCGGCCAGGCCGAGCAGCACCTCGGCGCGCCGATGCCCGGCCGCACGCACCTGCAGCACGCCCAGCCGGTGCTGCTGTCGCACCACCTCCTCGCGCACGCCTGGCCGCTGGTCCGCGACGTCGGACGGCTGCGGGACTGGGACGCCCGGGTGGCCGTGGACTCGCCCTACGGCTCCGGGGCCCTCGCCGGGTCGAGCCTGGGGCTCGACCCGCG
>JAWWPF010000219.1:0-12517 GCA_033850795.1 Nocardioidaceae bacterium | reverse complement strand
CCGAGCCGCACACACATGCTGCGGACAGCTTGATGACGGCATCAGTCGGTTCGACGATGGTGGGGCGGTCGCGCTCTTCGACGCGAACGTCGCCGGGCGCGTGGAGGACGGCTCCTCGCATGCTGGTGCTCCTTTTCGAAAGGTTCGGTGGCGAAAGCGGGCAGGCCCGGTTCGTACCCGAACCTCCTTCGATGGAACCCGGTCGTTCGACCGGCATGCACCCGGGTACGCGGCCGGCCTGAGACGGGGCCGGAGCTGACCACGATCGGCCCCGCCGGCCTCTTCGTCCCCCTAGGGCTGGACGAGCGACCCGGCCGGCTGGTCGTCCTGCTGCACGGCGCCGGCGGTCGGGCAGACCTGGGACATGATCGCAGGCGGCTTCGGTCCGGACGTCCGGACCATCGACGGCGCGAGCTACGCCCTCTGCCTGCCCGTGGCCAACGGCGACGTCTTCGAGTCCGTCCTGGCCTTCTCGCCGGGCTCATGACCACACGAGGTTCCGGCCGCCATCGCCGCCGAGGCGGTGCACTGGCTCGGGCTGACCCCGGCCCGACGTCGCGGCAGGGACTGAGAAAGGGCGCGGCCCCGCCCATCGTCGCTCGGCGCTGCGACGTGGCGGGACCGCGCTGCGTGTCACCAGATCAACCGCCAGGGGTCACTGGCGACACGTTCAGAGTTACCGTGGACCGTCCACCTTTCGGCAACGTTAACGCTCTCGACAGAGTGGTCCTGACGTCCAGACCGGAGCGAGGTCATTCGCTCGGCTGAAGGCCCTCTCGCTGAGCGGTGGAGACATTGGCCTTTTTGTCGGATGCGCCGGATCCCTTGTCTCATTGGAATGCGGGCGCGGAGGACCTCCTGGTGCACGCTCGCCGGCGAGCGTTGGGTAGTTGCAGGTTTTCCCCAGGTTGTGGGCCGACCCTGCCATTGTTCGACGCATCCGCGTCGGGCTCCGCACGGCAGGTGATCCGCCGTCTCCTCGAATCGCGGTGTAGCAATGACCAATCTCCGACCTTCTCGTCTGGGAGGACCAAGTCCTTACGACGACTCCTTCCTCGGACCCGAGCGGCCAGGACGAGCGGAGAAGCGGCGCAAGCGCGTCGCCCTGCTGTCCGTAGGCGTTCTCGCGGCGGCCGGGCTCTCCCTCGCGGTCGGCACGTCATCCTCGAGCGCAGCCACGACCGCCACCGGCACCATGGTGACCCAGAACCTCACCAAGCCCGGTGGCGGCGCTTGGCTGCCCGGTGGTGGCGGTCACTTCTGGGTCAGCGACGGCGCCCTGGGGCTGTGTGAGACGGTCCCCGCCTCTCTGAGCACCACCAAGTGCAACGGCACCGCCAAGGGCGGCCAGGTCGTCTACGACTCCGCCAAGAGCCTGGTCTACCAAGCGGACGCCACCACGAAGACCAACCAGGTCATGCGCTTCCCCTACACCGCGGCTAACGACGGCCTCGGCGGCGCCGCGACCCTGTCAGCGCCCAACCTCACCGCCGTCGGCGGAGGCTCGGGTGGTGGCCGCGCACAGGGCATCGCCCTGATGACCGGCCCGGACGGAGCACAGCGCCTCTACGTCGGCTACCTGAAGTCCGGCGACATCATGCAGGTGCTCAACCCCTCCGGGAAGGACGCCTCCGGGGCCACAGTGACCCCCAAGGTCACCAAGATCGGCACGACCTCTGACGGCAAAGGCGTCAACGGGTTGCAGAACTTCACCTGGACCGATGCAGCCGGCACCCGTCACGACGACCTCTACATCGCTGAGCTCGGCGGCAACGGGCTGTCGGTGATCAAGGACGTCGACGGCACCGCCGGACGTCCCGCCTGCGGAAGCGGCGCAACCCCCTGCAACGCGAGCACCGTGGCCAACGCGACCGGTGCGGCGCTGTTCAGCTTCCCCGGCGGCCTCACCAGCGACGGCCAGCAGCTGTTCATCGCCGACGCGCCCCTCAACACCCCGTCCAAGGTTCTCGCGTACAACCCGACGACCGGTGCTCAGTCCGTGGTGTCCACCGACGTCAGCCCCGCCTACAAGTCGACGTTCGACGGAAACACCCGTTCGCAGTACCAGAACGTCACCGGCCTCGCCCTCAACACGGGGAACGCGGACCTCTACGTCGCTGACGACCCGAGCTTCCCGCTCGCGACCCCCGTCAACGCGCAAGGGCACCTCTGGAAGGTCGCCGGCAACGCGACCCAGCCGGTGGTGACCGCCGTCTCCCCGAGCACCGGGTCCACTGCGGGTGGCGAACCGGTCACCATCACCGGAACGAACCTGGTCGACAAGGTGGCCGGATCCGGCGACCCCACGGCCTTCGGTACGACGGTCAGCTTCGGGAGCCTGAAGGCCTCGGGCGTCACCTGCTCCATCGACGGCACAAGCTGCACCGTGACGACTCCCAAGGCGACCGGTGCGGGCGTCGCGGACGTCCGGGTCACCAACATCGGCTCGCAGACGAGCGCTGTCGCGCCCGTTGACCAGTTCACCTTCACGACCGCAGCCGCCCCGGCCCCCGGAGCGCCCACGGTCACCAACATCAGCCCCTCGACCGGCCTCAGCTCCGGCGGCACCACCGTCACGATCACGGGCTCCGCCCTCGCCAACACCGACGGCACTGCGGCGGTGAGCTTCGGGACCAACTCGGCCACCGGCGTCAACTGCCTCGCCGACGGCAGCAGCTGCACCGCGGTCAGCCCGGCCGGCACCGACGGGACCACGGTGGACGTCGAGGTCACCACCACGCTCGGCACCAGCGCCAGCGTGGCGGCGGACAAGTTCACCTACCAGACCCCGGTGGGCGCGCTGTACTCCAGTGGCATCACCGCTCCTAAGGGTGGCGTGACCTGGGTCCCCGACTCCAAGGGCGGCCACTACTGGGTCTCCGACCACGCCAACGGCTTCTGCCGGCTGGACCCGGTGCCGGGCACCACGGTCACCGCGCCGAACTACGCCGCCTGCGACCCGGGCTTCACGATCGGCTCGCCCGGTCAGGCCGTGTACGACCCGACGGTGAACTCCGACGGGACGCACAACATCTATATCCCGGACAACGCGGTCAGGAGCCCCGGCGTGTGGCGCCTGACGTTCGACCCGACCACCGCGACGGTCAGCTCGCCGACCGCCATGGCTCCTAATCTTCTCGACAACCTGAAGACCAACTCCCTGGCGCTCGACGGCAGCGGGGCCAACGCTGTCCTCTACGTCGGTGACCTCGTCGACGGGAACATCCGCCGGATCAACGGCATCGAGGGGGACCCCCGGTTGCAGACGGTCGACACCGTCGCCCAGACCCAGGCGCAGAAGGTCGGCGCCGCCTCACGGGGCATCAACGGAACGATGGCGATCCTCGACCACAAGCTGTTCCTCCCGGAGAACAACGCGGCGACGTACGTGGACCTGTCCGCAGCCGCCGCGTGTGGCAGCCCCACCCCGTGCTCCACGACGACGGTGAACTTCCTGAACACGCCCGCAGCGGTGTTCGTGGCGGGCATAGCCACCGACGCGAAGCATGGCTACGTGTACATCTCGGAGTCGCCGGGTGCGGCGAACGCGACGATCTACCGGTTCGACGAGTCCACCATCACGCCCACCAACCCGGGCGGGTCGGCAGGCATCGTCTACGTCAAGGACGGCAAGGTCCCCGCGGCCGGCACGCCGAACGCGACGGTCTACTGCAGCCTGACCTGCACCCGTCCCGCTGACCCGGGTCTCACCCCGGGCGGCACCACCGGGTTCCCGTTCGCGCAGGGTCTGTTCGTCGACCCGACCTCCTCGGACCTCTTCATCACCGAGGACGTCACCGCAGGGGCCCGCTCCGCCCGCGGACACGCCTGGGAGGTGCCGTTCGTCCAGTGATCCGGTAGCACCGGAGGCCCCGCTCGGTTCACCGAGCGGGGCCTTCGTCGTTGCCCATCGCCTGCGACACCGCCTCACCGGGCGCTGCGATAGTCGCTCTCGTCCACGCGGACGAGGAGTCCGAGGTCCCAGGCCCGCCGAACAGCGTCGTTGCGTCGCATGACGGCGAGCTTGCGCAGGATGCTCCGCACATGAGTGCGGACGGTGTTGACCGACACGAACATGGCCGCCGCGATCTCCTCCGTGGTGAGCAGCTCCGCCAGGTGGCCGAGGACCTCGCCCTCCTTGGTGGTGAGTGAATCGACCATCGGCGCCGCGACCCTCACCTTCTCCGCCGGGTTCCGCTCCTGATTCGGAGTCCGGACGAGCGTCGGGCCTTGAGGAGGCGTGTCCCTCGAGGTGTGCAACCAGCGGCTCCGCCGGGCAGTGACGCTGTCCAGGAGCAGGCCCGTCACTCTTGGGCCGGCTTCCCTGAAGGGGCGGCGCAGGAGCTCGTCAGCGCCCAGCCGTAGCGCCTGCGCGAGGAACTGCTCCGCGCCTGCCTGGTCCTTCTCCGCGAGGAGGGTCTCGGCGAGCAGGAGCGACCTCTCGATCCGGGTGCTCAGGGGGGCTTCTTCCCTGCAGAGCCCCAGGAGGCGAGTCATGTCGGGCTCTGCGCCGGGGGAGGTCAGGAGGGCACGTTGCAGTGCCACCTCTGATGCGACGTCGTCACGGTGCCGCGAATCCCTCAACAGGGTTGCCGCGTCGTCGGGTTGCCCGAGCGAAGTCAGGACCTGCGCCTCGGCGACCAGGAGCGCCGACTGGAGCCAACCAGTGGTGGGCGCGGTGGTGACTTCCGCGGGATGAGCACTTCGCTCGGCGCGCAGGTCGGCCAACGCGATGTCGAGCTCTCCACGCGTGCACAGCGACCGGGCTCGAAGGATGACCAGGATGGATCGCAGGACCCTCGAGTCATAGGACACCTCCTGCGCTTGCGCACGGTTGAGCAGGTCCTGCGCCTCCCGAGCTCGCGACTCGTCGGTGCGGATCCAGGCGAGTGCGAGGCTCGCGGCTTCCGATCCGCGGACGGTATTTCCGCCGCTCGTGGAACCGGCAACGGGCTCTACCCCGAGTGCCAGCTCAGAGGCTCGCCGGAGTCTTCCTACGATGGCTTCGACGAGGGCCCGCATGCCTGTCAACTCACGGAAGGCGCCGTCGAAATGACCTTCCCGAGCGGCTCGGATCCCGTCGGCCAAGGCCGTCGAGGCTGCTGACAGGTCCCCACGCTCGAGGAGAAGACGGCCCTTGCAGCCGGCGATGATGACCAGGAGCCTGCGGTGTGATGTGATATCCGGCGGAGGGCACTCACCCAACACCTGCTCGGCGAACAGCACTGCACGCAACGCGGTCGGCGTGTCTGATCCGAGGCTCCACAGGGCCGCGTCCAGGATGGCCATCGGCAGCCTGCATGCAGCGACGCACGCAGGGGACTCGGCGACCAACGCGCTTCGTGCGAGCGAAAGATGGCTCGCGGCGGCGTCGGCGTCGAGCTCCGAAAGGGACATCGCCGCCCGAATGATCGCGGCGTGCGCGCCTCGTGCATCGGAAGGCAGCTCGGCGAGCAGTTTGCGAAGCGTCGCGCTGTCCCGGTCGAGGACCACGGTGGCGTAGCGCCCACCGTCGACCAGCAACCTCATCGCCAGCGGCCACGCTCGAGCGGCGACTGCTTGACGTACGGCCGCGGCGGTCTGACCGTGCTCGGCGAGCCAGCCCGCAGCCACCCGATGGAGCTCCGACGCGAGCAGAGGCTCCTCGACCGCCAGCCGCGTACGCAGGAACTGCTGCACCAGTGGGTGATACCGGTACTGATCGCGACGGCCCGGCACCGCCTCGATGAACGAGTTGCCCTCTGCCAGCACCTCCAGGAGCGGGAGGTTGCATGACTGGCCGGTGAGGGCCTGGACCAGCGGCGGGTCGAGCTTCTCGGCGACGCAGGACCGGAGAAGGAACTCTCGCATCCGCGGTGTCTGCCGGGCGAGCACCTCGGTCATGAGGAAAGCAGCCACGTTCCCTGTGTCCCCTCGGAAGGCGCGGATGGCTGCACCCGGGTCCGGCCGCCCTCTCAAGCTCATGGCGGCGAACACCAGCCCGGCGGGCCAACCACCGGTGCGAGCCTTGAGCGCAGCCTGGTCCACAGGGCCGAGCTGGATCGTGTGACGTCGCAGCAGCGCAGCCACCTCGGTCCCGGTGAAGGCGAGATCGGCCGCCCGGATCTCGGTCAACCGACCGTGTTGCCGGTAGGCGTGCAGCGGAAGCGGTGGGTCACTTCGAGTGACCAGTACGAGCGCCAGGTTCTGCTCGCTGCGGCACAGGAGTCGGTGGAGCGCCCCGCCGAGGGCCGGCGACAGGTCGACCTCCCCGCAGTCGAGGATCCACGCGACCTGGCGACGGGTCGAGGCGAGGGAGCGAGCGAGGCATCTGGGGGGCGCGTCGCGGCCAGCCACGGGCCCCTCTCGGCTCTTCAGTACGTCGTCCACATCCACCCCGGCCGTTGTGAAAGCGTCGATGGCCCGCGACCAGAAGCCTTCGAGGTCGATGTGGTCCTCCTCGAGGACAGACCGGACGATCGCGAGCTGAGGGTGCCGCCTCTGCGTCCACGAGTCGAGCAACGTCGTCTTCCCATAGCCGGCCGGTGCGCACACGGTCGTGAGGGGTCTCAGGTTGTCCAGCCGGTCAAGGAGCCGGCCGCGAACGACCGTGGCCGTCAGGGAGAACCCTGACACCAGGTTCGTGCTCGCCTCTGTGTCTGCGGCAGACATGGCAGCCTCTCGCGGAGTGGGATGTCGACGGCTGGGCGGGATCCCCAGCCGACTTCATCCTGTTGCCACGCAGGAACGAGCTGCTCACCCGTGACGTCGTTCACCCGGGTGAGCAGCGATGGACCGGATCTCCAGCGCCAAGCCGAAGAGCTGGTGCATCACGCCCTCCAGTTCCGCTTGGTCCGCGAGGGTTCCGGCGAGCCGTGTTGTCCCGCTTTCTCGGGACATGGTCAACCCCCCGAAGGCTCCCGAGAAGCCATCACCGAGCTCACCCGCTACGACGATCGTGCACTCAAGACAGGACATCCCTCCAGAGTGGAACGCCGCTCAGCCCACGTGCTCACCCCTCAGTCGGGATCACCCGGGTGACCGCCTGGGTCCAGCGGCGCCTGCCCGCTCTCGTTGAGGTCGGCCCACCGGTCCATGGCCTCGTCACGCGAGCTTGCGCCCAGCTTCCGGTAGGTGGCCTTCAGGTGTGACTTCACCGTGTTGTAGGAGATGAAGAGCTGCTGAGCGATCTCGCGCTGGGTCAGTCCGGCAGCGGCCAGCTGCAGGACCGTGATCTCCCGGCCCGACAGCTGCTCCCCGAACGCGGTCGCGTGGTGCATCGGTCCGGAGGCCCTCCGTCGCAGGTCCCGGGAGCGTGCTACGAGGGCGCCGGGGTCGGGCAGCCTGTCGAGGATGGCGTCGGCGAGGTCCAGGCTCCTGGTCTGACCGGTCACGTCACCGAGCGTCCGGCATGCTGCTGCCCGCAGCAGGTGCGCGTTCGCCAGCCAGGCGTTGCGCGAGTTCGGGCCCAGCATGGCGATGGCTGCGTCGAACCACTGAACCGCGGTACGCGCGTCACCATCCGCGCGGGCGCGTTCTCCGCACGCCATGTTGAGAATGGCACCTGACGGCGTCAGTCCTTGGCCGATGGAGCGGATCCGCTCCAACGCCGAGTCCAGCAAGGGCGCTGCGTGACGGGAGGACCCTTCGGTGAACTCGGCCAACGCCAGGTTCCCGATGGCGAAGTGGAGCAGGACCGGGTTGGCGTCCGGGATGAGGCCTACTGCCCTGCGGAGGGACTGCTGGGCGGCGACGTACTCACCCCGCAGGTACTGCGCTTGGCCCAGGCCCGCGAGCGCGACCCCTCTCCATGCCGGCGTGGGGGCCGACTCGAGCGCCCTCCGGCCGGCGGCCTCGGCGACGGAGACGTCATTGACGCCGACCATCGCCCGCAGGAAGTCGGTCCGGAACCCCAGCGGCAGTCCCATCGCACCGATCATCCCGGGCGGTCCGGTACCCGCGACGTCGAGCCAGCTCACGGTGACGTCGACGTCGTTCCGGAACGCGGCTGCTATGGCGCGGTCGAACGCCAGCTCGGGGTCCGTCCTCGCATCGGGCCAGTCGAGGTCCGACAGCCATCGCACGACGGTTGCCCATCGGCCGGACGCAACGAAGGGTTGGCTCTGCTGGGAGACGAGCCGGCTGGCCATCGCAAGGTCGCGCGCCTGAATCGCGTGCGTGGTGGCCGTCTCGAGGTCGCCGGAGGCCTCGAACCAGGCCGCGGCGCGCCGGTGGAGCTCAGGCACCAAGTCGGGTCGGCTGCGGGTGAGCTCGAGACGTAGCGCCTCCGCGAAGAGATGGTGCAGCTGGTACCACTCTCCGGTGGCGTCCACGGAGGTGAAGAAGTTGGAGCGCTCGAGGTGGGCGAGGACCGCGCCGGAACCGGTCCTGGCGAGCACTGCGTCGCACAGGGACGCGTTCATCCGCTCGAGCACCGACGACCGGAGGACGAACTCGTGGACGTCTGCGCTCAGCAGGTCGAGCACGTCGCTCGTCAGGTAGTCGACGACCGTGCGGCTGCCGCCGGCAAGGGACTCCATGAAGTCACCACGGTTGTCATCCGGCATCAGCAGCGCGAGGAGGCGGAGCGGCGCGGGCCACCCTCCCGTTCGATGGGCCAGTCGACGCTGGTCTTCCGCGGACAGCCCCACGACTCCCATGCCGTCCAGGAAGGACGCGAGCTCCCGGTCATCGAACCGCAGGTCCTCGGCCCGGATCTCGAGCAGGTCGCCCGAGGCCCTCAGCCGGGCTACCCCGAGCGCAGGGTCGGAGCGGGTCGCCACCACCAGGTGGAGTCGGTCGGGACGATAGCGGAGGAACGCCGCGACGTTGCTCGCCACCTGCGGGGTCTCCGCAAGGTGGAAGTCGTCGAGGACCAAGGTGAGCTCTGGACCTTCGCGTGGAATCTCGTCGAGCAACCGGGGAAGGGTGTATGCCTCGAAGTCCCCGGGGTGCGCCCGCAGTGCCGCCAGGGACGTCGTCCCGGCGAGCGGCTCGTGACCGGCGAGTGCAGCGATGACGTGTGTCCAGAAGCGGGTGGGATCGGTGTCCCCCCTGTCCAGTGACACCCAGCAGACCGGTCCCGAGGCCGCGCTCGCCCACGCGGTCAGGAGGGTCGTCTTGCCGAAGCCCGCGGGCGCCGAGATGAGCGTGAGCCGATGCGCGCGTCCGGAGCTCATCCTCCTGACCAGGGAGTCCCGGGGCACGGCTCCACTCGGCAGCCGACTCGGCGACAGCTTGCCCTCGATGACGCCGACCTCGATGAGCTCGCCGCGGCTTGCCCCGGTATGGGGTCGTGAGGTCACCGTCCTTCCCCGGCATGCATGGCTCGAACCTACGCCGCTTCGCCCTCCGCGGTCCTGCTAGCGGGCAGGCACGGTGGTCTGATGGTCCGGAAGGGCGACCGGCGCGCGCACCGTGGCAATGAGCCCGGAACCGGCGAGGACCACCAGGTACACGGGGATGCCGGCGGACCATCCGGCTCGCGCGAGGACGCTCCCCACCAGTGCCGCCGTCCCGCCGACCACCGCAGTGGCCAGGCCGAACGAGAGTCCTATGCCGGTAGCCCGTACGCCGACGGGGAGGCGCTCGGCGAGATAGGCACCGATCACCAGCCCACCCAGGATGACGCCCATCCCGACGTCCGCGAGGAGCAACGCCCACCACGGTCGCTGGTTGGCCAACCCGTACAGAGGGAGCGCGAGCAGGCAGAGGCACGAGCCGGCGATGATCAGCAAGGGTCGGCGCCCCAGACGGTCGGACCAGAGGCCGAGCGCAGGAGCGGCCATCGCGGCGGCCAGCAGTCCACCCGCTGCGCAGCTGAGCGCCACGGCGAGGGAGTGCGTGCCTTCCTCGGCCAGGTGCGAAGGAAGGAAGATGAACCACATGTTGAAGGCCGCTGAGAGGACGCTGACCAGCACGAAGCCGGTTCTGATGGTGGATCCATGGAGTCGCCACACATCTCGCAGCCCTGGCGCCTCTCGCGAAGCGGTGGAGGCCTCGAAGCCCGGCGTGTCGTTGAGACGCAGTCGCACATAAAGCCCCACGACCCCCAAGGGAAGCGCCAGCAGGAAGGCGACCCGCCACCCCCAGCTCCGCAGGGCCTCGGTGGACAGGGTCGCCGAGAGCAGGCCGGCGACGGCTATGCCGGACGCGAGGCCGCTGGCGATTGTTGCCGTGTGCCAGCCGGAGTAGAGCCCCCAGCGTTGACGAGGGGCCGACTCGAGCAGGAACGGTATGGAGCTGCTGATCTCACCTCCTGAGGCGAACCCTTGGGTCAGCCTCAGGGCCAGCAGGCACAGGGGAGCGAGGACACCCACAGCGGACCACGACGGGAGCAGTGCCATCGCGGCCGTGGCGCCGGTCATGAGCAGGATCATCGCGGCGAGGGCGTGCCGCCGCCCGAGCCGGTCGGCGCGGCGACCGATGAGGAGTGCACCGACCGGCCGCGTCAGGAACGATGAGGCGAAGACCGCGAACAGGGTGACGAGGCCGGCCGGAGCGGGCTGGGGTGGGAGAAGAACCACGACGAGAACCGACGCCACGGCACCGAACACCGCGAAGTCGTACCATTCGATGGCGTTGGCGACGCACGCGGAGACGAGCTCCCTGCGGCGGTACGTCCGCACCTCACCCTCCAACCCCGGCGCCGCGGCCACTCTCCTCGCATTGACGTCGTCCGACAGCAGACCAGCCTACGAGGGTGGTTCGGCTCGCGCACTGCTCTGGCTAGCACGCTGGTGGCATTGCCTACGCCGAGGCGGGACCTCGGGCATCACGATGACCGTCAACGGCGAGCCGGCAGGCTCGGGCCGAGCAGCGGTCGGTGCGCCGCTCCTCTTCACCGCGGACGACTGTCCGACATCGGGACCTGCCTCGGAGGCCCGGTCTCGCGAGGCTGGTCGTCTCCGAGCCGCTCGGGGACCTACGCGGCGCCTGGCTCGAGGTGCCGGAGTCGACCTGCGTCCTGATCCGGCACGGCGACCAGGAGCTTCGTCCCGTCGCTCCGACCGCGCTCCTCGCTGACCCCGTCACGCAGGAGGTCATCCGGGACGGATGAGCCGGGATGCCATCGAGCCGTATTTGATTCATCTGGGACGCCGATGTCCCCTGAGGGAAGGGGCGGTCATGACCGGGCTCGAGTGGATTCTGTGGATCATCCTCGGCGCGTTCTACATCTGCTGCCTCTTCACGGTGTGCATGCTGACGTTCCGCAAGGGCCATGTCCTGCTAGGGATCATCGGCATCTTCATCCCCCTGCTCTGGCTGCTCGGCGCCATCCTTCCGCCGAGGCCGGGGTCGGCCTACGACACCACGGAGCGGGCGAGATTGGCCTAGGCAGGGTCGTCCGCGACCAAGCGCTCTTGCGGGGAGGGCAGCCGTGAGCCTGATCGTCCCCATCCTTCTCCTGGGCCTGCTGGCGAGCCTCTCGCCGACCACGATCGTGGTGTTCATCCTTCTCCTGGGCACCGCCCGGGCGCGGGTGAACGCGCTCGCCTTCCTGGTCGGGTGGGCGGTCTCCCTGACGGTCGTATTCGCGGCCAGCTTCTCCGCGGGTGCCTCGCACCCACTCCAAGGCACCAGCGGCCGGACCTCCGTCCAGCTCGCTCAGGTCCTCCTGGGCGTGGCGCTGGTCGCAGTCGGTATCCGGCAGTGGCGCCGTCGCCATGTCGCTCGCCCCGCGGCGGCCGCAGTCGACCGGCACGCGCGTCGTCTGAACCCGTGGAGTGCCGCCTTCGTGGGGGTGCTCAAGCAACCGTGGGCCATCACCGCGGCGGCCGCGCTGGTCGTGCTCGACCACCACACCGGCTTGGTCGCAGCCGCCATCGCCTTCGTGCTCTTCACAGCTGCCTCGACCGCGAGTGTCGCGCTGCTCTTCTTGTACTACGCGCGCCAACCCGGTGAGGCAGAGGCTCGCCTGACTGCCCTGCGCCTCCGCCTGACCGCGGCCGGTCCGGCCCTCTTCGCCGGGGTCGCAGTCCTAGTGGGAGCCATCGTCGCCCTCGACGGTCTCCACAGGCTCCTGGGCGGCTGAGTCTCGAGTCCGGCTGGGCTCTGCTAAGAGCTCGCGGACAAGAAGAGGCGCCGATCGCCTCAACGATCGGCGGCACCTCGATGTCCGGGTAGACCTCGCAGCGCGTCCGGCTCGGCTCAGCCGGCCGGACCTTCCACCGCGGGCTCATTGAGCGCCTCCTCGTCGGACACGTCGTGGCTCTCGGGCCTGCCGCCGAGGTCGGTCAGCTTGGCAGAGATGGGCGCGACGTCGATGCCTCGGGCGAGGACGCCCACGGCGGCCTTCCCGTCGTCCAGCTCCGAGGCGATGCGTACGCGGTCGGAGCCGTCGAGCTTGAGACCCTTGTGGTGCAGTGCCCCGACGGCCGCGCCGCCGATGAGCCCGACTCCGACGGCGCCCGGTCCCAGCAGGAACAGCGCGGCCCCGATTCCTGCGCCCTTGCCGATGCTTCGGGCCCCGACCTTCTCCTCCTTGAGTCGGCCGTCGCCGTCGAGGGCGAGGACCCCGATGGCGTCACGATCGGCG